>CACYOR010000050.1 GCA_902775985.1 Oscillospiraceae bacterium
TGCCCCGCGGAAAGCGTGCGCTGCAGCTCCGCGCAGATGGCGCTCCAAATGGAGTCCGACGCGGCGTCAGGCGCCTCCGGCGCGGCGGGGGCGGCAGGGACGCTCAGGTTGTCCGGCGCGGGCGGCTCCTCCGGAATGAGAGGGCGCTCGTCCACGGCGGGGGGCGGGGGTATTGGCTCCGGGTCCGGTTCTATCTCCGGCTCCGGGGGCGTTTCCACGTTTGGTGCCGGCTGCGGTTCCGGTTCTGCCTCCGGCTCCGGAGGCGGCTCCGGCGCGGACGTGACGTGCGCGCTCTGTATGGGTGCGCCGCGCTGCACGGCCCACTCCAGGGCCGCGACCCGCGCGGTGAGCGCGGGAAGATCGGTCTGAAGCGCCGGGCGGCACAGGCGGATGATGCAGAGCTCCGCCGTGAGGCGCGGGTTCGCGCTCTGCGTCATGCCGGCGAGCGCGTCCTGAATCGCGGTGAGGTTGGCGAGCAGCTGCGCTGTGCCGATGGTTTTTACAAATTCGTCAAGTGTTGCCGTGTCATAACTGCCGGAGAGCAGCGCGCTGCCGCCGCGCGCGGCGACGGACCGCAGCAGCGCATCGCGCTGCAGCATGCTCAGCTCGTCCAGCAGAGAGGCGGGGTCCTTCCCGTCCTGCCAGAGCGCGCGGAAGGTTGAGAGCGCCTGCTCCGTTTCGCCCGCGGCGATTTGCCGCAGAAGGGCCGCCGTCCGCAGATGCCCGGCGAGACCCATGGCGGAGAGCACGGCCTCCGTCGTGACGTGCTCGCTGCCGGAGCACTGATCCAGCAGAGTCAGCGCGTCGCGCATGCCGCCGTCGGCCAGGCGCGCGAGCAGCGTCGCCGCGTCCGGCTGCAGGTCAATTTGCTCCTGCCCGGCGACGTAGCTTAGGCGCGCCGCGATGAGCTCCGGCGGAATGCGCTTGAAGCTGTGCCGCTGGCAGCGGGACAGAATCGTCGCCGGGACCTTGTGCAGCTCCGTCGTCGCGAGGATGAACATGAGATGCTCCGGCGGCTCCTCCAGAATCTTCAGCAGGGCGTTGAACGCCGCGGTGCTGAGCATGTGGACCTCGTCCACGATGTACACGCGCTTTTTCACGTTGGCGGGGGAGAACACGGCCTCGTCCCGCAGGGCGCGAACATTGTCCACGCCGTTGTTCGAGGCGGCGTCCAGCTCCACCACGTCGAGCACGGAGCCGTCGTCGATGCCGCGGCAGGCGGCGCACTGGTTGCAGGGGTTGCCATCGACGGGATGCTCGCAGTTGACCGCCTTGGCGAGGATTTTGGCGCAGGTGGTCTTGCCGGTGCCGCGCGTACCGATGAAGAGATAGGCGTGGCTCAGCCGGCCGGTGTGCACCTGCCGCTTGAGCGTCTCGGTGATATGCGGCTGGCCGACCACATCGTCAAACGTCTTCGGCCGCCATTTGCGGTATAATGCCTGATACATGCGTGACACCACCTTCTAAAAACGAGCTGCCGCCCCACCCGCATGGGGCGGGCTTGGGAGGGGATGGGCTTCCCCTCCCAAAAATTCAAATTCAAAGCCGATGCGCAGCATCGGCTGCACACGATGATTGCAAATCATCGTGTGCAGTCTTGTCAAGGGCTACGAAGTAGCCCTTGACAAGACTGCACACCCGCCTTTGCATAGACGATATGCCCGTTACCACAGCAGCCAGCTCCGGCCCGGTTGCCCCGCGGCACACGGAGGGACCCGCTTAATGCTGCTCGGTTCCCCGCCTGACATGGTTCACGGGGCTCCGTTGCGCGGGACCGGGCCTTCAACACCGCTTACTGCGGGCAGACGACACATCGGCTATCCGGGGGCGGGAATTCATCCCTGCTGTAGCGGATTGCAGGCAACAGGGCACCGCTGGCTCCCCGACTAGTGCAGCCTTGTCAAGGACTACGTTCTATTATATTACTACACCTTTGCAAAATTGGCAAGCGCATTTTGCAAATCTGTGCTTTACTTTTCCCGGACAGTTTGTTATAATACCTCCTGTGTTACGCGGCTGTAGCTCAGCTGGATAGAGTGCCAGACTCCGACTCTGGAGGTCGTGGGTTCGAATCCCGTCAGCCGTACCATATTAACGAAACGGTATAGATGCGTCTGGCGAAAAGTCAGGCGCATCAACCGTTTCCGGGCTTTTTCAAGCCCGGATTTCTTCTCTCAAACCATAGATGCAAATCGCTGTTTCAGGGCGTCTGCCCCGATTCGAACCGGGTGTTTTCCTGTTTCATGCAGATGCGTTCAGCCAGCGCCCTTTTTCAGCGGCGATTTTTCCGGCTGGCAGCGGTATTTTTCTCAAAAAAGAATCACAAAGATTTGGGCGTTGTTTTGTTGGTCCTGACGGACTAAGAAAGCGGTGCCCTTTTTCATTTCAAAAAGGGCGCTGGTCGCAGCGCCTGCATTTGTAGGTCGGAGCATGATCGCTCCGGCCTTATTTTTTATGCATGGGAGGAGCTATATGAGCATCAGCGCAGAAGAAAAGGTCTGTTACCTCAGAGAAGCAGCAATCGTCCTTGCCAAGGAGGGTTTCCAGTTGGACGAAGTTCACACTGACAGGCTGTGTATCCTGCTTGACGGTTCGCCGCTTTGTGAAGTAACTGGGAGCGGTGGTGTTGCCTACCGCAATGAGGATATTGACGAGCCAGAACGGATCGCTGCCAAGGACAAGGTGTATGAGATTGTCAGGACCACAGCGGAGTATATGCGGCAGATGGAGATGGCGCCCTTTTTGAAAGCCGACGGTCTGGAGGACGGCTACAAGGTGCTGGCGGATTTCAACGGCACTGTGCTGGCTGGAGTTCAGAGCAAACACGGAGTCCACTTCGTCACATGGGATTGGGCCTATGGGCACACAGGAGTATGTCATGGGCACTATTTCATGGAGAACTATGCAGGAGCCAAACAGGACTTTGCTATCCGCTCCGGGCTGATTCAAAAGGAACGGCTTTTCACCCCAGAGCAGATGACCGAGATTTATCGTTGCTGTGCGGACTCTGTAGACGGAGATTTCTTTGAACTCACGGGAGAGCAGGAAAAAATGATCCGCAGTGTTCAGCAGCAGATTGAGGAGTGTGTGCCGGATTTGGACGAGCGAATCCGGCAGCAGGAAGAAGCCTTGGAACAAGTCGCGCAGCAACAGACAATGTAATATCAAACGGAACGGGCCGGAGTCTTAGCAATAAGATTCCGGCCCTTTTTTCATTTCAGAGAGGAGTTCGCTTATGCCGTACTATTTCATGCGAGACACGCCGCTGCAGGCGTTGGAGCAGTTGATGATGTCTCAGCCCGGTCAAAAGCCCAGAGGTGGTGGAATATACCGCAGCCCATTTCGTTACACGCCCGAAGATGTGGCGTGCGAATACTGCCAGAACTATGTCCGCAAGCATCCGTGCCGCCTATGTGAATGTACCTGCCTGGAGGAGCGGATCGAGGCAGGTGTGCTGGAGCTGAATGCGTTCATGCGGGACTGCTTCACCCCCTCTATGGGGCCGCAGTTCCGAAAAAGGATGCATCAGCAATTTAGAGAGAGGAAACCTCAATTCTTCCAATTCTTCCTGTCCGATGCCCACCGGCGAAGATGGACACATTGGCGAGAGCGCTGCTGGCGTTTGTCCGACCGGAACAAAGCGGCCCTCTTCCTGCTCACGGCATACGAGAGCCTTTGGCGCAGGATGGTCTGGAAATGCGGGAATGACGGCTTTGACTTCCAAAGCGTCCGGCTCGGAGGAATCGAGCCGGAGCTATACAGCGTCTACCAGGCGGCGAAGGCCATTGCGGTCGGCTGCTGTAATATCACTCTCGCAGACCTTGCGTCTCCGGAATTGGTCACAGATGAGGCGTTCCACCTGATCACTGGCGCACTACTGATGGCCAAATACGGAGATGCGGTTTTGAATTTGGAAAAAGGAGTTGACGAAACATGATGATACAAGCGGTGCTTGGCAATCCGCATCACCCGGAATACGGCGTGGCGACCATTCCGTTTCCTATTCCCCGCGACCAGTACGCACACTGCATGGAGCTGCTGGAGGCGTTGGAAATCGGTGACGCGGTCAAGGCGGACTGCAAGGTGGAGAAGATCGACAGCTTCTACACCGTTCTCAAGCGAGTGGAAATGCTCACGGTCAATGTGGAGGAGCTGAACTACCTCGCCAAGCGGCTGGACAGCTTCGACACCGGCGAAGCCGCACAGTTTCAGGCGATGGCACACAAGTTGGAGCTGTTCGAGCTGAAGGATCTCATCAACCTGACCTTTTGCTGCCAGCAGGCCACGGTCATCACTGACTTTTCCGACCTCGCCGCCATCGGCCGCGACCATTACATGAACCTGCACGGCGGCAGCGCAAGTGTGGATGAACTGAATGCGCTGGACGGCAAGGGAACCGCACGGCAACTCATCGAAAGCGGCAGCGGCACGGTGACGCCCTATGGTGTGGTCTACGACAACGGTATGAAATTAGAGCAGGTCTACGATGGCCGGTTCTTCCCCTGCTATTACTACAAGCCGAATGTCATCACCGTTGCGGTGACCTCTAAAGCCGAACCGGAGGATACGGAGCACATCACATGGCTGTTCCTCCCCATGGTGCAGGAGGAGATCGACCGCGCCCTCCTTCGCGGGGGCATCACTGATCCCGCCGATGCCCGCCTGCGGCTGGAGGACAGTCAGCTCCCCAATGAGGTGGATGTCCTTCTGGATATGGAGTACGAAACTCTCTCCGACCTCAGCGAACTGGCAGAGGCAACGGATGGATTGTCAAACGCGGATATGAAAAAGCTGGGGGCTGTGGTCATGCTGGCAAAGCCGGAGAACGCGGCGCAAATCAAAAATCTTGCGGAAAACCTCGACCTCTTTGACTTTGCCCCCGGTGCACACTCTCCCGCCGAGTACGGCAAGTACATGATCCAGCAGTCCGGCCATTTCGACTATGACGAAAACCTCGACGCTT
Organism: Oscillospiraceae bacterium; assembly: GCA_902775985.1. Taxonomy (GTDB): domain Bacteria; phylum Bacillota; class Clostridia; order Oscillospirales; family Oscillospiraceae; genus Limivicinus. The sequence continues at coordinate 4,964 of CACYOR010000050.1, forward strand.
TTTATGACTATGAAAAGTACGGCTCGGAGCGCATGAACGAGGAGGACGGGATGTTCACCGACCGGGGCTACATCGCCTATAAGGGCTATATCAGCATGGAGGAAGTGATGAACGGCAGCCAGAGCAGCCACATGGTGATGGGAGGGCTTTCACGATGATCATTCGAGCGGAACTGAAGTGTAAGCAGGCAGGATGCGAGGCAGACCCCTGCGCCGTGGATAAGGTCATCGAGCTGCCAAGCCCGCGGTTCAAGCAGTTCAGCCGCGTACTGCTGGCTGACTATGATTTCATCGCGGAGAACAAAAATGCTGTCCGACACGATGGTGACACCAGACACTGCCTGCTCATCCTCGATGCGGAGGGAAAGGACGGTTTCCTTGTTGACCCACAGGGACACAACTACGCCCGGTACAGCGCCTTTGTCCCTAACGCCCGCAGCTTGCTGACACCGGATATGGGGATCGACCGCAGCTATCTTTCGCCGGCAGAGCCTTGGCGGGATGAGAGCAGGGATGAAATGCTCCGCATGACGCTGCGCGTCAATGGAAGGCCGGACTACACCCTCGTCCTCCCCGCTGACGAGGAATACCTCGACGCTGTGAAGGCTTACCTTGATATTGATGTTTTCGCGGATGCCATGCTCTGTGATATTCGCTTCAAGGTGCCATACATCGGGGAGCTGATCCGTGATACGGATTGTCCCGCCGTGGAGGATTACAACGATTTTGCCGAAGCCTTGGAGGATATCTGGCAGCAGGACGGGATGCTCCTGACCTACGCCGCCGTGCTGGAGGCAGAGAAGCCGGATACGCTGCGCGGAGCCTGTGAACTCTTGCAAAATCTGGACAACTACCAGCGCATCACGGAGGGCGCCTACGGTTACGGTCAGCAGCGATTGCAGGAAACGCTGGGACTGGACGATGAAGCCATCTATGAGCTGGACGGCTACATGGATTTTGAGCAATACGGTCAGGACTGCATGGAAAACGACTGCGTGACAAAAACAGAGTTCGGCCTGCTGCGTCGCTTGGACCCGCCCTTCCCGGAGCAGCGGCAGGGGCAGCAAATGTTTCGATAGACTTTGCGGCAGATGTGTAGTATGTTTGCCGTTACGGATGATGACTAAGGATCACGAGTATCTCTATCCCTACTCAGCACAGGAGGCCAAGAAAAGAAACCAGCTTTCTATGTGGCGAGAGAGCTACCACGTCAATGTTGCCTGCCGGAATGCCATCGAGGAGACGATCCGTCAGAACTTCGATGGAATGCACCTGAAGAAGGACTGTCTTGAACCTGTGCTTGCAGAATATGGCTACAAGCGCACGGAATGGGTACTGGCCACCACCCTGCAGGAACTTTCCTGGGACGGGCGTTTCAGCAGAGCAAACAAGCAGTGGGCGGCACGACGATATATTCCCCAGGACGAGCGGCACAATGCCGAGATCACCGTCCGAAGCCACCCCGCCATACTGGATGGCTTCGTAGACCTCTATCGAGAAGCCTATCAAAAGCTGGGGCTGTTTGGCTCCGAGCATTGCGTCGGTGACCGTGCCGAGCAGGATTACATCGGTAAGGTGCTGGTACTCAGCCCCGATACGCTGAAAGAGTCCTGCTGGAGTCAGGAAAACCAGCTGTGGTATGCCCACGACGGCTTCGGATGCAGTCCCCACGCTATTGGGCGCTCGGTGCGCTGCACTTGTCTGAGTGACGGTGAAATGACCAGGTGGAACCGGGATGAGTTTGTCGGCGTGCTGGATGAGAAATTCCTGCCCGATTGGGCCAAAGAGAGTCTGTCGCAGTTCCAGCAGGAAGAAGCCGCCGAATCCCCCGGTATGAACAATCAATCTATGTAACAGGAAGGAGAAAAAATCTATGGCAGCAACGCAGAAGAAAAAGCAGCAGGAAGCCCCTGCGCCCCAGATCGAGGCGAGGATCGACCGTATGGTGGACGGCGACTACAAAACCAAAGCCTATGCCAGCGTTACCATCGCCGGCGCATTTGCCGTCCACGGCCTCCGTGTCATTGAGACGGACAAGGGGCGCTTCATCTCCATGCCCCAGGAGTCCTACAAGAAAAACGGCGAGACGGTGTATAACGACACCTTCCATGCCGTCACCGCCGAGGCAAGGACTGCGCTGGTGGATGCGGTCAACGATGCTTACGAGCAGAGGCTGCAGGAACGCATGGAGCAGAGTGAGGACGCACCCGCTCAGGGCATGGAACAGCAGATGTAAGCGCCACGGTGCGAAAGGAGGTGACGGAACTTGGTGCGATTCACCGTGGATAACCGAAATCGGCTCATCTTTTACGGTAATCCTGTGGGCTATGTGAAGGCGGATACCGCCGTGGTGGATGAAATGTTCCGCACGGACGAACTCAACCAATATCTGAGCCGCATGAATCTGACGCCCCGTTGGGAGGACGGGATCTTTGACCGTCTCGTATCCGGCGAGGTGACCGGCGAAGAACTGGCGCAGTCTCGAAAGGGCTGCCGCATTTGGCAGCTCAAAAAGGATGTAGACGTGGCAATGCGATTCATCGGGTACGAGGATCAGGTACGGAAGTTCGGAGAGCCGGATGCCGAAAATTACACGCTCGTGTTCGATGGCGATCTCGGTACCAGCGATCTGGAGCGGATCTATACCATCTGCCGGGATGCTCCGCCTCCCGGCTATCAGGGCTACCGAATGGCGCTGTCGGATGTGGTGGAGCTGTATGACGATTCCGGCAGCGAATTTTACTACTGTGACCGGGTAGGCTTCCAGTCGATCCGGTTCGAGCAGAAGCAGGACCCATGCATCAATATGACCTTGTGAGCCGGACGGGAGATGACCGCCCGGCATTTTTGCTGTCTGCGCGGGGCCGTGGGCCTCCTGCAACACGCAAATGACCGAACTCACCAACAAAAAACTTTTGAATTTACAGGAGGAGTATTTCATGAAGAAGTTCATCAAGAAGATCACCCATACCGCCAAGTCCGCTGTCACTTGCGTCAAGACCGCCGCGGTCAATTCCATGTCTGCCGTGCTTGCCTTCAACCGCCGTGCCGTCTGTAGCAATGCCGGTGAGGGCTACATCGACACTGCCGTCAAGGTGCTGATCGCCGTTGTGCTGGGTGCGCTGGTACTGGCTGGCCTCTATGCTATCCTGAACGATACGGTCATGCCCACGGTAACCCAGAAGATCACGGAAATGTTCAGCTACAATGGCTGATGCACTGGGCGCAGGCGATCCTCTTCTGCGGTGGTCTCATTTATGCCGCAGTGGATGACCTGAGGACCCGGACCGTCAGCGACATCGTCTGCATCGTCATTGCTTTGGCGGGGCTGATCACCATCAGCCCCGCCTCCCTTTTGGGGGCATTGCTGGCAATGCTTCCGTTCTACCTCTGTGCAGGCTTTGGCCTGATGGGCGGCGGGGATTGGCGGTTAGCTGCGGCGGTAGGCTTTGTGTTGGGAGTTGGACGGGTACTCACGGGATTCTTATTTATGTCCGTCGCGCTCCTGCTGGCATCCCTTGTCATGCGTGCATTCCCGGCACTGCGGCAGAGTGCGGCAAAGAAGCAGCCGCTGGTGCCATATTTCGCAGTGGCTTTTATTCCCGCATATTTTCTATAAGGAGGAAAACGATTTGAAGATTTTTCGCAATCGCACCGTCATCGGTGTGCTGTGTATCCTGCTGGCGCTGATCATCTGCTTCGGTGTTACGCCGCTGTTCAGCCGCAGCGCCAGTGAGAAAACGGAGATTGTCCGTGTGACGAAGGACATCAAGGAAGGTGACGAGATCACCGCAGAGATGGTCCAGACAGTAGAGGTCGGTGCCTATAATTTGCCGCAGAACCTTATGACAGACAAGAAAGAGGTCGTCGGCAAGTATGCGACTGCGGACCTGGCGGCCGGAGATTACATTCTTTCCAACAAGCTTTCAGCTGTTCCTGCGGCAGAGAATGCCTATCTCTATAATCTGGACGGCAAAAAACAGGCCATCTCCGTTACCATCAAGAGCTTTGCCACCGGCCTTTCCGGCAAGCTGGAAAGCGGCGATATCGTCACGGTCATCGTGGCGGACTATCAGGGCAAGGGTGAAACAGCCATTCCTCCGGAGCTGCAGTATGTGGAGGTCATCTCGGTGACCGCATCCTCTGGGTACGATGCCAATACCGGTGAGGTGGTGGATGAAAAGGAACTGCCCTCCACCGTGACACTGCTGGTGACCACTGAGCAGGCTAAGGTACTGGCGGAGCTGGAGCAGGATAGTGAGCTGCATCTGGCGCTGGTGTATCGCGGAACGCCCGAAAACGCCGCTAAGTTCATTGCGGCGCAGGATGCCCTGATCGAGGAGCTGTACGCAGAACCGGAGCCGGAGAACAGTGGCGAAACCGCAGAGGGTACGGAATCTAAGGAAAGCGAGGGCGCGGAGCCTTCCGCGGAAAGTGAGGCCACCGAATGAATTTCCTGAAAGGTAGCCTCTTTCGCCGCAATACGGAGCCGGAGGAGCTGGAGCCGATGGAGGAGTCCGGAGGCGGCATCCTCGCCGTTTGGGGCAGTCCCGGCTGTGGCAAGACGGTAACGGCAGTCAAAATTGCAAAGCATTTGGCAGCCCAGAAGAAAAATACGGTGCTGCTCCTCTGTGATATGACCGCGCCTACTGTGATTGTTTCGATCATGCGTGACTCCTCGCCGGTAATCGGAGGGAGCGCGATGGCGAAATCCGCTTTGTTGGTATTGAGTTTTTCGATAATATCTTCCCGCTTGGCGTAGGCTTCCGATAGGACGCTGTGCGGGTACTTGGCCGTGAAAGCGCTGTTGAGGGCGCTTAGATACCCGGCGTTGTTATAGAGGATCGTTGTCGTAAATTCTGCTTTCTCCTGCATGGCGGCCATATCGGCCACCAGCGTATCCAGATGCTCCAGAATCGTTTTCGATTCCTTATAAAAATGCTGACCGTTTGCGTTCAGAACGATCCGCCGCCGCTCGACGTTGAACAGCTTGGTGCCGAGTTCTTCCTCCAGATGATGGATCACCTTGGTCACAAAAGGCTGGGAGACGCCCAGCTTTTCCGCCGCTTTTGTCACACTTCCTATTTCCGCTGTTAAACAGAAATAGCGTAAATCCCGCAGTTCCAAAATCTACCGCCCCCTTTAGATTATTATACAACAGGGATGTTTGTATTTCAATAACTATGAGGTTATGAAGTTTGTTTGACAAAATATTATCTTTTCTACTTGTTCTTTGCTACAATAAAAGTGCAAATTGAAGCAGAAAAGAGGAACAAAAATGACCACCGAAACCAAAAACAGTACGAATCGCTATACTTCCCGCAAGGTAGAAGTCGATGGGATCACGCTGTATGACAGCGATGCCCGTTTCCGCAAAAACTTCTTGAAAAAGCACTTAAAAAATACCGTGGACGTAGTGCGCTTCTCCTACATGATGGGCAAGCTCGCTGTCAAGCCTGTGATCGGCCCAATGGTACGCAAAAGCCTTGAACTGCATTATCGCTACATCCACACCAATTCCGTGGTCGTGCCTATCGAGGTGGCGAAGGACATCATCCGCAACACCACGGATATCGCCGTCTCTCCCTGCGTCTGCCGCACGGTGCGCGGCAACTGCGACAATCCCATCAACACCTGCTTTGGGCTTAATTTCTACGGCAATCTGAAAAAGAAAGCCGGAGAGCGCGCCGTATCCGTGGAAGAATGTCTCGCAGTGGCGGATATGGCCCATGAGCGCAATTTGATCGCCGTGGTGGAAAGTTGCGTCCAGCCCTATCAGGATAACCTGTGCTTCTGCTGCGCCTGCTGCTGTATGCCGCTGACGCTGAAAACTCAATATCATGTCCCCTTTGTGAATTACAACGGCCCGTATCTTCCTGCGTTTGATGAGAGCCAATGCGTTCATTGTCAAAAGTGTGTGAAGGCGTGTCCTGTGGGTGCTATGAGCTTTGATGAAAATGGCGTCCGCAAACTGGATCTGGACAAATGCCTTGGCTGTGGGATTTGCGAGAGCAACTGCCCCAAGCACATCGGCAAGATGGAGTACACGGAAAGCCGTGTGCAAAAGGTTTCTGAGCCGAGCCGGCTGCGCGTGGCGCTGTCGGTGGCCTATGTCTACGCGATCTTCATGCCTGGCGTATGGTTTTACAAGCTCTTTGCTGGGAGCAAAATGGAACTGATGAAGTCCGATCCCAGAGAGAAAGATATTATCAGCACCAAGGAGCCGGGATATATTCACGGCGGAGAAAAGTATGCCGAGCCGCATAAGGGAGCCTGCTCCTGCTGCGACACACATGATGCTGTGACCACTTGAAGATTCTCATGTCTGTTGTGTTAAGTTCTGCTTTAGCGGGGATCGCAATATGGAAGAAGGCGTTGACGCCGCTGGGAATCGCTCTTGCCTGGCTGATGTGCTTTTTGATTTGTGAAATCGGCGGAATCGTAGCCTTTCTGATCCTCGCGGCGACCTTTTTGGTCACCATTATTGCAGATAAATTTGCCGGACAGCGGGCAGACCCCAATGGTCTGCGCCGCAAGTCTGGCAGACGCGATGCCGTCCGCGTCCTATGCAATGTGGGTGTGGGTACGGCGATGATTCTTCTTTATGGCATATCTGGCAAGCCGGGGCCCGCACAGCCCTGCTTCCTGATGACCTTCTCCGCTGTGATGGCGGAATCTCTTTCAGATAGTCTCGCCTCAAAGCTGGGACCGCTGACGCGGGGAAAGACGGTAGATATTTGTACGTTTCGGGAGACAAGCGTGGGCTTATCCGGCGGCGTTTCGGGAGCAGGGAGCGTTGCCGCGATTTTCGGCGCTGTGTTGATCGGAGCAATCTGCATGCTTTTTCACGATGTGGATGTGACAGAAGCTTCCCTCGTTGCGGTCATCGGCTATTCCGGCTGCTTGTTCGACAGCGTTATGGGTTCGGTGGCCCAAGCGAAATATCGTTGCCCTGTATGCGGAATGGTGACCGAGAGAGACCGTCATTGCGGTGTTTCCACCGTGTTATACAAAGGGCTGCGCCCCATAAACAATGACGCTGTGAATTTACTCAGCAATCTGTTCAGCGCAATTCTGGCGATTATCATCCTATGAGGCTGCTATAATGAGCAACTGCTACTATCGCTGCTTCATATAATCTAAATATTGCCCGGCTGTCCGCAACGCGGGGTGGGTTATTGTGCGTGAAAGACACCCCTCCTGGGCGTAGGGATCTTTCACAATATCTTCCTTCCCGAAATCTGAGGTATCGGCATCTTTAGCGTAAAGGTTATACAGAAAAGACAGGCCCGTGGCCTGCCTTTTCTGGTACCCGCGGCCGATGGCCGCGGTCGTGATCCGCTTCGCTCAATTTGGCCGGAGGGGAAGCCCATCCCCTCCGGCACCGCCCCATGCGGGACGTGAGATTGCGCGGCGGTTTTTGCCCGTACGAGAACGGACAGGCCCGTGGCCTGTCTTTTCTGGTACCCGCGGCCGTTGGCCGCGGTATGATCCGCTTCGCTCAAATTTGCGAGAGGGGAAGCCCATCCCCTCTCGCGCTCACCCCATGCGGGACGTGGGATTGCGCGGCGGTTTTGTTCGCCGTACGAGAAAAGACAGGCCCGTGGCCTGTCTTTTCTCGTACCCGCAGCCGATGGCCGCGGTCGTGATCCGCTTCGCTCAAATTTGCGAGAGGGGGGATGGGCTCTTTCCTTTCTGCGGGAAATTCGGTATAATAGGAGCAATTCTGTTTCCATCGGGAGGATCGCTATGTTTCGGATCGGTTGTCACATCTCTGCCGCGGGAGGGTATCTTGCCATGGGCGAGCGCGTGGCCGCCATCGGCGCGAACACGTTCGCGTTCTTCACGCGCAATCCGCGCGGCGGCGGCGCCAAGGCGCTGGACGAGGCAGACGTGGCCGCGTTTCTCGAATTCGCCGCGGCGCATGACCTGGACCGGCTCGTGGCCCACGCGCCCTATACGCTCAACCCCTGCGGAGAGAAGCCGCAGGTGCAGAATTTTGCGCGCACGGCGTTTCAGGAGGACCTGCGGCGCATGGAGCATACGCCGGGGCAGTATTATAACTTTCATCCGGGCAGCCACGTCGGACAGGGCGTTGCCGTCGGGCTCCAAAAGATCATCGACGTTTTGAACGAGACGCTGTTTCCCGACATGCGCACAACCGTGCTGCTGGAGACCATGGCGGGCAAGGGCAGCGAGGTCGGCGGGCGGTTTGAAGAGCTGCGCGCGATTCTCGACGGCGCGGCGCTCGCGGACAAGCTGGGCGTCTGCTTCGACACCTGCCACGTCTGGGACGCGGGGTATGACATCGAAAACGATCTCGACGGCGTGCTCACGGAATTTGACCGCGTTGTCGGGCTGGAGCGGCTGAAGGCCGTGCATCTCAACAACAGCAAAAACGACCGCGGTTCGCGCAAGGACCGCCACGCCTGCATCACGGAGGGGGTCCTTCCGCTGGAGGCCATCGGGCGCATCATCCGGCATCCCACGCTGCGGGACCTGCCGTTTATTCTGGAGACGCCGAACGACGAGGCCGGGTATGCGCGGGAAATCGCCCTGCTGCGGGAGCTGCGCGGGGCGTGATGGACAAACGGCGAAAGGAGAACTCCCAATGAAGATTTGCGTGTTTGCGGCCTCGTGCGACGTGGGCGAACAGTATTCCAGAGCGGTGCGGGCGCTGGGGCGCCGTCTCGGCGCGCAGGGGCATGCGCTGGTGTTCGGCGGCTACGGCGGCGGCCTGATGGCGGATATCGCCGACGGCTTTGCCGACGCGGGCGCGGAGATCATCGGCGTCGTGCCGGAATTTCTGGAGGCCAGGACCGAAAATCATCCGGGCCTGACGCGGATCATCCGCACAAAGACGCTCTCCGAGCGCAAGGACGAGATGATCGCGCGCGCGGACGTGTTCGTTGCCGCGCCCGGCGGGATCGGCACGCTGGACGAGCTGTTCAGCATCCTCGCCATGAAGGCGACGGGCGTGCTCGACAAGGAGGTCGTGTTTTTCAATGTGGACGGCTTTTTTGACGGGCTGCTCCAGTGCCTGCGCGAGATGGAGGCCAAGGGCTTTCTCTACAGCAGCCTGGACGCGCTCTATCGCGTGGAGACGCCGGAATCGCTGGGGCTGGAGCTTTAAAAGAAGCTGCCGCGAAACAGCGCGCAGATGATCTCGTCCAGCAGCGCGGCGTCCGTGTTCGCGCCGGTGCGGATGAAGCTGCGCGCAATGCTCGTGAAGCCGCCGGCCATGAAGTCCGCCGCGTAGCCGCGCACCTCCGGGGGCTTCTCCGCGAGGAAGCAGCCGCAATCCATGAGCGAATCGAAAAAGCTGTCGTACATGAGATAGGTGATGTCGTTTTCCACCAGCGTGCGGATAAAGTCCGCGTGCTGCCGGAGATAGCGGCCATAGGCCTGGCACATCTGCTGCAGCGTGCCGCAGCCCTCGCCGCCTTCGGTCTCGGGCGTGTAGCAGCAGCGCGCCAGCAGCGTGTAGGTGACGACGCTCTCCTTGGAGTCGAACAGGCTGTAAAACGTCTGGCGGGACACGTCCGCTTCCCGGCACAGCTCGCTGACGCTGATGGCGCTGAACGCTTTCTGCTCCAGCAGCCGAAACAGCGCTTCAGACAGCCGCAGCTGCGACGCGCACGCCGTTTTGTTGGTTCCGCAGTACATGGAATGCTCCTTGTATTATAGAGTAGTAGTGTTTATAGACCCTCTCCAAGGTCTGTGCTACAATGCAGAGGATGCTGTGGATTGGTATTAGCTCCTACCGCA
>CACYOR010000051.1 GCA_902775985.1 Oscillospiraceae bacterium
CGGATTCGCCGTGCCAAGGACGATAAGCTGCATTCTGCGTAAGCTAAACAGCCTGTTAAAAGCTGATGAATTCTTCATGCAAGTACTTGAGTAACGCACCTAGAGTAAAGCAGTGTAGCATAAAGGACCGACATCGTGCCTCTTTCATTAGCATTGATTTGTCTTTTTGCGTGACTCTCCATAATGCTTTTTAGCACGTCATGCTGAGCGCTTACTGTTGTGCTATCGTTCCACATCTGTCAACAACACGAAATCGTATTTCTCTCCCAAAATCTCCTCATCGCTTTCCGTCTTCGCGAAGGCAACTTCCGCAGCCATCTTCTCGTGCTTCGCAAAGCACTCGCCGATGATCTCGGGACAATCCATATGCTGTTTGAGGATTGCGCGGCACTCCTCCGGCGGCAAATAGACTTCGATCATCCCCTCCGCTCTGACCGCGTGGAAGAGCCGCTCGATCAGATCCTCGACCCGATAGGGCTTTTCCTGTTCCGGATCAAAAGCTGAGGGCACAGTACTCTTGTCCTTAATGCACAAGCCGGTCTCGAGCAGGTTCTGAACAAACAGCTTCTGCTCTTTCCTTGTCAAGCTGGTCAAGGACGGACAGATATCGAAAAGCTGCTCCAACCTGAAGCCCATGTTCATGTTCTCAAGCACGTAGAAAACCCATTTGCCTCAATCTGCATTCCTTCCAGCCGGTTTTTCCAATAGCGGTTACCGCCTTAGATATCCCCAGTTAAGCAGCTTAAGCTGTTCCTCTTCGGGGATAGGCAAGGCCTGGATATGACGGAACAAACGGTCCCCGTCGCAGGAGCCCGGGAGAGAAATGGGCTGGGCCAGCTGTTCGTTGGCAAGCTCTACCGCCTTGCGGCATTGTCCGAGTGTAATATCCCCATAGGTATACGCTCGCGCTCCGAGCCGGTCCTCGATCAGGCAACACATCGCCAGCAGCGGGATGTGATAGGAGTATCCCTGCGTCTTGTTCCCAAGGAGCTGATAGGCCTTGGGATCATAACGATAGTTTTGGGTCATCCGATAGATCTCACGCATGGCATCTTCCGATTCCGTCGCTGTGCAGACCGGTCTGAGGTTCTTCGGCACTCATAATCTCCACAGATCTGAAAGCCTGTCCAGTTCGCGTTCAGCCAGCGGCTCGGGCTGGTATACTCCTGTGTCCGCGACAGGCAGCGCACGGTCATCCCGCCGATCTCAAGCCTGCTACCTCCGCCAGCCCCAACTTCTGCGCCAGCTCCAAGGCTTCCTGATACACCGGCTCCCATTCGGACTGTAAAACGGAGTGGGAAACGGCCAGATTGATGAATATCCCCATGGATGAATCTCCTTTCTGCGCTTATGGAAAAGAGCGGGACGCTGTGTTCCCGCTCTTTCTGCATGGTTCGTATTCAGTTTATCATTTGCGTATCGCGCTGTCATTGAACTTCCGGTTCAATCCTCCGTTTCCTTGAGTACAAGCAGGTCGTCTACCGGCGCCTTCAAGGCATGCGCAAGAATGACGAGATGATTCACCGTACGGGGACTGGATATTACAGTCAATCTTGTACTATAACAAAACAGAAATCGGTGTCACCACATTCGTTTTATTGCGAATAGGGCTACACCGATTTTATTATTCTATTACACTGGGTTGGATAATCAGTTCTCTTCCCGATTCTTGTCAAGGTCTCGCTCCATTGTTTCATGGATCGCACGGGAAATGAACGCCACTGTGCTCTTATCACCCATCGCTTTGGCATGGGAGACAATGGCTTCGTGTTCTTCTGGGAGTAGTCTGAGTTTGACCTCTTTAAACTTGGAAAGATACTTTTTCACCGCGTTGATCTGGTACTCTGGTGTTTTATTTGACATGCTATATCCCCTTATGAACAATTTGTAAACTCCATAATAAAAGCCCATATAGCCCTTGACTATATCCCCTTATTGTTGTATAGTGTATTCACAGCTAAAGAGTAGCAGCACGCGAGAGCTGGAACCTCCCGCGTGCCTGCGCAGGTGTACCCGGCACCAAGCACAGTAGTAAAACTACGCTACAGGATCAGTATACCCATTATCAGACTGTTTTGCAAGAGTCCTACAGTTCAATTGGGTGCTTTTCTTCGGTTTTGTTTTGCGCTATGCGGGTCCGACCTGCATAGCGCTTTTTGCTGAATACATTTATGAAAGGAACCTCAGCATGAAAAACGAAACTAACAGCAGTTACCTCACCGTCCGCGACATCAGCGAATATCTGAACATCAGCAAGTCCCAGGCCTATGAGCTTACTCACCGCAAGGACTTCCCCGTCAGCCGTTTCGGCGGAGCAATCCGGATCCCCCGCGATCTGTTCCTCCTGTGGGTTGGAAAGCAGACCCGCGTGCCTGCTAACCTTGTTGCTTAAGGCGGTGGCACATGGGGAAACGTTCCAAGGGTGAAGGTAATATCCGTAAGCTGGAGAATGGCACCTGGCGCGCAGAGCTGATGGCCGGTTATACCGACGAAGGTAAGCGCCATGTTGTTCGCTTATCCGGGAAAACCCGCGCTGAAGTGTTGACAAAGATCCAAGACTTTAAGGAGCAGCGTGAGGCAAATATCCATCTCGATAAAAAGTTGAGCTTCGGCGAATTTGCCGATCTCTGGTATGCCGACTACCGCAGTCAGGTGCAGCCCTCGACGTATGCCGGCTACAAGTACACGCTGGCTTTGCTCAAGAAGCAGTTCGGTGCAAAGCCTATCTGCGAGATCCTGCCGCTGGACATTAACCGCTATACGGATTTGCTTGTGAAACAGGGCTACTCTTCTTCCCAGCTTCGTAAGTGCCGCGCTATGCTCATCCAGATTTTCACGGAGGCCGAACACAACGGTCTGGTTCTGCGCAATCCCGCGCTGCGTGCCAAAAAGGTACGCAAAAAACGTCAGCTCGGAAAAGCCGAAGAAGTGAAAAAGGACGCCTTCACCGACGAGGAAGTTCATCTGCTGAACCGCGACCTGCCCTGCGACCTGATTGGCCATGGGATCCGCGGCATGTTGGGGACCGGTCTTCGCGTACAGGAGTTGATTGCTCTGACCGCAGACGACATCGCGGAAGACGGTTCCTGGGTGGACATCAACAAGGCCATCGAGATGGTAGGTGGGAAGCCTCATCTCGATGTCACGAAGAGTGAACTGAGCACACGTATCATTCCTGTCCCTGCCTCCTATCGCCCTTCCTTTATCTACCTGCGTGAGCACGGTGGAAAGGATCGCATCTATCAGCCGGGGAACAGGCCATACTATGGTGTCGGCTCTTTCCGTCGCCGCTATTACACGGTACTGAAGAAGGTAAGCGGCGTACGTGCACTAACGCCCCACTGCTGCCGCCACACATATGCAACCCAGCTGGAGAAACAGGGGGTTCCGTTGCAGATCATCGCAAAGCTGATGGGCCATGCTCGTGTGGAAACCACTGGCGTCTACCTGCATACGAAAATGGACACCTTTGCCATGGCCGTCGAAGTTCTGAATCCTACCACCGAGGAGCCGTCGGATGGCACGACCTAAAAAGGACCTCGCCGTTGCACCCGCAGAAAATGTCATCACCTTTCTTCGGGTGCATTACGGCCTGACCCAGCAGCAGCTCGCTGAGGCCTGCGGTCTAAATGTGATGGATGTTGGAAAGCTGGAGCGAAAAGAGTATGGCATCCAGCTCATCAAGCTCCAGACCCTAGCATCCCACCTTCATGTACCGCTGGACGTGATCATCCACGACCGCATGGACCAGGCTCTGGCTAGCCTGCATACGGCACCGGTGATCGACCACGCCTCCAAGATCAAGCTGCGGAACACCCAGCTCAAGCGATTGGATAACGGTCTGCGCGGTGAAGAGTTGGTGCTGGCAAAGGAACGTAAAAAGCTCGCCGGGACACCTTACGAGAACGCAGTCGATCCGCATTTCGCGCTTGATCCAAGCTTTGGCTTCGATCTTTTGTCTTTCACCCCTGACGGGAATCAGCTCTACATTGAGGTAAAAACCACCTCCGACAAGAAAAACACGCCCTTCTTTATAAGCGCCAGTGAAAAAGCTTTTATGGAATTCTGCCATAAAACAGGGCGTCGCTATGAACTGCATCGCGTGTTTGACATTGACAGAACCCCCAAGCGTGTCATTTACACCTCGGAAGACTTACTTCATTTTCGTTATACACCCCATGATTATCTTGTAACAAAGGAGAAATGCACAACATGAACGGAATTCGATATTTTAGGAAGAAAAATAAGCTCGCCATCTATGAGCTGAGTAAGCTGAGTCATGTCTGCAAGCCTACCATCCACAGCTTGGAAGAGGCTATTCAGCCCACGACCGCTCTGAACATCTATCTGCGTTTGGCTGATGCCTTGGGCGTAACTCTGGACGAGCTTCTGGACGACTACGACCCGTCGCTTCTCAAGGACGGCGACCGTCATACTGACCGCAGAAACTCCAAGCTCCCGCGCAACCCCATTGCCTCCTACCGTATGGCAGAAAAACTTACGCTGCAGCAGCTCGCAAATCGCATGGGTGTGACTTCCCGCGAGTGGGCGCGCCGCATCTGTGACGAAGACTTTGCTTCTCGCAAGCTGCTGAGCCGCCTCGCTTCCTTTGAAAACATGACCGAATCCGAATTTCTGCGTCGTTACGCAGTTGAGGAGGTGTGCGTATAAAGATTACAATGAATTGGGATGAGAATTTGCTGCTTGTTCGCTATCGCGCTTACCAGCGGACCGGAGTGAAAACAATTTCTTACATGGCGGAGGTTACAGGGCCGCACCCGGACTATTACCTCGCCCGCTCGTTTGTGGACCGCTATCGTCAGAGCAATCCGCGCTGGGACAGCTTTACCTGTTATGTGGAACATGACGGGATTTATGAGATTGTGATCAAGCGGCTCTCTGAAGACAGCGCATTTCTCTCCCGTGAACGCAAGTGGCTGATCGTGGACAGCAGGCGGACGTATCTCTATGACGGTGAGGAAATGAACTATCCCTATGTTCTTTACTGTGCCTGGCTGTTTCGCCACAAGCGCGTGGAAACTGCATGATTTACCCTGTGATTGATATCGAGGCGACGGGGCAGAACATCCGCCGCCTCCGGGAGCAAAAGGGCATCAGCGTCCGAGAGCTGAGTCAGTTTCTCGGTCTCGCAGATGTGCAAGCCATCTACAAGTGGCAGAGAGGAGAAACTCTTCCCTCCACAGACAATCTTGTGGCGCTGAGCAAGTTCTTGGATACGCCGATGGATCAGATTCTAATCTTGCGGCAAGAATCATAATCATTCAAAAAGCGCGGGCTATTCCTGTTTTCGAGGCTACCCCGCGCTGTTGTTTTTATACATGCTTACTCATCGCTCACACAGACCGCGAATCACTCAGCTGGACTTGTCTTGCAGAAGGAAAACAAATTCCATATGTTACATAGCTTTTTTCTCGTTCCGCTTTTATTCCGCATTTTCGTTTTTCAGCGTTCTGAATTCGCACTAAAAAATGACGAAAAAGGCTTGATTTCTTTCGAAATCAAGCCTTTTTCTTGGTCCGAGTGACTGGATTTGAACCAGCGGCCTCTTGAACCCCATTCAAGCGCGCTACCATCTGCGCTACACCCGGATAACTCAAGACCGGCGCTCAGGCGCCGTTCCTGTATATAAAAGCAAAAGCCCCTTGGCCTTGCCGCCCGATTATATTAGCACAAACAGCAGGCAAGGTCAAGAGGAAATTTTACTTTTTTCTTTCTTTTTCCGAATTCCCTTATTCGGTAAAATGGATGTGGTTGTTGATGTGGTCCTGGCAGAAGCAATGGTAGCCGGCACAACGGGAGCAATAGCGGAATTCCAGATTGGGATAGTCCGCATCGGTCCGGCCGCAGACCGCGCACTTATGCGTATACAGCTTGTCCCGCTGCTCACGGCGGATCCGGGCCGATTCCCGCCGGAAATTCACCGTGTTCACCGTCGGACGCCGGGGCAGACCACGCAGCAGCGTTCCCCCGCAAAACACAAAGAAGTTCAGCACCGCGACGACAGGCAGCAGGTTCACCGGGAAACGGGTCGTGACCACGCCCAGGATAAAGAAAGCCGCGTCTACCAGCGCCAGCCATTTCATCTTGATGGGGATAATGAAGAACAGCAGCACCTGCATATCCGGAAACATCGCCGCAAAGGAGAAAAACATGGACAGATACACATACTCCGCGTTCAACTGGATCCGAAGGCCGGTGATAAAATAGATCAGGAAGCCGTAGAGCAGCGTCAGCAGGATGCCGGAGAAGAAATAGACATTGAACTTCGCTGTGCCCCAGTACTGTTCCAGCGTGCTGCCGATCCAGTAATAAAAATAGAAGGCGATGAAGGCCAACATCCCCGTGCTGGGAGGATAGAGCGCAAAGGTGACCAGACGCCAGATCTGCCCGTGCAGCACCAGATAGGGGTCAAAGCGCAGATAACTGAGCAGCACCGGATTCACCGCGCCGAGGAGCCAGAACACCACGTTGGCAATGCACACATATTTCATCAAGTTCCGCACGCCGAAGTTGGGGTGATTCCGGCAAAAGCGTTCGATATATATCATGGGATCTTTCATGTCACCACTCCTTTTGAAACGCCTCTATCATAATCGTTTCCCAAGGCAAAGTCTATAAGAAATTGTAAAAACTGCGCCGCTGTGCTACAATGAGAACAAACTGAACGGGAGTTGAAGAAACATGACATACGATTTCACCACAGTCCTCGATCGGCTCGGGAAAGACTCCATTGCCGCCAACCATAACCCCATTCCCGACGTCAACGTGAAGGAGGGCTTCTCCGTCATTCCCATGTGGATCGCGGATATGAGCTTCCCCACCGCTCCGGCCATTCTCCAGGCCATGCGCAGCCGCCTCGACTTTCCTTTCTTCGGCTATTACAGCCCCCCTGCCTCCTATTACGAGAGCATCATCGCCTGGCACAAGCGCCGCCACGGCACAGAGGGCCTTCTCCCGGAGCACATCGGCTACGAAAACGGCGTGCTCGGCGGCGTCAGCACAGCCATCCAGATGCTGAGCTGCCCGGGTGAAAAGCTGCTGCTCCACTCCCCTACCTACGTGGGCTTTACCCACGTGCTGGAGGACATCGGCCGTGTGGCCGTGCACAGTGAGCTTAAGCGAGACGAGCAGGGCATCTGGCGGATGGACTACGCCGATATGGAACAGAAGCTCCGGGACGAGCACATCCACCTGGCGATTCTCTGTTCCCCGCACAACCCCTGCGGCCGCGTCTGGGAGCGCTGGGAGTTGGAGCAGGCCATGGAGCTGTTTCGGAAGTACGATGTGACCGTCATCTCCGATGAGATCTGGTCGGATATCATTATGCCCGGATTTACCCATATCCCGACGCAAAACCTCTCTGAGGACGCGCGGATGCGAACGCTGAGCTTCTATGCACCCAGCAAGACTTTCTCCCTGGCCGGACTCGTGGGATCCTATCACATTGTGTATAACCCGGCGCTCCGCGACCGGCTCCGCCGCCGCAGCGCCATGACCCACTATAACGCCGGCAACGTGCTCTCCATGCACGCGTTGATCGCCGCCTACAATGAATGTGAGGACTGGGCTGAGGAGATGATCCGCGTTGTGGATGAAAATGCCCGCCTTGCCTGTGACTTTATCGCTTCTCACTTCCCCGGCGTGCGTGTCATGCGTCCGCAGGGTACCTATATGCTTTTTCTCGACTGCGGCGGCTGGCTGCGCGAGCACGGTCTCACTCTGCCCGAGTTGCTGCGCCGCGGCGCCTCCGTGGGCGTCTTCTGGCAGAACGGGGAAGATTTCTTTTATCCCGACTCGATCCGTCTGAACCTGGCCTTGCCGCAGCACCAACTGGTGGATGTCTTGGATCGGCTCGCCCGCTTCGCCTTTATCGGCTAAAAAATGTCATTTCCGCACTTTTTTCGCATTGCGTTTACATAATTCCCGTGGTATACTGGAGTTATCCTGGTAAAAGGAGTGTGGGAAATGCCTGTTTACGTCAAAATCATTCTGCTCGTGCTGGCTCTTGTCCTGGACTATTTCGTGGCATGCGAGTTTAATAAAGTCGCTGTTATGAAAGGCTGGGCCCAACGCAAATACTTCTTCTTTGCTTTCTTTCTCACGCTGATCGGTTACCTGCTGATCACGGCTCTCCCTGACCGGGGCGGTGCCGCTGCCGGCAGCTTTGACAGCCGTGACCTGCCCGAACTGTGAGGGACTGCCATGGCTGAACGTTACACACGTCTGTTTGTGCTTCCCACCAGCTTCTACGCCGAAAACGCCCCTGTTCTGATCCGTGCCGGCGCGCTGCTGCGGGACACCTATTCCCAGGATCTGCTGGTACAGTTGAAATTTTACAATCTGGACCCCGAGGAGGTCACCGGTCTCAAGGTGCGGATCCAGATGCTTGACGCGCTCGGGCGCCCGCTCGGGAAAGAGATCCTGCGCAGCTATCAGGATCTTCACGCTGCCGAGGATGCGGAATTCGGACAGAACACCGCGCTGATCCTTCCCGGGCGGGAGGCCCGTGCATTCGCCGTGCGTGTCACGGAGGTAACCTTCTCCGACGGCGCCGTCTGGGAAGACGAGGAGAGCGTCTGGGAACCGGTCGAAAAGCAGAAAACCCTGCTGGAGGCTTACGGTGACGAGGAAATGGCCGAGCAGTTTCGCATCCGCTACGGGACGGACTGCACCTATGCGCCGATGGAGAGCGGTTCGCTCTGGTTCTGCACCTGTGGCCTGGTCAATCACAGTGATGAGGGAAGCTGCCGTCGCTGCCATCGCGTCCGCCGGGCGCTTTTGAATGTGAACCCGGATTCCCTGCGCCAGGAGAGCCGGGACCGCGTCCTGCAGGAGGAGGCAGAGGCCGCCGAAGAGGCCAAACCCATACGCCGGAAAAACAAAGCTCCGGTTGAGGTGCCGGAGCCCGAGCCGGAGGCAGAAGACGAAACGGAGCCCGCTCCACCCCACCGCCGACTCAGCTTCAAGCTGCCGCCCCGTCTTCTCATCCCCCTCTGTGCCGCCTTTCTCGCTGCATTGCTTTTGATTTTTATCGGCCCTCGCTTCCTCAACCGCGTTGTTCCGCTCCCCTCGCCCGCCGCGCTGGCGACGGAAGAACCCAGTCCCGAGCCGACCATAGAACCGACGCCCGAACCCACACCGGAGCCTACGCCCGAGCCCACTCCCTCTCCCGAAGAGCTGCAGAAGGCCGCCTATGAGGAGGCCTGCAAGCTGCTGGACGAAAACCAGTACAGCAAAGCTGTGGCCGCCTTTGAGGCTATGGAGGACTACGAGGACAGCGCGGATCGCATCCGGGAGGCGAACTACCGCAAGGCGCTGGCTCTCTATACGTTTATGGAGACCTATGATTCCGAGGGCATCTATGCTCGCCTCAGCATGGATCCAGACAAGGAAAACCGCTTTTCCTTCTCCGAGGCAAAGGCAGACGCTCTCGGGAACAGCGCTCTGGATGAACTGCGTGCCGCCTGCGGTCAGGATGAAGTTGTAATCGAACTCACAGACACGCCGGCCGAGAACTTTGAGCCCATAGGCGACTGCCTGACAGCGGTTTTCCGTAACCTGGGCGACTACAAAGACAGTGCCTCACGTCTGGATGGGCTAAAGGAGCTGACCAATTACAAGAGCGCTTTCTTCGCCCTCTGTGAGTCCGGCGATCTGGCGGCCGCCGCTCAATGGCTGAACGACTACACGGGTGAATTTGAGCAGCGAGACGAATGGCTCGCGAACCTCTCCCTCTATCTCCCCTTCTGCGACGACTGGGGGCTGTATTCCGGCGATCCCACCGTCATCCCGCTGACAGCGGATCTGGGCGGAGCCTGCATGGCCCTCCGCAGCAATGTCAGTTTTAAGGACGGAGTTGCCATCCTGCATCTTTACTGGAGCAATGAAGGAGAGGAGTACTGCGTTGATTTGATCGCTGAACCGGGGGATTCCAATTTCTATCTGCAGCAAGATCCCTTCCACTATATGGCTGTCATCTCCGTCACGGACCACCTGGCCTATATGAAGTATGACGGTCAGGCCACGCTTTGGAGCAGCTGTGAGTATTCACGAATCCGATAAGCAGAAAGCCGAAACATGTCGTGAGCGGGTGAAAATCACCCGCTCACAATTATTCTGTTCTGCAGGGAAGAACGTGCGGCACTTGGATCCGGTTCCGCCGGAAAGCACTTGAAGCATCGGGAACAACGTGGTAAAATGATTTAAATACATGCATGAGGAGGATAAAGATCATGCTGGCAATCGGAAGCGATCACGGCGGCTACGCCCTCAAGCAGGCGATCATGAAGCACCTGGAGGCGCGTGGTCTCAGCTATAAAGACTACGGTACCTACAGCGAAGCAAGCTGCGACTATCCCGATTTCGGGCGCGCGGTGGCTCTTGCCGTCGCCAATGGCGAGGCGGAGTACGGTATCATCATCTGCGGTACCGGGATCGGCATCTCCATCACCGCCAACAAGGTACCCGGCATCCGCGCCGCTCTCTGCGGGGACTGCTTCTCCGCCGAGGCGACACGCTCTCACAACGACGCCAACGTTCTTGCCCTCGGCGCCCGTGTGGTGGGCGAAGGTCTGGCGATCAAGATCGTCGATACCTTCCTGGATACTCCCTTCTCCAATGACGAGCGCCATATCCGCCGGATCCAAAAAATCGAAGGAAACTACCGGAATAACTGAGTTATGGCGAGAAAATCAGAGTTTTACAAGGGAAAACGGAAGCGCCGCAACTATGCGCTGATTCCCTTTGTCATCGTCCTGGCCCTGATCGCGCTGATCGTGGTGCTGTTCTACAGCATGCAGAAGTACGCGGTCATCAGCAAACAGGGGGTGGAGATGGTCCTCCCGGGTGTGAGTCGCAGCGACGGCAGCGTGGTTGACAGCGAGGGCAACGAGGTCAAGGTTTACGAGCCGGTGGACGTCAATCTCGTGTTCGATTCCCCCGACTACTCCCGTGTTGAGGCCACCGCCGGCCGCAGTGCCAGAGAGATGCGCGCCATCTTCATCGGCGCCGAGGACATCAACACCGATCATCTGATGGAGATGGCCGGGCGTCTGAACAGCGGTAACGCGCTGCTGCTGGAGATGAAGCCGCGCTCCGGCGCGCTGGTCTGGAATTCGGAGGCGGAGCTGGCCCAGAGTTACGGGCTCTACTATCAGTCCGCACTGGACAACGACGTGCCGAAGATGATCCAGGACGTCAAGGACTACGGTGAGGAGCACGACAAGGATATCTACCTGGTGGCGCAGATCAGCTGCTGTATCGACAATCTTCTCCCCATCCGCACCACGTCCTATACACTGCGCACCGAGTCCGGTTTTGACTATCGGGACGATATCGGCTATTATCTCGACCCCTACAGCTCGGTGATCCGGAATTACGTTGTCACCCTCTGTCGGGAGCTCTATGCCATGGGCTTTGATGAGGTCGTGCTGGCCGATGTCATCCATCCCGTCCCCGAGGGAGAAAACGCAGCCAAATTTGTCTACTCGGCCGAGATGTCTACGACCCCCTCCCCTATCACCGCGGTCTGCGGCTTTGCCGTCTATGTGGCGCAGCAACTGGCGGACGAGGATGGGCTCCTGTCCATCTATCTGGACACGGCCAAGTCCCTGGTCGGGCCGGAGGAAAAAACCGGGCAGGACGGCGTTCTCTTCTCCAAGATCTACGACCGTATCTACTATCGCACGGATAAATGGACCTACACCTACAACCTGCAGGATATGGAGCCGACCATCACCATCGGTGAACTCCATGACCGGCTGATTCCCGTGGTCATCAACTATCTGCCGGAAAACAGCTCCTGGGTCTATATCGAGCAGTTGGCAGACGAATCATAAGCAAAAAATCACTTCGGAAGATCCGAAGTGATTTTTTTGCAGACTCCGTTATTCAGCAAAGAGCGGCGTGGAGAGATAGCGGTCGCCGGTATCGGGCAGCAGCGCCACGATGGTCTTGCCCTTGTTCTCCGGCCGCTTGGCCAGCTCGAGGGCCGCCCAGACGGCGGCGCCGGAGGAGATGCCCACCAGCACGCCCTCTGACTTGCCAACCTTCTTGCCGGCAGCAAAGGCGTCCTCATTTTCGACCGGGATGATCTCATCATACACAGCGGTGTTCAGCACCTCGGGGACAAAGCCTGCGCCAATGCCCTGGATCTTATGTGCGCCGCTCACACCTTTGGAGAGCACCGGGGAGCCGGCCGGCTCCACCGCCACGACCTTGACAGCGGGGTTTTGCTCCTTCAGATATTCGCCCACACCGGTGATGGTGCCGCCGGTGCCGACGCCGGCCACAAAGATGTCCACCTTGCCCTCGGTGTCCGCCCAGATCTCCGGTCCGGTGGTCGCCCTGTGGACGGCGGGGTTAGCCGGGTTCACGAACTGGCCGGGGATGAAAGCGTTGGGGATCTCCTTTGCCAGCTCATCCGCCTTGGCGATGGCGCCCTTCATGCCCTTGGCGCCCTCGGTCAGGACCAGTTCGGCCCCGTAGGCCTTCATCAGCTGCCGACGCTCCACGCTCATGGTCTCGGGCATGACGATGATGATCCGATAGCCGCGGGCCGCCGCCACGGAGGCCAGGCCGATGCCGGTGTTGCCGGAAGTGGGCTCTATGATCACGGAGCCCTCTTTCAGCAGACCCTTGGCCTCGGCGTCATCGATCATCGCCTTGGCGATGCGGTCTTTGACGGAACCGGCCGGGTTCAGATACTCCAGCTTGGCCAGGATCGTCGCCTCCAGGCCTTCGGTCTTCTCAATATGCACAAGCTCCAGCAGCGGAGTCTTACCGATCAGTTGATCAGCGGATGTATAAATGTTGCTCATGGATGTCTCCTCCTATACGAAATTCATGTTGTTTGTGGATATCGTCGTACCGTGAGGTCAACATCGTGCGGTCAGCAGGAACACTTATATTTCCCACCTTTCAAGTATGTTTATGGGAATAATATAGCGCAGTCTCTCCGATTTGTCAAGAGGGAAACGAAAACAATTGAATTCCCACTTACCTTGGGGTATAATAGGTGCAAAGAGAGGTGCTGCACATGCTGATTTCGACCCGCGGACGCTATGCGCTGCGCGTTTTGACCGATATGGCCGAGAACCAGGGGGACGCCTATCTCCCCCTAAAGGAGATCGCCGCCCGGCAGGAGATCTCGGAAAAGTATCTGGAGAGTATTGTAAAGGATCTGGTGCGCAGCGGGATCCTCACCGGGCTGCGCGGCAAAGGAGGCGGCTATCGGCTGGGCCTTCCGCCGGATCGGATCGGTGTGTATGAGGTTCTGGAGATCATGGAGGGCACCCTGGCGCCGGTGGCCTGCCTGGAAAAAGGCCATCCCCTCTGTCCCCGGATGCCTACCTGTCGGACCCTCCCCATGTGGCAGGGGCTGGACGCCGCCATTCGGGAGTATCTGGGCCGCTACAGCATCGCCGATCTCATGCACCGAGAGGACGCCTCATACGACTTCATTATATGACCCCAAAACCGCGGGAGATCGTAGTCGATCTCCCGCGGTCTGACTTCATTCGGTTTTCAGAATCGTTCCGCCGCCTAGCACCAGATCCCCGTCGTACAGGACGACGGCCTGGCCCGCGGTGATGGCCCGCAGCGGCTCATCAAAGACCAGACGCAGCCGCCCTTCCGGCAGCGGATAGGCCGTGGCCGCTTTTTCCGTCTGGTGATAGCGGGTGCGCGCCGTGACGCGGATGGGCTCGGATGACTCCGGGATGGAGAGCCAGTTCATCTTCCCGGCCAGCAGTTCCCGATGGAACAGCGCCTCCTCCGGCCCGACAGTCACGGTGTTCTTCTCCATGTCCTTGCCGCAGACGTAGACCGGCCTGCCCATAGCCAGGTTCAAGCCCTTGCGCTGCCCGATGGTATAGCGCACCGCGCCGCGATGGCGCCCCAACACATGGCCGTCCGGGTCCAGGATATCGCCCTCCGGGTACGTCTTCCCGGACCAGCGCTCCAGAAAAGCCGCATAGTCCCCATCCGGTACAAAACAGATATCCTGGCTGTCGTGCTTACGGGCGTTGATGAAGCCCTGTTCCTCCGCGATCTGCCGCGTCTCGGTCTTGAGCTTCTCTCCCAGCGGCAGACGCAAGTGGGCCAGTTGCTTCTGGGTCAGCATATAGAGAACATAGCTCTGGTCTTTCCCGGTGTCCACCGCCTTTTTGAGCTGCCAGCGACCGCTGGTCTCATCATAGGCTACCCTGGCATAATGCCCCGTCACCAGGCAGTCAAAGCCCTGCTCCAGGGCATAGTCCAGCATGGCGTCAAACTTCATATACCGGTTGCAGTCGATGCAGGGATTGGGCGTCAGGCCGTGTTCATAGGCGTAGACGAAATTCCGGATCACGCGCTCATGAAACAGGGACGTGTATTCCAGCACCTCGAAGGGCATCCCCAGGCGAAAGGCCACGTCCCCGGCGTCATCCATGTCCGTCTGGGAGCAGCAGCTTTTATGACAGGCCTCCCCAATATCGGTGTTGCGATAGAGCTTCATGGTGGCCCCCGCGCAGTCGTAACCCTCCTGCTGCATCAGCCAGGCCGCTACAGAGCTGTCCACCCCGCCGCTCATGGCGATCAAAGCCCGTTTCATCCCGCTCACCCGCCTTCCCTAACATTTTTTCGTATCATACCACAGATTTCCCGCCGCGTAAAGGCGGAAAGCACCCGGATTGCAAAGCCGGTCTCAACATGATACAATCATGATACAATATAGAAAACTGTTTTTGAGGTGATCGTATGGAATCCATTCGTCTCTTCGTCTCCCTCCCCTTCCAGAAAGACGGCACGGCCCAGGACTGTCCGGACTGTATCCGCTCCTTTAAGGCGCCGGAGCTCAACCATTATCTGACTGCCCTGCAGAGGGAGATCCCCTCCGCCGCTGAGGGTCTGGAGGACTGCCTGGTAACGGAGCTGCAATTCGGCGTCGGCTCCTTCTGCCACATCCCGGCGGACGATCTGGAGGCTTTGTATCAGCTCATTCGGGACTCTTTTCCCGTGAGTCGGACGGTTAGCGTTCGGCTGCTTGCCACCGGCCGCGGCTTTGATTTTTACCGTTTGACGGCCGCCAAACACCTGAATGAGGCGGTCATCGAGTTTCTCACCCCGACCTTGGATGAGGAAGAACTGATACGCCTCGGCTTCGGTCCGGCGGAGCAAACACTGGCCGCGCTGGAGGTCTGTTTCCAGGCGGGGTATCACCGCTTCAGCTGCACCGTCTCTCCCCTTCACAATCCCACAGAGCCGATCTTGCGTGACACGCTGAGCCGGCTGCTGACCAAGCGCCCGGGCGCCTTTTTCTTCGACGCCCCCCTGTCCGGGGAGCAGGCGGCCCTCGTCCGGGAACTTCTGTCCGGGACATATGAGGAGCGCGACGGCGGCTGGTTGCTGCCCGGTTTTCAGCTCCCCCACGAACAGATGGATCAGATCGGCTGCGGTCTTGGAGCCATCACAGCGGTGGAAGGGGCGCGTGTCAAGGCCAGCACAGATCTGGACTATTACTGTGAGCATGCCGAAGACTTTGAAGCGCTGGTGCAGC
>CACYOR010000052.1:0-973 GCA_902775985.1 Oscillospiraceae bacterium
GCCCCGTAATAGCTGGGGGTGCCGCCGCCGAAATAGACGGAGTCCACCTCGTAGTTCTTGATGCCGGGAGCCGATTCCTCCAGATGGGTGATCAGCGCCTTATGGTATTTTTCCATCATGTTGTCGCAGCCGGCCAGCGAATAGAAATCGCAGTAGCCGCACTTGCTGGCGCAGAATGGGATATGGATGTAGATGCCAAGACGCGGTCTTTGCTTCATAACGTTGCTCCTGACTTGGATTGTTGCCGTCTCTGCAGGGGACGCCCCCTATCGGGTCAAAAGAGTTCTGACACCAGATCGGTAAACTCCGCCGTGTCCTCCACTTCGAGGCCGGCGTTCATCTCGGAGAGGACCCAGAGGATCTTGGCAAGCTTCCTGCCCTTCTCTTTGTCGTTCTCGAAGGCGGCCTTTACCGCCTCGTAGGCCGGATGCTCGGGGTTGAGCTCCAGCACGCGGGTGGCGCGCACCTTGCGCATCTCCTCGCTGGGGCCGCGGCGGAAATAGCGCTCCATCTCCAGGGTCACGGGGCCCTCGCTGGTCAGGCAGCAGGGCTGGGAGGCCAGCTTCCGGCTCAGGCGAACCTTGGCCACCTCTTCCCCGATGGCCTCCTTGACGAAGTCCAGGATCTCCTTCTCCTCGATCTCCTTTTCCTCGGCGGCCTTCTTCTCCTCCTCGGTCTCAAAGCCGAGATCGTCGGTGACCACGTTGCAGAAGGCCTTGCCGTCCTGCTCGCGCAGGTTCTCCAGCACCATCTCGTCCAGAGGGCTGGTCAGATAGATCAGCTCATAGCCGCGGGAGCGCACCTGCTCGCACTGGGGCAGAGCCTTGGCGTGCTTGAGCGTGTCGGAGCTGGCGTAGTAGATGGCCTTCTGACTCTCGGGCATGGCCTCCACGTATTCCTTCAGGCTGATCTGGCGCTCCTTATCGGTCTGGAAGATCAGCAGATCCCGCAGGAAGTCCTTATAGCGGCCGTA
>CACYOR010000052.1:1000-39330 GCA_902775985.1 Oscillospiraceae bacterium
TTTTCCAGCTCGCCCTTGATGCGCTTTTCCAGGTTCTGGCCGATCACGCGCAGCTGGCGGTCGTGCTGGAGGATCTCACGGGAGATGTTCAGGCTCAGGTCGGGGGAATCCACCACGCCCTTGACGAACTCAAAATACTCATGGACCAGCTTGTCGCACTTCTCCATGATCATGACGCCGTTGGAATAGAGGGTGATGCCGCCCTTGTTGTCGCCGGCGAAGACGTTCTCGTTCTGCTCACCGGGGACAAAGAGCATGGCCTTGTAGCTGACCGTGCCTTCGGCGTTGACGCGCACCAGGGCGCAGGGATCCTTGCGGTCCCGGTTCTTCTCCTTGTACCAGGCGATGCAGTCGTCGTCCGTGACCTCGCTCTTGGAGCGCTGCCAGATGGGCACCATGGAGTTGATGGTCTCGTTCTCGGTGACCATCTTGTAGTCATACTTGGGGCTGCCGTCGTCGTTCTTCTCGCCGGTCTCAAAGCGCTCCTGATGCTCCACGTCCATCTTGATGGGCCAGCGCACGTAATCGGAGTACTTCTTCACCAGGGCCTTGAGCTTCCAGACCTCCAGATAGGAGCCGAAGATCTCATCGTCGGTATCGGGCTTGATGTGCATGATGACGTCAGTGCCAATGCCGTCCTTCTCAATCGGCGTCACGGTATAGCCGTCCGCGCCGCGGCTCTGCCACTGCACGCCCTGCTCCTCGCCGTACTTGCGGGAAAGCACGGTGACCTCATCGGCCACCATGAACGCGGAATAGAAGCCCACGCCGAACTGACCGATGATGCTCACATCCTCGGCCTTATCCTGATCCATCTCTCCCTTGAACTGGTAAGAGCCGGACTTGGCGATGACGCCCAGGTTGTTCTCGGCCTCCTGCAGGGTCATGCCGATGCCGTTGTCGCGCACGGTCAGGGTGCGGGCGTCCTTATCGACGATCAGGTCGATATGGAAGTCCTCCCGGTTCATGCCTACGTTCTCATCGGTCAGGGACAGGTAGCAGAGCTTATCAATGGCGTCGGACGCGTTGGAGATGATCTCGCGCAGGAAAATCTCTTTGTTCGTATAGATCGAATTGATCATCAGGTCAAGGAGCCGCTTGCTCTCGGCCTTGAACTGCTTTTTGCTCATGTTCGCATTTGCCTCCATGTTAAAATCATAATGAGATATTATACCACATTTTCCCGCGATTTCAACAGAGCGCCGCGGGAATTCTGTATAAATCACGGTAATCAGAAAACGGCGCGCCCGGTGGGCGCGCCGTGCGAAAAACTTGTTGCTCCGGGGTCTTACTTTTTCTTCTTGCCGAAGATCCCGCCGCGGTTCACGTCCTCGCCCATGGAGGCCGCGAACTGCCGCAGCAGTTCCTTCTGCGAGCCAGTCAGGCCTCTGGGGACCGCCAGCTTCACGGACACGAACTGGTCGCCGCGCCCGCCGCCGCGCAGGGACGGGATGCCCCGGCCGCGCATGCGGAAGGTGGTACCGGGCTGGGTGCCCTCGGGGATGGTGAGCTTGACCTTGCCGTCCAGGGTGGGGACCTCCACCTCGGCGCCCAGGGTCGCCTGGGCATAGCTGATCTCCTGCTCCATGTACACGGCGGTGCCCTCCCGCTCGAAGATCGGATGAGGCCGCACAGTGATGC
This sequence comes from Oscillospiraceae bacterium, assembly GCA_902775985.1. Classification (GTDB taxonomy): domain Bacteria; phylum Bacillota; class Clostridia; order Oscillospirales; family Oscillospiraceae; genus Limivicinus. Next base: position 2,642 of record CACYOR010000052.1, read on the forward strand.
CCACCAGCAGATCGCCGGCGGGGCCGCCGTTTAAGCCCGCGTTGCCGCAGCCGGTGATGGGGATGGCCTGGCCGTCGTCGATGCCGGCGGGGACCTTCACCGTCAGCTTGTGGTTGCGGCGGATCTTGCCCATACCCCGACAGGTCTTGCAGGGCTGGTGGATGATCTTGCCGGTGCCGCGGCACTTCTGGCACGGGCCCGTGGACTGGGCCATGCCGAAGGGTGTGCGCTGGGTGGTGCGGACGCTGCCGGTGCCGTGGCAGTCCGGGCAGGTCTCGGCGGTGGTGCCGGGGGCGCAGCCGTTGCCCTTGCAGTCCGGGCAGATCTCGATACGCGGCGCGGTGACCTCTTTCTCGCAGCCGAAGGCGGCCTCCTCAAAGCTGATGTTCAAACTTGCGCGCACATCGTCGCCCCGACGCGGTGCGTTGGGGTTGCGGGTGGCGGCGCCGCCGCCGAAAATGCTGGAGAAGATGTCCCCAAAGCCTCCGCCGCCGAAGATGTCGTCAAAGCCGCCGAAGCCCTCAAAACCGCCGCCGTAACCGCCGCCGGCCGAGGGATCAAAGGCCGCGAAGCCGAACTGGTCGTACTTCTTGCGCTTGTCCTCGTCGGAGAGCACCTCATAGGCCTCGTTGGCCTCCTTGAAGCGCTCCTCGGCGGCCTTGTCGCCGGGATGGGAGTCGGGGTGATTGGCCTTGGCGAGCTTCCGGTATGCTTTTTTTATCTCATCCTGCGATGCGCTCTTGTCTACGCCGAGCACCTCATAGTAATCTCGTTTATCTGCCATAGGATTCTCCTATCAATTTTCTGATAGTTTACGCGCCATGAGGCGGGGATCGCTCCTCGCCTCAGTGGTATGAGTCAATGTCAGTCTTTGCCGTAGGGGATGGCCTCCGGACGTCCCGCTGTTCGTCAACGTACACGGGCCGTCGGGGACGCCGGCCCCTACAAAGGGCAGGGAGCGGCGCCTTATTTCTTATCGTCGTCGACCACGGTGTAATCGGCGTCGTAGTAGTCCTGGCCGTTTCCGCCAGGCTGGCCGCCCTGCTGCTGATACTGGCTGGGATCGAAGCCGGCGCCGGGCTGACCGCCCTGCTGCTGGTACAGCTTCTCGGAGAGCTTATAGAAGCTCTGGGTCAGCTCCTCGGTGGCGGACTTGATGGCGGCGGTGTCGGTGCCGGTGAGGGCGGTCTTCAGGGCCTGGAGCTTGCTCTCGATCTCGCTCTTCTCCGCGGCGTCCACCTTGTCGCCCAGCTCCTCCAGGGTCTTCTCGGTCTGGTAGACCATCTGGTCGCCCTGGTTGCGCACGTCCACCTCTTCCTTGCGCTTGGCGTCCTCGGCGGCGTACATCTCGGCCTCCTTGACAGCCTTGTCGATGTCCTCCTTGGACATATTGGAGGAGGCGGTGATGGTGATGTGCTGCTCCTTGCCGGTGCCCAGATCCTTGGCCGAGACGTTCACGATGCCGTTGGCGTCGATGTCGAAGGTGACCTCGATCTGAGGTACGCCGCGGCGGGCCGGAGCAATGCCGTCCAGATGGAAGCGGCCCAGGCTCTTGTTGTAAGCGGCCATCTCGCGCTCGCCCTGCAGGACGTTGACCTCAACGGAGGTCTGGTTGTCCGCGGCGGTGGAGAAGACCTGGCTCTTGCGGGTGGGGATGGTGGTGTTGCGCTCAATCAGACGGGTGCACACGCCACCCAGGGTCTCAATGCCCAGAGACAGCGGCGTCACGTCCAGCAGCAGGATGCCTTCCACATCGCCGCCCAGAACGCCGCCCTGGATGGCAGCGCCGATGGCCACGCACTCGTCGGGGTTGATGCCCTTGAAGCCTTCCTTGCCGACCAGGGACTTGACCATCTCCTGCACGGCGGGGATACGGGTGGAGCCGCCGACCAGCAGGACCTTGCTGATGTCGCTGGGCTGCAGACCGGAGTCGGACAGCGCCTGCTTCACAGGGCCCATGGTCTTTTCGACCAGGTGGTGGGTCAGCTCGTTAAACTTGGCGCGGCTGAGGGTCATGTCCAGATGCTTGGGGCCGGTGGCGTCGGCGGTGATATAGGGGAGGTTGATGTTGGTGCTGGTCACGCCGGACAGCTCCACCTTCGCCTTCTCGGCGGCCTCGCGCAGACGCTGCATGGCCACCTTGTCGCCGGAGAGGTCGATGCCCTCGGCCTTCTTGAACTCCTGAACCATCCACTGGGTGATGCAGGCGTCAAAGTCGTCGCCGCCCAGGCGGTTGTTGCCCGCGGTGGCCAGAACTTCGATGACGCCGTCGCCGATCTCCAGCACGGACACGTCGAAGGTGCCGCCGCCCAGGTCGTAGACCATGATCTTCTGGTCGTTTTCCTTGTCCAGACCGTAAGCCAGGGCGGCCGCGGTGGGCTCGTTGACGATACGCTTCACGTCAAGACCGGCGATCTTGCCGGCGTCCTTGGTGGCCTGACGCTGGGCGTCGGTGAAGTAGGCGGGAACGGTGATGACGGCCTCGGTGACGGTGGTGCCCAGATAGGCCTCGGCGTCGGATTTCAGCTTCTGCAGGATCATGGCGCTGATCTCCTGCGGGGTGTAGTTCTTGTTGTCGATGCTGACTTTGTAGTTGGAGCCCATCTCGCGCTTGATGGAAGAGATGGTGCGGTCGGGGTTGGTGATGGCCTGGCGCTTTGCCACCTGGCCCACCATGCGCTCACCGGTCTTGGAGAAAGCGACCACGGACGGCGTGGTGCGCGCGCCCTCGGCGTTGGCGATGACGACGGCCTCGCCGCCTTCCATAACGGCGACGCAGCTGTTGGTAGTACCCAGATCAATACCGATAATTTTACCCATTGTAATGTCCTCCTGTATCGTGAATTTTTTTTAAACAAATTTATCTATAGCAGCCGAAGCTGTTATAAGCGGATGAAACGGCCTCGTTCCGAGGCGGTTTGGGTTGTCGTTGCAGGGGCCGGCGTCCCCGACGGCCCTTGTACAGGATCCGGAGCGGGACGTCCAGAGGCCGTCCCCTACAGCCTTTTTCCTCAGTTTGCTACCTTCACCATGGCGAAGCGGATCACCTTATCCCCCAGCTTGAAGCCCTGCTGGAACACCTCGACGATCTCATTCTCGCCCTTCGTCTCATCGTCCACATGCATGACCGCATTGTGGAGACTCGGATCAAAGGTCTGGCCCAGGGACTCGATGGCGGTGACGCCCAGCTTTTCCAGGGTGCCGGTAAACTGGGTCATGATCATCTCCACGCCCTTGCGATAGGCCTCATCCTCGGTGCCCTGCTTGAGCGCCCGCTCCAGATTGTCGTAGACCGGCAGGAACTTCTGCACGGTGTCGGCCTTGATATCGCCGTAGAGGGCGTCCTTTTCCTTCTGGCTGCGGCGGCGGTAATTGTCGTACTCGGCGCAGATGCGCAGATACTTATCGTTGGCGGCGGCGAGCTGTTTTTCCAGTTCCTCGCTCTTGTCCGCTTCCTTTTTCTTGTCTTTTTTCCGATCCTTTTTCTCGGCTTTCTTCTCGGTCTCGACCACCTCGGCCTCGACCGTCTCCGCCTGCTTGGAGACCTCTTCGCTCTCTTCGCTCTGCGGCGTTTCCTTCTTATCTTCGTTCATTTCCGGTATCTCCCTTAATGATTAACTTGTTGTGCATGCCCTCGGGCGGCGCCTCGCCCCCGCCGAGGCGGCGGGACAATCCGGCGGCCAGAAAGCTCAGCTTGGCGGCCACCGTGGAATAATCCATCCGGGTGGGACCCACCACGCCGATGAGGCCGCGGGTGTTGTCGCCCGCGTCATAGCTGGCGATCACAACGCTGGAATCCTTCAGCTCCTCGGCCACGTTCTCCGGGCCGATCAGCACCCGGACCTCGTCGCTGCCGGGGGCCATGCCCTCGGAGGGTGGGAGGATGTGCCCGCCGCCGGAGAGATAGCTCATCAGCTTATGGGCTTTGTCCGGATCCCGGAACTCCGGCTGGCTGAGCAGCCGGTTCTCACCGGTGACGAAGGCGGTGGGCGTGCTCACCTCATGGAGAGTCTCCAGCACGAAGGCCGCGATCACCGCGGTCAGGCCCATGGTATCGTCGGCCGCCCGTTCGGTGGAATGGATCAGCACCGGGGTCACCGCCTCCTGGGTGATGCCTGTGAAGCTGGCGTTGAAGAGACTGGAGAGCCGCTGGACCAGATCCTGATCCACGGAGATGGGCAGGTGTACAAGCTTGCTCTTGGCGGTGTTGTTGGAGAGCGTCAGCACGATGATGAAGGTGTTGGCGTCCACATAGATGAGATCGAAGCGCTTCACGGTCATGGCCGTCTGGGCCGTGATGGTCAGGGCGGGATAATCTGTCAGCTGGGAGGCAAGCCTGCCCACATCGCTGATGGTGTCGTCCAGTTCCTGGAGCTTCAGGTTCAACCGTCGGTTGATCTCCTCCGTCTCCTCCAGGGAGAGCTTCTGCTTCTCCATGAGCTCGTTGACGTACATGCGGTAGCCCATCGGGGTAGGCACGCGGCCGGCCGAGGTGTGGGGCTGCTCCAGGTAGCCCATGTTCACCAGCTCCGCCAGCTCGTTGCGGATGGTGGCGGAGGAGCAGTTGAGACTGCCGCTCTGGGCGATGGCCTTGCTGCCCACAGGCTCCGCCGTGCGGATGTATTCATCCACCACGGCCGCCAGTATTTTCTTTTTGCGATCACTTAATTCCATAACCGCACCTTCTCTGGCAATCCGCAAAAACCTGTGCCAGCACTTCTGCAGCCTCATTGCTGGCACTCTCTTCTTTCGAGTGCTAATATACCACCGTCCCTTGCCTTTGTCAATAGCTTCCGCCGGAGCGCGCACAAAAATTCACATCTTGTTCACGGGAAAAACTATCTCTTTTTTCTTCGAAAAATGGGAAAAATTACATTTACAAATGAAAAGAAGGAGTGTAATATAGAGAGTAATATAGGGGGCGATAGCATGATTGAAACAAATTTCCGGTCGGTGTTTGATAAATTTGAGCTGCGCTTTTTCCGCAAAATCTTCGAGCTGGTCCGGGAGCGTGACGGCTCTTTGAGCGCGATGGAGGCCTTTTCCCTGGAGGTCATCAAGATTCTGGGCACGCCCACGGTGGGGCAATTTGCCGATTTTCTGAAGATCTCCCAGTCCAACGCCACCTACAAGGTCAACAGCCTCATCAAGAAGGGCTATCTGGAGCGGCAGAACTCCCCTGTCGACCGGCGGGAGTATCATCTGGTTCTCTCCGAAAAGTATTACCACTATGAGGATCTGCTCACCTCCTACCAAAAGACGGTCATCGACCGCATCAACGAGCGCTTCAGCCCCGAGGATCTGCAGAAGTTTGACGAGATGCTGGGCATCATCTCCGGGGAACTGATGGTGGAGGACGATCTGTAGTTTTCCAAACTGTTTGCAAAAAAATCCCGCTGCGTCAGCAGCGGGATTTTTCTGTTTTGTTACGATACCAGGATCTCCTTCAAGGTCAGATCCCGGCCCGAGAGGGGCGTCAGGCGCTGTCCGCCGCACTCGGGGCATTTGAGGTGATCCACATCGGCCGGGAAGACGGCGTCGCAGTCCATGCACTGGGCCGTGCCCTGCACGGTCTCCACCACGAACTCGCTGCCCTCCAGCTCGGTGCCGTCGGTGACGGCCTCCCAGCAGTCCTCCATATACGCGGGGACCACACCGCTGAGAGAGCCGACCTCGATGGTGATGCGCTGAACCTCTTCGATGGCCTCTTCTTCCATGATGCCGCGGATCATCTTCAGCATGGCATCACAAAGTCCCAGTTCGTGCATTACTTGCTTACCTTACGCTTGATGATGTTGCCGGACTTCTTGATGATATCGCCGACGGCGGCCACGGGCATGGTCTCAAACTTGCCGGCGTGCCAATCGCGGACCTTCTTGAGGTGGATGGCGTCGAACTTGCAGCGGGTGGTGCAGATGCCGCAGCCGATGCACATGTACTCGTCCACCTTGGTGGCGCCGCAGCCCAGGCAGCGGGCGGTCTCCTTGCGGACCTGCTCCTCGGTGAAGGTGACGCGGGCGTCGGAGAAGGTCTTGGCCTTTTCCTTGTTGTAGCCGTGGACCTGGCGGTGCTCCTTGTCGTAGGAGCCGACAGTGAGCTGCACGTGCTCCTTGTCCAGTGCGGTGTAGACGCGGCGGTCGCGGCCCATGGTGAGGGTCTGGCCGGGATGGACATAGCGGTGCAGGGAGATGGCGGCCTCCTTGCCGGCGGCGATGGCGTTGATGGCAAAGCTGGGCCCGGTGTAGCAGTCGCCGCCCACAAAGATATCGGGCTGGGCGGTCTGATAGGTCAGCTCGTCCGCCAGGGCGTTGCCCTTCTTGCCCACTTCCAGCGCGCCCACGTCCAGGCTGCCCCAGTCGATGCGCTGGCCGATGGCGCCGATGACGGTGTCGACCTCGATGGTCTCGAACGTGCCGGTGCCCACGGGCTTGCGGCGGCCCTTCTCGTCCGGCTCGCCCAGTTCCATGATCTCGACCTTCAGGGCCTTGACCTTGCCGTCCTCGCCCAGGATCTCCACAGGGGCGTTGAGGAACTTGAACTGCACGCCCTCTTCCATGGCCTCGCCCACTTCCTCAGGATCGGCGGGCATCTCGGCCTGGGAGCGGCGGTAGATGATGTAGGTGTTCTCGGCGCCGAGGCGGACGGCCGTACGGCAGACGTCCATGGCCACGTTGCCGGCGCCGATGACGGCGACGTTCTTGCCCACGTTGGGGCGCTTGTCCAGATTGACCTCGCGCAGGAAGTCCACGCCGCCCCAGACGCCCTCCAGCTCCTCGCCCGGGATGCCGATGGGAGCGGACTTCTGGGCGCCGATGGCCAGATAGAAGCCCTTGAAGCCCTGGTCGCGCAGCTGCTGGATGGTGACGTCCTTGCCGACCTCGGTGTTGCACTGGAAGGTCACGCCCATCTCGCGCAGGATATCGATCTCGGCGTTGAGGGTGTCCTTCTCCAGGCGGAAGTTGGGGATGCCCATGGTGAGCATGCCGCCGGGAACCGGGTTGCGGTCGAAAACGGTGACGGGATAGCCCTGCTTGGCCAGATAGAAGGCGCAGCTCAGGCCGGCGGGGCCGGCGCCGATGATGGCGATCTTCTCGGTGAAAGGCTTGCCGGTCTGGTTGACCATCTTGGGGATGGAACGAGTCTCGGCGTGCAGGTCGTGGTCGGCGATGAAGCGCTTGACCTCGTCGATGGCGACGGCCTCGTCCACACCGCCGCGGGTGCACTCGGCCTCGCAGCGCTTGTTGCAGATGCGGCCGCAGACGGCGGGCAGCGGGTTCTCGGTCTTGATGAGCTCCAGAGCCTCGGTATAGCGGCCCTGGGCGGCCAGCTTCAGATAGCCCTGGACGGGCACGTGGGCCGGGCAGGCCACCTTGCAGGGGGCGGTGCCGGTGGGGACCACGTCCTGGCGGTTCTCACGGTAGTCGGGATTCCAGGCCTCCTTGGACACCAGATGCTCGGAGAGCTTGGCGTACTTGGCCGGAGCGATGTTGACGGTGGTGCAGAGCTTCTGGCCCAGACGCAGAGCGTTGGCGGGACAGACCTCGACGCACTGGGCGCAGGCCACGCACTTGGCCTCGTCCACCTGGGCGACGAAGTTGGAGCGGATGGCGTCGCGGGCACCGAACATCAGGCCCACGCGCAGGCCGAAGCAGGCGCAGGAGCAGCAGTTGCAGATCGCGGCGCTGTCACCGGCCTCCTCGATGTTGGGGATGTCGTGCATGAGGCCGTTCTCCTCGGCGCGGTGGATGATCTCCAGGGCCTCTTCCCGGGTGATCTGGCGGGCACGGCCGGTGCGGATGTAATGCTCCGCGCCCTTGCCCATCTGCACGCACATCTCCTCGGCCAGGTGGCCGCAGCCGTCGTTGATGGAGGTGCGGGAGGCGCGGCAGGAGCAGGGAGAGACGCAGAAGGTGTCATACTTATTGAGATAGTAGGACAGCTTCTCATAGTCGCTGACGCCGGGGATGTCCTTGATGGCGCTCTCCACGGGGATGACGCGCATCAGGCCGTAGCCGTTGGGCAGCAGCGGGGACATGGTGGCCATACGGATGCGGGTGTACTCCTCAAAAGCGCGGCCCACCTCGGGATGGGTGTCCAGCAGCTCCTGGTTGTTGACCAGCATCTCCATGATGCCGGGGGCAAAGATCTGCATGAAGTACTCGTCCACACCGGTCTCCGGGTTCCTGGTGCAGCGGAAGACGCCGATCCAGGCCAGGTGCTTGGCGATCTTCTCCACCTCGTCCACGCTCTTTCCGACCTTCTTGGCCAGGTATTCGGCGGTGCGGCTCTTGCGCAGGCCGGCCGCGATGGCCACGTCGGCCTCATCGTCGGTCAGGATGCCGGCCAGGGAGTAGTACTCCGGGGCGTTCTCGTCGATCTTGTTCACAACACCGGTCAGGCCGCCGATGATATGACATAGCTTGACGATTTTGGGTCTCAGTTCTGCCATGGTTCTCTCTCCTTAAAAAACAAAAATAGGCATAACAAATCACTCTCACATAGTGAGACAAGTTTAGTATACTATACGAAACAGTTTTGTGCAAGTTATTTCACAAACAAGAAAACCGGCGCCGTGTAAACGACGCCGATTCCCATTAGATTTCGATTTCACAGTATTCATAGGCGTTGACGATCAAGGTCTTGCCGTACTGGCTGCGCTGCGGGATATCCTGGCCGTAATTGCGGTGGACGTGGCCGTGGACGAAGAGCCGCGGCTCGTAGCGCTCCAGCAGGTCCCGAAAGCACTCAAAGCCCCGGTGGGAGATGTTCTCCATATCGCCCAGCTCCCGGGCCGGGGCATGGGTCACCAGAATGTCAAAGCCCTTGAGGCGGTGGAGCCGCCACCAGAGCCGTCGGATGCGGCGGCGCATCTGCTTTTCGGTGTACATATAGGTACCCGCGCGGTAGCGGTAAGAGCCGCCCAGCCCCAGGATCCGCAGGCCCTGATAGACGAAGATGCGATCGTCTATGCACTCGCAGCCCTCCGGCTCCCGGGAAAAGCGCTCGTCGTGGTTGCCATGGACGTAGAGCACCGGGCAGCGGGCCATGGTGACCAGAAATTCCAGATAGGGCACCCGCAGGTCGCCGCAGGCCAGAATCAGATCGTAGTCGCGCAGCTTGCCCGGGCTGTAGTATTCATAGAATTTTTTGGACTCCACGTCCGCCACCGCCAGGATTTTCACGTCTTATCCGTCTCCTCCGCGTTTGCCATGGCCGGCTCCACGCCCGCCATGTCCACCGTTGACTGGCCGATCGGGCTCAGCTCCCCATAGGCCGGGATGCTGCCGATCACGTTCTCCACCAGGTAGTCCATGCCGATGATCTGCTCCAGGTTCAGCATGGGCTGCCCCTCACCCACCAGCACACCGTCCTGCCGCCGCAGCGGGGTCAGGAAGGGGTTTCCGCCCTCCCGGCGCAGGCTCTCCTTCAGGTAATCCGCCAGGCGGCGCGCCCCCTCGGGCAGGGCCTTGCCGTATTCGATGTCGATAACGCCGGCGGACATGCCCCAGTAGTAGTTCAGGGCCTTGCTGCTGTTCTCGTATTCACTCTGCACGGTCTTGTTGAGCATGCCGCGCAGGATCTGCTCATAGTACACGCCCCATTTCCAGACCGGCGTGGCCAGGCGCTCCCGCCGCTCCCCGTGGACGCAGGCCAGGCCGAAGCTGCTCTTGCTGCCGTGGGCCAGGCGTGCCGTGTCCTGAGAGGAGATGAGGTGGATCTTCTGCTCCATCAGCGCCTTGGCGGCCTCCTCGGCCCCCTTGCCCTTGACGGAGGACCACTCCAGATACACCTTGGCCCGGGGGTTGGTCATCTGTGCGCCCAGAGCGAAGGCGTTGATGCCCGCGATCTGACCGTAAATCGGATAGTCGCAGACGTAGCCGAGGCGCCCGCTCTCGGTCAGGGAGCCGGCGATGGCGCCGATGATGAACTTCGCCTCATACATGCGGGCGTAATAGGAGCGGATATAGCGGTGGGACTTGTTCAGCGCGCAGTTCATGATAACCACTTCGGGGTGCTCCACCGCAGCGTGGAGGCTCGCCTGCAGGAGGCGGGGCGAGGTGGTGAAGATGAGCTTGCAGCCGTCGGCGATCGCCTGCTCCAGCACGGCGTTGGGGTCGCCCTCCATGGCGTTGGGATAGGCGATGGTCTCGATCTGACCGTCGAAGACCTGCTGCACATGCTGCCGGCCCTGCTCATGGCCCAGGACCCAGCCGGAGGTCTCCGGCGTTTTATCGTAGACGAAGGCCACCTTCCGCAGCGCCGGACCGGTCAGCACCTTGGACAGGAGCCCCTGCTTTTTCTCCCCGGCCGGGTCCGTCTTGACCTCGATGGGCGCCTGCTCCTGCTGGAGGGCCACCTCTTCCCACATCTTGTTCAGGTTTTTGCGGATCTCCGCCTCGCCGGCGTTTTCCAGCGCCGGATAGCCGTAGACCTTCAGATAGCTCAGCATCGCGTCGCCCACCGTGGACTGGAGCTTCCCGCCGCCGCTGGCAAGATAGGCCTTCTCAAAGTAATGGTAGACCGCGGCGAAGTGGCGCCGCTCGTCCTCGTCCCATTCCTCCTCCGGCTTCTTGCCCAGCACCTGCTGCAGAGTCAGGTAGCTGCCCTTCTTGCTGAACTCCAGGAAGTTGATTTTGCTGTATTTATAGAAGGCGAGGAACTCGTAATAGATCTCCGTCTCTTTGGAGTCGCTGCGCTCGGGCAGGACGCGGATCACCTGCCCGGGGATGCTGACCGCACCGAAAAACTTCAGCACGCTCACCCGCTTGTTGCCCTCTTCCACATAGAAGCGGTTCATATACTCATAGGCCTTGATCGGCTCACGGATGCCATCGGTCATGTGGGCGCTGCAGAGCGCTTCCCACTTGGCGGAAAACTCCGTCCCCGCGGCCAGGACCGGCATGAAGTTCGGCGCAAAGGAATTGACCCGGCCCCGGGTCTTGGTGCCGACGATGCGCTCCATGGGGATCTGCACGATCCCCAGCTCCGTCCCCTTGGCCGAGCGCTCCGGCGACACGAAGTCATCCAGCACCGGCAGGCAGGGCGAACGGCCCGCCGCCACGCAGGCGCGATAGTCCCGCTGGCCCAGCTTTAAAGCTTCCCGATAATAGGTTTCTGGCATAGTTCTTACCTCATATACATAGGGTCGTTTTTCTCTCTTCGGCGCCCTATCTTATCCCAAGTCCGCCGGAATTACAAGCGGTAAAACTATCCCAATTTTATGGGAAAACAGCCCGTTTTTCAAGACCCGGATGGCGATTGTACACAAAAAGTCCGGGCACGCCGCGCCGCTCTTCCGCCGGGGAATCCCCGCTGTTTCCCTCCGGTCTGCACATTCCCGCTTTGGACGCATAGACTGTACTGAATGCAATCGCAAGGAGGTAACGCTATGCCTGACAGAACTGCGGCCGGACCCGCCGATCCTGCTGCCCTGATCCGCGAGGCGGTTTCCGTTCATACCCGAAAGATCTTTGACAGTTGCCGGGATAAGGACTGCGTGGACGATCTGCGCGTCTTCCCCACCCTCTCCTCCCAGAGCTACATAGACAGCGCCCTGAGTCTGCGGCCGCGCTCGGCGGAGCTTTTGTACATCGACGTGAGCGTGGAGCCCATCAGCTTCAACCGGGGCTATTACACCGTGGACTGCACCCATTTCTATCGCGTCACCGGCGAGACCTTCCCCGGAGGGGACACTCTGCAGGGCCTGGCCATCTTCGAAAAGCGGGTGATGCTCTTCGGCAGTGAGGGCAGCTCCAAGTGCTTCTCCTCCGAGGATACGCTCCCCCGCCCCGGCGGTGACGAGCTGCCCATCGCGGTGGTCAACTCCGTCGATCCCATCGCCCTGCACATGAAGCTGGTGGACGCGGACGCGCCGCTCCCGCCCGAGCAGGAACCGCGGCAGATCCCCGATTTTATCGCCGCCGCCTTCCCGGAGGCGCTGGTGCTGAACAACAGCGGCCGACGCTGGTACGCCACCATCGGCCAGTTCAGCATCATCCGCCTAGAGCGGCCCACCCAGCTGCTTGTCCCGATCTACGACTACGGTCTGCCGGAGAAGGAATGCCCGGGCAACGCCGAGGGCGATCCCTGCGAGCTCTTCAGCCGCATCCCCTTCCCGGTGGAGGAGTTCTTCCCGCCCGACAGCGTGGACGACACCGAGGCCTACCGAGATCTTGTATAACTGCGGCAAAGCCAAGAGGCTTTGCCGAAAAAGGGACTGGACGCCTACAGGGCGTCCAGTTTTATGTTTATCATTTTATGTTAATCATTTTATTTCTATCGAGTTACGTATGCTGTTTTATGTTATCTATTTTATGTTAACTATTTCATCTTTTCCAGGCAGGCCGCCAGCACAGTCTCAAAGCTCTCGCCCTGATCCTCGGGACGGCGCAGCACGATCATCGGTACGCCCAGGGCCTCCGCTGCCGCCCGCTTTTCCGGAAAGCCGCCCGGCGCTCCCCCGTCCTTGGTGACCAGCCAGGCGACCTCGTACTGCCGCAGAAGCGCCTCGTTCATTGCCTGGGAAAAAGGCCCCTGCATGGCGCAGATGTTCCGGTGGGGAATGCCCAGCGCCTCGCAGGCGGACAGGCTCTCGTGACTCGGCAAAATACGGGGGAAGAGCCGCTCCGGCGGCAAGGCCGCCCAGGCAGACAGCTCCTTGGCCCCGGTGGTCAGCAGGATGTTCCCCGTCCTCTCCGCGAGATAGGCCGCGGCCTCCGCCGCGCTCCCCAGCACCAGTGTCCCCGCCGGGTATTCGCTCTCCTCCCGGAGCAGGCGCAGTCGGGGCGTCCCGCTCTCCTCGCAGGCTCTGGCGATGGAGGCCGTGACGCGCGCGGCATAGGGATTCCCCCAGACGCGCCGTCATCTCCTCCACGGGCATGCGCCCGCTGAGCACCGTGACGCCAGGCTGTTCGCCCTGTTCTTCGCTGCCGTAGTCAGTAGCCACGCTGACGGTCACTTCCGCCCCCGCCGCGGCAAGACGACGGGACAGCTCCCGCCCCTCGGTGGTGCCGCTGAAAATCATCACTCGCATGTCCGATACCCCCGGGGCGTCACCATCCGCCCCTTGCAAATGAGCGTGTTGCTGGAGCCGATAAAGACCGTGGTGAACATGTCCGCCTCCGCGTCCCGGAGTTCCGAGAGCGTCAAAATCCGCATGCTCTCCCCTTCTCGGCCGATCTGCCGGGTCAGGCCGCAGACTGTGTCCCCGCTGCGCGTTTGGAGCAGGATCTCGCAGGCGCGGCGCAGACAGTCTCTCCGGTGCTGGGAGGCGGGGTTATACAGGCAGATCACAAAATCCCCCTCCGCCGCACAACGGAGCCGCGTTTCGATCCGCTCCCAGGGGGTCAGCAGATCGGAGAGAGAGATCACGCAGAAATCGTGCCCCAGGGGCGCGCCGAGCAGGGCCGCCCCAGCCAGAGCGGCGGTTACTCCAGGAATTATGTCAACCTCAACATAGGGGTATTCCGCCGCCAGCTGCAGTGCGGGCCCGGCCATGCCGTAGACGCCCGCGTCACCGCTGCAGACCAGGGCCACGCACCTGCCTTTTTCCGCCTCCGCCAGGGCATAGCGGCAGCGCTCGATCTCGCCCCGCATATTTGTTATGTAAACTTCTTTGTCCGGATACAGGGGCCGGATCAGCTCGATATAGACCCCGTAGCCGCAGAGGAGCTCCGCCTCATCCAGCGCTCTGCGCGCCGCGAGGGTCATATCCTCGCCGCCGCCGGGGCCGAGGCCCACCACATAGAGTTTTCCCATCTCACACGCTCCAATCCAGCGCCGGCTCCACCCCGGCCAGGGCCAGAGTCACGCCGTCCCGCGCAAATTTTTTCTCCACGAGCGTCCCGCCGCAGGAGGCAACGGCGCTGCGCTCGCAGACATTGTCCACGCCCACGGTCTCACGCACGAAGGCGGAGGCGGAAAAATCCCCCTCCAGAGTCAGCAGTTCCTCCGCCGTGAAAAAGCGGACAGGCCAGCCATGCCGTGCGCAGAAGGCCAGGAGTCCCGGCTCTTCGGCCTTGCGGTCGAGGGAGGCCGCGGCGGCAATGGCCTCGGGCCGGATCCCGCGCTCCGCCAGGAAGGCGGAAAAGACCGCCTCGATCTGCTCCGCGCCGATCCCCTTTTTACAGCCGATCCCCAGGGTCAGCACCGGCGGCACCAGGCAGAGGGCTCCGCTCTCGCGGCGGCGGACATCCACAAGCACATCCGCCTCGCCGCCGATCACCACGCCCGCGGGAGCATCGCCCGCGATGAGCCAGGCGCTCTCGATGTGCACGGTCTCCCCGGCCAGGAGCTTGGCGGAGACGGTCTTGATCCGCTCCGGCTGCAGCAGGAGCAGGCCCTGCTTTTTCGCCCAGAGGTCCACGGCAAAGACAGAATGGAGATCCGTGGCCGTGCTGATGACCGCTGTGCCGCCGCAGAGGGCCGCCACTTCCTTCGCCAGGGCGTTGGCGCCGCCCAGGTGCCCTGAGACCAGCGGGATCACATAGCGTCCCGCCTCGTCCAGGGTGATCACAGCCGGATCCGTGGCCTTGCTCTGCAAAAAGGGCGCCACCGCCCGCACGGCGATCCCCGTCGCGCCAACAAAGATCAGGGCATCCTTCCGGGGAAAGTTTGCCGCCGTCCAATCGTGCAGGGAGAACTCCGGATCCCCGTGGGCGGCTGTCAGGCTGCCGCCCAGGGCGCGGCAGAGCTTCTCGGCCAGGGCCGCACCCCGGTCGGTAAAGGCCAGAAAGGCATAGTTGCTCATCGCTTCAAAAGCTCCTTTGCCCCCTCGGTCATGCCGAGGAAGCCGTATTCGTTGGAAAAGCACAGGGCACCCAGACGGATCTGTCCGCCGGAGCGGCGATCCAGATGCCGCTGCATGGCGGCCAGCAGACTCTCCATCACCGCATCCCGCAGCCCCGCTCCCTCCAGCAGGGCCAGGCAGCCGTCGCTGCTCACCTGCGCCATCAGCGCACGGCACAGCGCCGTATCCGCGCCGCAGAGGGCCGCGTGGGCGCAGAAGAGTTCCATCCGGCAGTCGGCCACCCGGGAGTGGGTGTTCATGATGCCGCCGGCGAGTTTGACCAGTTTTCCGATGTGCCCCACGATCAGGGCGCGGGAGAAGCCCTCGCTGATGGCCAGGTCGATGGCGTCGCCGAGGAAGTTGGAAAACTTCACCGCCGGCAGCTTCTCCAGCTCCGGCAGACGGTCCTTCAGATAGTCCGCGCCGTAGTTGCCCGGCGTCAGCAGCAGCATGTCCGCGCCGGAGGCCGCCGCCTGACGGATGGCCAGGGCGATGGTGTCCAGCAGGGCCTGCTCGCTCATGGGCTCCACGATGCCGGAGGTGCCCAGCACCGAGAGGCCGCCCTCGATGCCCAGCTGGGGGTTGAAGGTTTGCTTCGCCCGCACCTCGCCCCCGGGAATCGAGATCGTGATCGCAAGGCCCCCGGCATAGCTGTGGGCCGCGCAGACCGCCTCCACCGCCGCCGTGATCATCCGCCGGGGCACGGAGTTGATGGCCGCCGCGCCCACGGGCTGATCCAGGCCCGGCTTGGTCACCCGGCCCACGCCCTCGCCGCCGTCGATGCTGATACCCTGGCGCGTCCTTGTCACGCTGGCATAGACCAGCATGCCGTCGGTGACGTCCGGGTCGTCCCCCGCGTCCTTTTTGACGGCGCAGCGGGCGATCTCTCCGTCGCAGGCGCCGTCCAGCAGCTCCGTCTCCACCCGCCAGCCCTTGGGCGTCAGCAGGGCCATGCTCTCCGGCAGCACTCCCCCCAGCAGCAGCTCCGCCGCGCCCGAGGCCGCCAGCGCCGCGCAGGTGCCCGTGGTATAACCGCAGCGCAGCTGTCTGCTGCCGCTGCGGATGCTGTGCTCAAAGCTCATGGTGCTTCTCCTTCTGTCGGGCCAGTTCTTTCAGTTCCGGGAAGCGTTCGAGGATTCGGGCGTAATGCTCCCGCTCATGGGGAAAGGCGCAGTCGAGGCAGCTCTTGGTGCCGTCGTCCCGATAGACGAAGTTCCCGCCGCAGTTCTCCCCCAAGCAGTAGAGGGGGCAATAGCAGAACAGGCAGTTGAAGTTCTCCTCCGCCACACCCTTGTGGCAGGGGAAATACTCGCAGTCCCGATGTTGAAAAAAGGCGTAGTTCTTCATCCCTGCCACCCCCGCGCCGACGGGTCCAGCAGATCCGCCGCCGTATAGATCAGTGCGTTGCAGATTGCCGCGGCCACGCTGCTGCCGCCCTTGCGCCCCATGGCCGCGATGGCCGGGACAGCGCAGCGCTCGCAGACGGCAAAGAGCCGCTCCTTGCTCTCCACCACGTTCACAAAGCCCACTGGCACCGCGATCACCAGTGCGGGCCGAAGCCCGGCCTCGATCCGATCGGCCAGGGCAAAGAGGGCCGTCGGCGCGTTGCCGATGGCATAGACCGCCTCCGGGTAATGCTCCGCCGCGTAGGCCATGGAGGCCACAGCCCGGGTCGTGCCCTGCTCCTTCGCCGCCGCGGCAATGAAATCCTCGGCCATGAAGCAGTGGGCCGCGCCGCCCAGTTTCCGGAGCCCGGCCTTGCTGATCCCGGCCAGGGCCATGTTGGTATCGGTCACGATGTCCGCGCCGCCGCTCAGGGCCGCCGCGCCCTTTTCCACCGCTTGGGGCGTGAAGCGAAGCGACTGGGCATAATCAAAATCCGCCGTGGCGTGGATGACGCGGCAGACCACCGCCTCGGTTTCGGCGGGAAGCGCAATTCTCTTTTCCTCAAGCTCCCGGCGGATGATCGCCAGGCTGCTGCGCTCGATATCAGCGGGCAGACGGTGCTGCATGTTCATACTCCTCCATGGCACGATAGATGGCATCCATATCCAGGCTTTGCCGCACCGCCGCGGCCAGCCGGTCGTATTCCCTCTCCCGATAGGCCCGGCGGGGCTCCGGCGTCCAGGCGGCGAGGTTCAGGCCCCTGCGCCCGGCGAGGTATTCCGCCAGCGCAGCGGTCAATGCCCCGCTGTCGAAAAGGCCGTGGAGATAGCCTCCGTCCCGTCCGCAAAACGGCAAAAGGGCATGCCGCCAAGGCGTTCGGTCTGACCCATATGGATCTCATATCCCTCGATGGGCATTCCGGCAAAGGGCGCCGCCTCCACCCTGGCCTTCCGGCGGGTACGGGTCTTGTCACCGGTGAAGACGGTGCGGCAGGGCAGCAGGCCCAGGCCCCGATAGTCCCCCTGCCGCTCCACGCCGCCGGGATCGGACAGGCTCTCCCCCAGCATCTGATAGCCGCCGCAGACGCCGAGGATCGGCGTGCCCTTCGCCGCGAGGGCGAGAATCGCCGCCTCCAGGCCGCTCTGCCGCAGCCACAGGAGATCGTCGATGGTGCTCTTGGTGCCCGGGAGGATCAGCAGGTCCGGCTGCCCCAGCAGAGCGGGCCGGTCCACATAGCGCAGGCCCAGGTCAGGGTGCTCCTCCAGGGGCGGAAAGTCCGTGAAATTGGAGATGTGAGGCAGGCGGATCACCGCCGCGTCCAGGGCCCGTTTCGCCTCGGTCTCGGAGAGGGAGGGCGCCAGGCTGTCCTCCTCGTCGATGTCCACCGGCAGCCAGGGCACCACGCCCAGCACCGGCAGACCCGTCAGCGCCTCCAGCTGCCGTAGGCCCGGTTCCAGCAGCGCCACATCGCCGCGGAATTTGTTGATCACCGTACCGATGACCCGCCTCCGCTCCTCTGGCTGCAGCAGGGCCACCGTGCCGTAGAGCTGGGCGAAGACGCCGCCCCGGTCGATATCCCCGGCCAGGAGCACCGGCGCGTCCACCAGCTCGGCCAGGCCCATGTTCACAATGTCGTCGGCGCGGAGGTTGATCTCCGCCGGGGAGCCGGCCCCCTCGATGACCAGGATATCGTCCTCCGCCGCCAGGCTCTCGTAGGCGGCGAGGATATCGGGGATGAGGCTCTTCTTCATCTTAAAATAGTCCGCTGCGCTGTACTGGCCCCGGACACAGCCGTTTACGATCAGCTGGCTGCCCGTGTCGGAGGAGGGCTTGAGCAGGATCGGATTCATGCGCACGTCGCAGTCCCTGCCCGCGGCCTCGGCCTGGGCCACCTGAGCCCGGCCCATCTCCAGGCCGTCCGGGGTAATGTAGCTGTTGAGAGCCATGTTCTGGCTCTTGAAGGGCGCCACCCGGTAACCGTCCTGCCGGAAAATGCGGCAGAGGGCCGTGACCAGCAGGCTCTTGCCCGCGCCGGACATGGTGCCTTGCACCATGATGCGTTTAGCCATTGTGTCTCTCCTTCAGAGCGCGCAGCAGCGCGTCGTTCTCCTCCGCGGTGCGGATCGCCGTGCGGTACCAGCCCGGGCCGAGGCCGCGGAAATTCCCACAGGCGCGCAGCAGGATCCCTTTTTCCTTCAGCGCCTCCGCCAAATCCAGATCCTCGCTGTAAAACAGCAAGAAGTTTCCCTCGCCCGGGATCACCCGAAAGCCCAGGCTTTTCAGCGCCGCCAGCATCCGGGGGCGCTCGGCACGGATCCAATTGGCGCGTCTTGCGGCATAGTCCCGATCGGCCAAGGCCGCCAGGGCCGCCGCCTGAGCCATGGCCGAGACCGGCCAGGGCTGGGCGTTTTGCCGCAGTTTCTCCGCCAGGGCGGCGCTGCCGCAGAGGGCATAGCCCAGGCGGAAGCCCGCCATGGCATGGCTCTTGGTGAAGGCCCGCAGCAGGATCAGATGGGGCGCGTCTTCCAGCTCCGGCAGCAGCGTGAAGCGCTCCGGCTCATCCAGGAAATCGAGAAAGCACTCGTCCAGGATCAGCCAAGTCCCCTGCGCCTCGCAGCGCTCCCAGATCCGCCGCAGCAGCGCCGGCTGAATCGCGCGCCCGGTGGGGTTGTTGGGCTGGCAGAGGAAGAGCAGATCCACTCTCTCGTCCAGGGCCGTGAGTAGCTCCTCCCCCGGCTCAAAGTCCCGCTCCGGGTCGAGGGGTAAATCATGAATGTCACAGCCCACCGCCTCCAGCGCCCGCTCATATTCGGAAAACGAGGGCACAGGCAGCAGCGCCGTCTTGGGCCGGAGGGTCTGACAAATGCGCCAGATCAGTTCCGCCGCGCCGGTGCCGAAGACGATCCGCTCCACCGGGATATCGTATTCCCGGGCCAGGGCCTCCCGCAGCGTTGTGCAGGCGCTGTCGGGATAGTGCTCCGCCTCCAAGATGGCGGAAGCGGCTGCCTCCCGCACGCCCCGGGGCAGGCCCAGTGGGCAGAGATTGGCCGAAAAATCCAGCGGCTCTCTGCCGTATCTGTCTTTGTAGGCGGCCCAGGCGCCGCCGTGTTCTGCATCCATATTTCTTATCTCAGTAAAAGCAGTCTAATAAGCCCGAATACCAGGAGCCCCGCCATGCTGCCCGCGTAGAGCAGGCGGCAGGCCCGGCGGATATCTCCCGCGTCGATGGGCTTTTTCTCCTCGCCGATCCAGGCCTTGTCCTGGTATTCCCCGAAATACCAGGCCGGGCCCAGCAGGCGCAGGCCCAACGCCCCGGCCATGGCGGATTCACACTGGGCGGAATTGGGGCTGGGGTGCTTGCGCCGATCCCGCCGCCAGATGCGCCAGGCGTTTTTTCCGTCCTCGCCCAAAAGAAAGCTCACGCCGATGAGCAGCAGGGCCCCCAGGCGGGCCGGGAGGAAATTCACCGCGTCGTCCAGCTTCGCCGCCGCGCGGCCAAAGTGGAGGTAGCGCTCGTTTTTGTAGCCCAGCATGCTGTCCATGGTGTTGACCGCCTTGCAGGCCAGGGCCAGCGGCGCGCCGCCCAGCATCATGTAAAAGAGAGGAGCAATCACACCGTCGGCAAAATTCTCCGCCACGGTCTCCACCGCGGCCCGGGTCACGCCCGCCTCGTCCAGGCGCGCCGTATCCCGGCCGACGATGCGGCTCACCGCCGCCCGTGCGGCCTCCAGGCCTTCGTTTTCCAGGGCATGGCAGACCTTCATGCTCTCATCTTTGAGATTCTTAACGGCCAGCGCCTGCCAGCACCAGATCAGCCGCAGGGCAAAGCCCAGGGGCGCCCACAGGCGATCGAAAAGCACCAGGCTTCCCCAACACAGCAGAAGCGTCCCCAGCGGCAAAATCGCGGCCAGGAGCCGGCCGGCCCGGCGCTCGCCCTCCGGCGTCCGGGGGAAGCGGGCGCGCAGGCGCTTTTCCAGCGCGCCGATGCAGCGGCCCATGAGCACCACCGGATGGATCGGCGTGAGCCAGGCGGGATCGCCCAGGAGCAGATCCAGCAGAAAGCCGCCGAGGGCCGCATACAGGATCCTCATCTTAGCTCTCCTTTGTGTAGTCCACCGGTCCCAGCACCCGCACGCACGCCGGCCAGTTCGCCGTGTCCAGCCTCCAGCCCGTTCCCGGTGCGCTGCACCAGGCGTAATACTCGTTTTTCGGCTCGCCCCAACGCTCCAGCACCGCCATCTGGGTCCCGCCGTGGGCCACGATGATCAGTTCCTCCTGCCCCTCGACCAGGGCGCGCTCCACCAAAGCCGAGAAAGCGTCACAGACCCGAGCGGAAAACTCCGTACGGCTCTCCCCCTTGGGGCAGCGGCCCCAGCAGCCGCCTTCCACCCAGGCGCGGTAGTCGGCGTCGTTTTCCATGTCGAGGTAGTTTCGCCCCTCGAAATCGCCGAAATCCATCTCCCGCAGTTCGGGAACTACCCGCTGCTCCGCCTCCGGGAACAAAATGCCCGCAGTCTCCGCTGTGCGGCATTTATTTGTTATGTAAACAATATTATGTTTATCTTCCGTTGCTTCCAGTCTGTGTTTTCCTGTTTCGGAGAGGGGCGTGTCCAGCCGTCCCTGATAGCAGCGGCGCTCGCTCAGCTCCGTCGCGCCGTGGCGAATGAGCTCGATGATCACGGCCATTCTCCTTTCAGCAGCTCCGGCAGCCCGCAGCAGACCCGGATCACCGTGTCGGCCCGGCGGGCCAGCGCACAGGCCAGGCGGCCCGCCGCCTCCCGTCTCCGGCGCTCCACGGGATCTATCGGCACCACACCGCCGCCGACCTCGGTGGCGATCACAACGCGATTGGCACTCAGCTCCTCCGCCAGGATCTCCGGCTCAGCCTCCAGGGCGCGCTCCTGCACGTCCCAGGCGGCGCAGGCGGCAAACTCCTCCTCCGTAAGGCCCAGCAGGCCCCGGATCGTCTCTCTCTTTCCCGCAAACAGCGGGCCTGTCACAAAGATCATGTTCTCTCCTCACAGCAGCAGCGCTGCCAGCATCCAGAGCTCCGCCGTCTGCAAAAACCAGCCGGCCAGATCCCCGGAGAGTCCCTCAAACTGCCGAACGCACAGACGGTAATAGGCCGCGAAAACCAGCGCCGCCGTCGGCACCGCCGCCCAGGCGCCGCAGAGGATCAGCCCCAGGGCCAAGCCCAGCGACAGCAGAGCCAGAATTACCCGCACCCGCTTTTGATCCGCCGCCTCGGCAAAGCTGCGGGCCAGACCGCTGCCCGGCGCCAGGGGAAAGAGCGTCAGCGCCAGCCCGGAGAGGGCGCGGGAGAGGCAGAACAGCAGCACCAGCGGGAGCAGCCTCTCCTCCTGCACGCTCGTCCAGAGGGCAAAGCTCAGCAGGAAATACAGGCAGAGATGGATCACCGCGAAGGCCCCGGCGTGGGGGTCCTTCAAGATCTCCCGCTTCCGCTCCGGGGCGGCGTGGCTGGACAGGGCGTCCCAGGTGTCGGCAAAGCCGTCCAGATGGATGCCGCCGGTGATCAGCACCGGAAGCGCACAGAGCACCGCAGCACGTAGGAGCGATGGTATCGCCAGGAGCAGGCACAGGCGTATCCAAAGCCAGCAGCACAGCCCGATCACCGCGCCGATCAGCGGAAAGGCGCAGAGGCTGTACCTTCTGTTCTCCGCATTCCAGTCGACCTTAGGCATAGGCAGGGCGGAGAACAGGGAAAACGCCACGACGATGGTCTCAAAGATTCTCATGTCTCTCCCCTTTCAACACATGCTCCAGGCCGCAGACCAGCTCCACCACCCGGTCAGCCCGGGCGGCCAGCTCTCGGTTCAGCGCGGCCAGCTCCCGCAGGAAATGGAGCGTATCCCCTTCGTAGTCACTGCCGCCGGAAAAGACCTCATTTGTCACCACGGTCAGATTGGCGCAGCGCTCCAACAGATGCTCGATCCCGGGCAGGATCGCCTCCGCTCCCCCCCCCTCCGGGCCGTAGAGCTCATTGGCCAGGAGGTTCGAGAGATCCTCCAGCAGCAGGCTCCCGCCGCGTGGGATCTCCGCCTCATTTAAGTTTACATAACATTCTATTGTCTCAAAGCCTTTATCGGCCCGCTGCTCCCGATGGCGGGCGATGCGCGCCTCGCACTCCGCGTCAAAGGGCTGCATCGTGGCCAAATATATACGCGGGCCGGGTTGGGCCTGCACCAGCGCCTCGGCATAACGGCTCTTCCCACTGGCGGAGCCGCCGATCACAAGGGTAAACATGCTCTCTCCTCACTGGGGCCGATAGGCCTCGATGCCCAGGCGGGCAAAGCTCTGGCCGCTCTGATAAACCGCGAGGGCCATGTCCAGCAGCGGCATGGCCGCCACTGCGCCGCTCCCCTCGCCCAGGCGCATCCCGGCACTGATCAGGGGTTTGAGGCCCAAGTCCCGCAGCAGCAGCGCGCCCGCCGGTTCCGCCGAGACATGGCTGGCCAGCAGGAAGGTCTTCGCCGCCGGGCAGAGCCGCAGGGCGCAGAGGGCCGCCGCCGCGCTGATAAAACCATCGATCAGCACCGGCCTCCGGCTGGCCGCCGCGCCTAAGTAAGCGCCGCACATCCCGGCGATGTCCAGCCCGCCGAGCTTTGCGAGCACATCCAAAACGTCCTCCGCGTCGGGTCGATTCCGCTCGATCGCCGTCCGGATCGCCGCTTTTTTCCGTTCCAGCCCCGCATCGGAGAGCCCGGCTCCCCGGCCGGTCAGTTCATCCGGATCGCGGTGGAGCAGCACCGCCGCCACAGCCGCGGCCGTGGTGGTGTTGCCGATGCCCATCTCCCCGACAGCCAGCAGGCGATCCCCGGCCGCCGCCCGGTCCCGGGCCAGCTCCGCTCCGGCCAGAATGGCCGCGAGACACTCCTCCCGGCTCATGGCCGGGCCAAGGGTCATATCGGCCGTGCCGTTTCGGACGCGCCGGGAGAGGACCCCGGGCGTTGAGGGAAAATCGATAACGCCCATGTCCACAGGCAGCACCCGGCAATCCGCCAGCGCCGCCATGGGGCTGACCGTGCTGCGGCCCTCGGCCAGAGCCCGGGTCACCGCGGCGGTAACGCCGCTCCCGCACTGGGTCACCCCCTGGGCCACCACGCCATTATCGGCGCAGAACACCAGCAGGCTCCGGGGCTTAAGCGCGATCTCCGCCGTGCCTGTCACCCCCGCGATACGCACCAGCGTCTCTTCCAGGGTGCCCAGACTGCCCAGGGGCTTGGCGATGCCGTCCCAAATCTGCCGGGATTCCCGCATGGCTTTGGAGTCTGCCTCCGGGATTTCCTCAATTAGTTTACATAATTTGTTTTCCATAATTTCATTTACGTAAAATCGTAAACGTAACTTTATTTACGTAATTTTGTAATCCGTATTTTAGTTTACGTAATATTGTTGCACGTTTTATGCATGTGCTGACAAAGCGCTCCGCCAGCCCGGTGTTGCCCCCGAAGGGCAGATGCGGGAAACCGGCGTAGAGGCTATCGGTAGCCACACAGCAGGGCCAGGAACGTCCGTCGGGCTTGCGGCTCAGGAGATCGGTGCCGTTTTCCGTGCAATCCCAATGGTGGAACTCATGAATGGGCACCCGCTCCCCCACGCGAAAGAGCATGGAGTTCTCTTCCGCCTCCAGAAAGCTGTAGCCGAAACGCTGCAGCCGCGGCGTCCGATAGCCCTCCCCGGGCAGCACGCCGCACATGGGCCAGCCGTGGCCGTCCTCATCCTCCAGGGATTGCTGCAGATAGAGGAAGCCGCCGCACTCCGCCACGGTGGGCAGGCCCCGTCTCACCGCCGCGGCGATGCTCTCGCGCATCTTGATATTGTTGCTGAGCTCTCTGGCATGGAGCTCCGGATAGCCTCCGGGCAGATAGAGCCCGGCGACTCTCGCCGGCAAGGCCGAATCGGTCAGCGGGCTGAAAAAGACCAGCTCCGCCCCGGCGCGCTCCAGACTCTCCAGAGTGTCGGCATAGCAGAAGCAGAAGGCCGCGTCCCGGGCCACCGCCATACGGCAGCGCTTTTCAGGTTGTTCAGGGGCTTCCTCGCCCTCATCCTCGGCGGCGAGCGCCAGCAGTGCGTCCAGTTCCACCGTCTGCTCCAACTGCAGAGCCAGGGCCTGAAAGCGCTCCTGCAGATCGCTGATCTCCTCCGCGGTCAGCAGACCCAGGTGGCGGCTGGGCAGTTCCGCCTCCTCCCGGTGGGGCAGCCAACCCAGCACCGGCAAGCCGGTCTCCCGCTCCAAGAGCGGTTTCAAGTAGGTATACGTGCTCTCGCTGCAATCGTTGAGCAGCAGAGCCGTCAGCATGCTCTTCTCCCGGAAGCTCTGCAGGCCCCGGATCTGGGCGGCCAGGGTCAGAGCGCTGCCCTTCGGCCGCAGGATCAGCACCGCCGGGGTCTCGGTCCTCCGGGCCAGATCCCAGGCGCTGGCCTCCTCCGTGCCGTTCAGTCCGTCGTAATAGCCCATGGCCCCTTCCAGCACGGCGATCTCGCCGCCATGCTGCCGGAGGCTGCGGCGCACGCTCTCCTCTCCCTGGAGGAAGAGATCCAGATTCCGGCTCGGGACGCCCAGGACCCGGCTGTGAAACATGGGGTCGATGTAGTCCGGCCCGGCTTTGAAGGCCCGGACCTCCATCCCCCGCTTTTTCAGGGCCGCCAGCAGTGCGCAGCAGACCACGGTTTTCCCCTGGCCGCTGCCCATGGCGGTTAACAGTATTTTCTTCATCTCTGTCTTCCCGTGATCAGCCAGACGGCGTTTTGCGCCATCATCATATGGAGCTTGCCGGCCTTGCGGCTGCGGCTCACCGAGAGCTGGGTGATCTCCGTCTCATAGCCCAGCGCCTCCAGCTCCCGCGTCGCCGCTTCCAGCGTCTCCAGCGCGATGGCCGAGACGCAGACCCGCGCCGCCGGATTGGCCGCGTGGATCGCACACAGGATCTCCTTGAGCCGTCCCCCGCTGCCGCCGACAAAGACCGCGTCTGGCTTCGGGAAGGCGTCCAGGGCCTCCGGCGCCTCGCCCGGAAGGAGATGCAGATTCCAGGCTCGGAAGCGTTCTTTGTTTCGCTCAGCCAGGGTGAGGGCCTCCGCCTCCCGCTCCACGGCCCAGACCTCTTTGGTCTGCAGGGCCAGCTCCACGCTCACGCTGCCGCTGCCCGCGCCGATATCCCAGCAGATATCCTCCGCCGTGACGGCGAGCTTGGCCAAAGCCAGAGCCCGCAGCTCCTGCTTGCTCATGGGCACGCCCTCAAGGCGCTCAAAGGCCTCGTCCGGAAGTCCCGGCACGCGCCGTGCCGGACGCTCCGCCGCCTCACACAGCAGGACGCTCAGCGGTGCGAAGTCTTCCTCCGCCAGTTCCGCCGCGCTGCCGTGCACAAGGCGCTCGTTTTCCGTATACAGATTTTCCCCCACCGTGACCGGGAGAGCTCCCAGTCCCAGGGCGGTGATCGTTTGGCAGAGCTCCGCCGGGCCGGTCTTGCCGCCGGTGAGGAAAAAGCCCGGTTTTCCCTTGGCCAGCACCTCCGCCACATCGCAGTCCACCCCGTGGGATGAACAGAGCGTCCAGTCCTGCCAGGGCCGGCCCAGCCGGGCCGCCAGCGCCTGCAGGCTGGAGACGCCGGGGATCACGCGCACGTCCCAGTCCGTGAGGCGCGGCAAAAGCAGCCGGGCCCCGGAATAAAAGCCGCTGTCCCCGCTGTAGAGGACGCAGGCGCTCTCCGCCTCGGAAGAACGCAGCAGGGCCTCGATCGCGTCGGTATAGACAGCCTCCCGCTTCTCTCCTTTTGTCTCGAACCCCGCCAGCAGCCGCCCGGCGCCGATCACCAGATCCGCGTTTTGCAGCGCCTCCGCCGCCTCCCGCGTCAAAGTCTCCGGCCCGCAGCCGCAGCCGATCAAATAGACTTTCATGTCGTCTCGCCCCTCGCTTTGCGATATTCGGTGGAAAAGTCCGGGTCATAGAGTTTGCTGCGCTCATAGGGCCCGGCCAGGAAATCCCCCACCAGCACCAGCGCCGTTTTGTAGATCCCCTCCCGCGCGCCGGTCTCGGCCAGGGTGCCGAGGGTGCAGCGGCAGAGCTTTTCCTCCGGCCAGGAGACCTTATAGACCAGCGCCGCCGGGGTCTCGGGTGTATAGGCCCCGCCCGCGAGCAGCTCTTCCTGCAATTGCGGCAGCATCCCCGCTGAGAGGAAGAGCACCATCGAGGCCCCGTGGGCCGCCAGTTGGGACAGCTCCTCCCCAGCCGGAACCGGGGTGCGCCCGGCCAGCCGGCTGAGGATTAGGCTCTGGCTCAGGCCGGGCAGGGTGTATTCCGCCTCCAGCGCCGCCGCAGCCGCGCTGAAGCTGGACACCCCCGGCGTCAGGTCAAAGGGGATCCCCCTCTCGCGCAGCGCGTCCATCTGCTCCCGGATCGCACCGTAGAGACTGGGATCGCCGGTGTGGAGCCGGACGGTGGTCTTTCCCGCCGCCTCGGCCCGCTCCATCACGGCGAGCACCTGCTCCAGCGTCATCGCGGCGCTGTTATGGAGCTCACAATCCGCCCGGCAGTTTTCCAGCAGCGCGGGGTTCACCAGGCTGCCCGCGTAGATCACCACGTCCGCCTGCCGTAACGCTTCCGCCCCCCGCAGGGTGATGAGATCCGCCGCACCGGGCCCGGCGCCGACAAAATGCACCATATTCATCCGTTCCTTTTCTCGGTTTTAATATGATTTAATATGATATTATATCGCAAAGCCGGGTACTCTGTAAAGTTTTGCATGGCGGCGGACATAAAAAAGAGGAGCCGAAGCTCCTCTTTTTCTGGTAATTCGATTATCTGCGCTTGTTCCGACCCCAGAAGACGTTGTAGCGGTCGGGCACCCACTCGGGCTGTATAGCGGTCGTTGCCCATGCCCAGCTCCTTCATATAGCTGAGCTGGCGCAGGCCGTGGCGAGTCTCCACCCGCTCGATCAGAGCCTTGCCGCCGCCCTCGGGCAGGTTGTAAATCAGATCCACGCAGGCGTTGTCCACCGCGAGGATATCCAGCGAGGCCAGGATGCCGATATCCGGAGTCACCACCGGCTCAGCCTCGGGGCCTTCGCAGTCGCAGGAGACGGACATGTTGCGCATGGTGTTGATATAGCAGACATGGGGCGCAAAGTGGTCGATGGTGGCTTTGGTGCTCTCAGAGATGCGCTCCATCAGCTCCTCCTCGGCGATGCTCCACATGCCGCCGTTGGGATAGGAATGGATCTCCTTCTTGCCGATCCGACCGTCGGCGCAGCCGATGCCGATGTTCTTGTTGCTGCCGCCGAAGCCGCCCATCATGTGACCCTTGAAATGGGTCAGCACCAGGAGGGAATCGTAGTTGAGCAGGTTCTTGCCCACATGCATCTCGTCAAACCACTTGCCGCCCTTGACCGGCAGTGCAGCCACGCCGTCGGCGTCGGTGATATCCACGGGGCAGAAGGTCCAGCCGTTGACCTCCAGGGTCTTGCGGTGGGCTTCCGTGGTGTAACGGCTGCCCTCGTAGTAGGTATTGGTCTCCACGATGGTGGCATCGGGCAGACGGGTGTTGATCAGTTCCTTCACCCAGGGGCGGGGCAGGATGTTGGGGCCCTCGGCCTCGCCGGTGTGCAGCTTGATGGCCACCTTGCCCTCCAGGACAGAGCTGACCTTATCGTAGATCTTCTTCAGGCCCTCTTCGGACAGATCCCGGGTGAAGAACACCACCGAGCTCTCGCCCGTGCGCTCTTCAAAGGGGACGTACTTGTTGCCGTCTTTGCCGGGGACGGGTTTTTTTACACTCATGGGAAACACTCCTTTTATTCGATGAGAATCTTGAAAACGACCTTTTCCACCTGACTGGCTCCGTTTACCTGGCCCTTGCAGCGGTGGGCGTCATCCGGGAAAGCCACCAGGAAGGTGCCGGGTCTGAGAATGATGGTCTGGTGCTCGGCGCACTTTTCCACATAGGCGTAGAAATCGCCCTCAGGGCGGCTGGCCGCCTCGTCCACGGTCAGGGCCGCGGGATTGGCGATCTCCATGCGCTCCTCCCCCTTGGTGACGGCGTGGATATCCAGATAGCGCTTGTGGGACTCAAAAAAAGTCTCGGAATCCGGGGCGGTCTCAAAGCGGTTCAGCGTGGCATAAAGCTTATCGCCGTCCAGATGTACCGTGTCAGTGCCGACGGTGGCAAGAAACTCCGGCGTCAGCAGGTCCAGCGCTTTATCCAACAGAGGGTTGAAGCCCTTGTAGTTGGCGGCGTCCGCATTTTTGGCAACAATCATAAGGTTCTTCCTTTCTCAGTGTTCTCGTTCCGGCAGTTTCTCCGGAAACACGCTCGTATCGTAGGTCCAGCCGTGATCCAGCAGCCAGAAGGGATTGGGTTCCTCGTCCTCCTCCCCTTCTTCGATGGGCACATCGGGGGGTGCGTTTTTGAGCTTCACGCGGGTCTCGTAGGTGCGCAGTTCCTTTAGCGTGAACTCATAGCCCAATTCCCGGGCGATGGGCAGCAGCACATTTTCCACCACCGCCTCCCGGATCTCCAGGCTGCCGGGATAACACGCCTCCGCCTGGCGCAGCCGCTCGCGCAGCGCCTCGTCCTCCTCATAGCGGGCGAAAAAAGCCTCCGCCTGTTCGACCATGGCAACATCCTCCTTGCGTTTATAAGAATAGTTTACTTCCCGAAGTCTTTGCTGTCAATGCTTTTTCGCCGGGGAAAAGAAGTCATATTCGGAAGCAGAGAGGCGTATACTGCCTCGAAAAGGAGGCTTCCCATGCCTGTTATTGTCTGCCGCACCGGCGATACGCCTTCCGCGATCGCCCGGCGTTTTTCCCTCTCTGTTGAAGAACTCTGCCGCCTCAATGCGCTTCCGGACCCTCAGTGTCTCACCGAAGGGCTGGCGCTCTTTGTGCCCGAAGCGGACAGACCGCCGTATTGTCTGGAACTGCTGGCCTGCCCCTATGAACCGCTGCCGCCCTCGGTCCGGGGCGATCTCCTCCCCCATCTGAGCTGGTGGGCCGACGGGAGCTGTCCCGAGGACAGTGCCGGGGCCGCGCCGCTGCTGCGCTGCGCTCTCTGGGACGAGAGCGGCGCCTGGTCCGCCGCAGCGGCCCATGGGCTGCTGCGGGCGCCGGAGGCCGCCGATGAACTCTGCGAGGCCGTGGAGGCCGGCGGCTTTGCTGGCCTGTATCTGCTCCCGGTCGGGCTCTATGCCTTTGATGGGCCTCTGCTCGCGTCCTTCTTGCCCCTGCTGGCCGCCGGGCTGCACCGCCGGGGTCGCTATCTGCTGCTGGGGCTGGACGCGGAGGGAGCGGCGCTCTTCCCCTATGCCGAGGCCGCAGACCGGATCGTGCTGCTTAGTCCCGCCCGGCGAAATACCGAGCCCCTTCCCCGACCGAACGCGCCCCTCGATCAGCTCCGGGTCCAGCTGGAGGCAGCGACAGAGGCGCTGCCGGCGGAAAAGCTGCTGCTTGGCCTCTCCGATTACGGGACGCTCTGGCAGGCCGGGGAGGCCCAGCCAGTCTCACACATAGCCGCCCTGCACCGGGCCGTCGCCGCGGGGCTGCCGATCCGCTGGGACGAGCGCGCCGGGGAGTGCTGTTTTGAGGACGGAGGAACCGCGTTCTGGCTTCAGGATCTCCGCAGCGTTGAGGCCCGCCTCGCCCTGGCGGCGGAACTTGGTCTCGCCGGTCTGGCGCTGCAGCCGACGTTGCCGTATAATGCCGGCCTCTGGGCGCTGCTGCAGAGCCGCTGCCGGGTCAAAACGATCGCCCTATAAAGAAAAGAGGCGCAAACGCGCCTCTTTTCAGTGTGTAGACAAAGACGGTTTTTGTCATTGCGAACCAGTGACCGACGTCACTGGTGTGGCAATCCGTATTCCCCGAAAACTGTATGTTTACTGACACTTTCCCTGGAGAGCGGATTCCCACGTCGGCCTGACGGCCTCCTCGGAATGACACGTTTTTTGGTGGGTGTCGACAGCTTGAAAAGAGGCGCAAACGCGCCCCTTTTTCTTTATTCGTCTTTTTGCTCGCAGGAGAGCACAAACTCCATGTGCTTAAAAGAGCGGCGCAGGAAGAAGGCACTGGCCGCGAGGCTCATCAATTCCGCAATGGGGAAGGACCACCAGACCATGTTCACATCCCCCGTCTTGCTCAGCAGCCAGGCCGCCGGCACCAGCACCACAAGCTGGCGCAGGATGGAGATGAAGAAGGAGTAGATGCTTCTGTCCAAAGCCTGGCAGGTGGAGCCCGCCACGATGCAAAAGCCCGCAAACAGGAAGCTTACGCTCAGGCGGCGCAGGGCGGGGATGCCGATGGCCAGCATGGTCTGGGTAGGCTTGAACACGCCCAGCAGCACGCCCGGCATCAGCTGGAACAGGGCGAAGCCCAGCAGCATGAAGCAGCAGGCATAGAACACGCCCCAGCGGAAGGAGCGGTAGATCCGATCTTGCTTCCGGGCCCCGTAGTTGTAGCCGATAATGGGGATGAGACCGTTGTTGATGCCGAAGACCGGCATGAAGAAAAAACTCTGGATCTTGAAATAGGCCCCGTAGACGGCGATGGCCGTGGAGGTGAAGCCGATGAGGATCCGGTTCATCATATAGTTGGTGAGCGAACCGATGCACATCATCAGGATGGACGGGATACCGATGACGTAGATGTCCCGGATGAGGCGTCCATAGGGGCGGATCTGACGAAAATGGATCGGCAGCTCCCGGTTCCGCCGCACGTGGAAGAGCCAGCCGACGCCGGCGCCAACCGCCTGGCCGATCACCGTGGCGATCGCGGCGCCCGCCGTGCCCATGGCGGGCAGGCCCAGCCAGCCGAAGATGAAGACGGGATCGAGGACGATGTTCGTCACGGCGCCGATCATCTGCGTCCACATGGAGAGCCGGGTCTGACCCGTGGCCTGGAGCAGCCGCTCCACGCAGATCTCCAGATAGACGAAGAGGGAGCCGATGGTCACGATCTGCAGATAGGAATCGGCATAGCCGCGGATGCTCTCGATATCCGTCTGGGAGTAGATGAAGGGTTTGGCCAGGAAGACGCCGAAAAGCGCCATCAGCGCCCAGCAGCAGAGGGAGAGGAAAATCGCCGTGCCGCCGACGCGCCCGGCCTCTTCCGTATCCCGGCGGCCCAGGGAGCGGGCCACCAGTGTGCTCACGCCCACGCCCGTGCCGGTGCCCAGACCGATCAGGATGTTCTGGGCCGGGAAGGCCAGGGACAGGGCCGAGAGACAGTCCTCCGACACCTGAGCCACATAGATGCTGTCCACCACGTTATACAGCGCCTGGACGAGCATGGAGAGCATCATCGGCACCGCCATCTGCAGCAGGAGCTTTCCCTCCGGCATCTCGCCCATGCGCCGGGAATCCAATCGTTTTGTATCTGCCATGTTTTCTGTCTCCTTTGCTATATGCCGGGGTATTATACAGGAATACAGCCCTCTTTGCAAGCATAAAAAGCCTGTTTTCCCCACAAAAAACCGGCTCAACCACGTGAGCCGGTTTCCTCGGGTTTTGCTTTTTTATTTGCAGCAGACCGCGTTCATAAACGCCTCATCCGGTACGATCCGCCAGCCCTTGGTGCTGTAGCGCAGCGCCACGTCCAGCTGTTCATCGGCCAGGCAGCCCGCCGGCGCGGCAAGCACGCCCTCCATGGCGGCCTGGAAAGCCTCCCGGGCCACTTCGCTGCGGATGGCATAGTTCTCGTCATAGATCTCGCTCTCGCTCCGCTGCTCTGTATAGGAGTTCAAAAGGGTTTTCATACTCTCTTTGACGGCATTGCGCAGTTTTCCGTAACTGAAATGCCGCAGCGTCACGCTCTGGGTGGCGGTATCCTTCTCCGCCCCGGGCGTCACGGGACCGGGCGTATAGACATAGCCGCTTCGCATCAGCTCATAGATCCGCGAGGCCTGCTCGCCCTCCGGCACCTCCTCCAGGCCCAGTGCGGCGTAGCCGTCCAGCAGCTCGCAGGCGGCCGCATAGTCCCGCCCCTCCAGGGCTTCAAAGAAGGCCGCCGTCGTCTGGCTGCCGTCGCCCTTGTCGGCGATCAGACTCGCCCCGCCGGTGAGCAGCGAGCGGATGAAGAGCAGACCCAGCACCGTCACGATCAGGGCCGGCAGCAGGATCACATAGCCCGTATGCTTGCCCAGCTTGGCAAAGATGCCCAGCAGGAACAGCATGGCCGCCAGCACGCCCAGGATCTTGGTAAAGGTGGGCAGATCCGTGTCATAGCTGGTCTCGGCCGCAGCCGCACTCCCGGCCACCGCGCCGCCCTTGACCGCACTCGGCGCCGCCGGGAATGTCAGTTGCTCCACCGCCGCGTCCACCGCTCCGGCGGTCAGCCGCTCCTTGGTGTGATATTCGGTGTAATCGCTCATCAGCACCTCGTACTCCGCCAGAATATCATAGGCAGAGGGGCTGTTGTCGGTAAAGACGACCAGCAGATAGGGATCCGTGGTATAGATAATGCCGCTGTCGGCGATGTAATAATGCCAGGCCTCGTTGTTGTAACCGTACTTGTGGGCGATCTCATAGCGGGTCTCGTTGCGGTTAAAATAGTTGTCGGGCTCCGCTTCCTTCATCACGTCCACCAGATAGGGGAAACGATCGGGATTTTCATACAGGGTGCGCAGGCAGGTGATCATCTGCCGGGCGGTGAAGAAGTTGTTCTCATAGAACTTGGCGCTCACCGTGGCGGCATCCTCCCCCATGTAAGGGGCGATCAGTTCCCGATAATGGTGGTAACTGCCCAGATTATCCCAGAGCGTCTTGGCATAGTCGTTGTTGGAGTCGATGATCGTGCCGCGCAGGAGGGTATTATAGGGCACGCCGAAGACCGTGGAGTCCAGCGTCATCTCGCCGTTGGCAATCTTCTCACAGTAGATCATGTTCAGCGGCACCTTATAGACGCTGCCCACCGTGATATAGGTGTCGGGATTGTAGAATTGTTCCTCCCCGGTCACCGTGTTGTAGTAGCCGATGCAGATGGTCCCCGTCTCGGTCGCGCCGACACGGCCCAGGAACTCCAGCGTGATATCCTCCCAGGTGCGATCCTGGAAACGGGGGTCATCCGCCGCGAAGGCGGAAGGCACAAGCATCACCAGCAGGCAAAGCACCGCCGCTGCCGCCAGAATACGTTTCAGAACTTTCATAAGCAGCTCCATCTATCTCTATAATAATACAAATGGTATTTTACCATATCGGCCGCCAAATGCAAGATGTTTCCGCCGTGCCCGGGCAATTTTGTCCGCCGGGGCTTCCGCCTATCGTGTATAAAACACGCTCTTGCGCAAAAGCTACTCCAAAAAGGAGTGGATTTCATGAGAAAGTATATACGCCTCGTGCGCATCTACGCCATCGCGGCCGTGCTGGTATTGGCCCTCTGGGCGGGGGTAAACGCCCAGTATGTGCAGGGACTGCGGCAGGCGGCGCTCTACCGTTCCTCCCTGGCCTTTGAGGAGACGGTGCACGCGGCGGATTCCCTCTCCCGGGCGCTGCGCAAAAGCCTCTATGCTACCGATGGCGCCATGTGCGCCTCCGTCTGCGGCGAGGCCTACGCGGCCGCCTGCGCCGCAGAGAGCGCCATGGCCGTGCTCCCCTTCTCCACCCAGGAGCTGGAGCAGCTGTCCGCCTTTCTCAATCAGGCGGGCGATTACGCCTACACGCTCTGCGGCGAGAGCCGGGAGGGCGGCTTCAGTGAGCAGGAACTGAACACGCTGCGGGACTTTGCGGTACGTTCCGCGGAGTTTATCGGCACCCTGCGCGCGGCGCAGGAGGAGCTCAACGGCGGCGAGCTGCGCATGGACAGCCGGGAACAGCGCCTGCGCAATGTAGGCAGTGAGCCCGGTCTCCCTCTCTCCGCGCGCCTGCTGGACTATGAAGCCGCCTTTGCGCCGCCCTCCGCCCTCAGCTATGACGGCAAATACAGCCGGGAGGAGCGCCCGGCCGAGGGCTATCTGACTGAGGAGGAGATGCAGCAGGCAGCCGCGGCCTTCCTCGGCGTCGCTCCGGAGGAACTGGAAAAGGTCTACGAGTACGAGGGGCTGGAGGGCCGGCGCTGTTTCCGCTGCGGGGACATCTTTCTCTGCGTCAGCCGCAGCGGTGTGGAGAGTATGAGCCAGACGCGCCTGGTGAGCGAGGCGCTGCTCTCCGAAGAGGAGGCCCGCGCCGCCGCAGAGGACTTTCTGAAAGAGCGCGGATACAACGATCTGACGCTCCGGGAGCTGAGGACTGCCGGTGCGGTCGCCGCGATGCGCTTTGCCCGCACCGAGGGGGACGCGGTCTGGCTGGACAACGACCTGAGCATCGCCATCGCGCTGGATGACGGCAGCGTCCACAGCTTCAACGCCGCCGATTTCCGAGAGCAGAAGAGTGGCGTATCCTTCTCCCTGGACGAGGAACAGGCCCGGGAAGCGCTGCCCGAGGCCTTCGAGCCGGAGAGCAGCCGCCAGGTGATCCTGACCAGCGCGGGCGGTCGGGATCGGGGCTGCTATGAATTCATCGGCAGCGGTCAGGGCGGCGAGCGGGTCAGCATCTATGTGGACGCTGAGACTGGAGAAGAATACCGCATCCTTGTCGAATAGGGGGACGCGGTCGTCCCTCTTTCCTCTTGCCTATTGGGATCTTTAGTAGTAAAATACAAAAAAGGAACCTTTGTTCCCGGTATTATTTGGCAGAATGGAGAGAGACTATGGCCAAGAAATCCCCCGCCTCCGCCTCCGGGCTGAGGCTGAATTACCGGCGGACCGCGCTGATCGGCTTCGCCTTTTTCGGCATCCTGCTGCTCTGGCAGGTCTATGATTCCTGGTGCCCCACCTTCCTGACCGATATCTTTGCCCGAAGGATGTACAACATGTCCTCCTACGCCCTCAAGGCCAGCGGCAACGAGCACCAGATCCTCCAGGTGCAGTGGATCGTCGGCATCATCATGGCGCTGGACAATCTGGCCGCGCTGATCCTGCTGCCCATCTTCGGAAACCTCTCCGACCGGACGCGCACGCCCATCGGCAAGCGCATGCCCTATATCCTGGTGGGCACCTTTGTGGCCGCGGTGGCCTTCCCCTTCATCCCGCTCTTCTTCCACCGCAACAACATCGTCGGCATGGTCGTCATGATGGGCGTCGTGTTGATCTTCATGATGATGTACCGCAATCCCGCCGTCGCCCTGATGCCGGATATCACGCCCAAGCCCCTGCGGGCCAAGGCCAACGGCATCATCAACATCATGGGCTATCTGGGCGGCGCCTTCGCCACGGTGCTGGGCATTTTCCTGGTTCTCTCCAATTACATCAACACCCCCGACGAAGCCCGCAACGTCTGGATCATCGAGCTGCCCTTCCTCATCGCCTCCGTGCTGATGGTGATCTCCGCGCTGGTGCTCTTCTTTACGATCCGGGAGAATACGCTCGCCGAGGAACTGAAGGACGAGATGGCTCTTGGTGAATCTCTCGCCGCGGTGGAGACGCCCATTGACGACGATAAGCCCATGTCCGCCGCCAACCGCCGGATGCTGCTGGCGATCCTGGGCGCGGAGTTTCTCTGGTTCATGGCGGACAACGCCCTGGGCACCTACATAGGCAACTACGTCATCTACTATCTGAAGTCCGCCTCCAGCGCCACGATGATCATGACCATCGTGGGCGGTCTCGCCTCGGTGATCGGCTTTGCCACCGCGGGCAGCATCGCGGATAAAATCGGCCGGAAATGGACTATATCCTCCGGCCTGGCCGTGACCTTCCTGGGGCTCATCATCATGTGCTTTGCCGCGCCCACCGGCCGCGTCGTCGGCGCCAACGGGGAGTTTGCCTTTCCCACGCTGCTCTTCGCCGTCTGGGCCATCAAGGGCTTCGGCATGGCCCTGGTACACAACTGCTCCTTCCCGATGGTGGTGGAGCTCTGCTCCTCCAAGAAGATCGGCAAGTTCACCGGCTATTACTACACCGCCAGCATGTCCGCCCAGACCATCACCCCGGTGCTTCTGGGCCTAACGCTCAACGCCACCCAGGCCTGGCGGACGCTGCCTATCTACGCCTCCCTCCTGATCTGCCTGAGCTTTACGGTCTTTACCGCCCTGGTCAAGAACATCAAGGCCGGCAAGGTCGCCAACGTCAAGGGGCTGGAGGCCATCGGCGACGACTGATATTTCCCGCCCTGGCGGAATCTGCTTGAATTGTGAGGTGCCTTCCATGATGGATCGCTGTAAGCTGAAACGCCGCGCCCTGCTTGGCGGCGCCCTTGCGCTGCTCACGCCTCTGGCCCTGGTCGCCCCCGGTCGGGCCACCAAGCGGCAGAAGGCCGCTTTCCGGGGCGTGAACTTCGCCCACCGGGGCCTGCACGCCCGGGATAAATCCGTGCCGGAAAACTCCCTGGAGGCCTTCCGCCGCGCCGCCAAAGCCGGCTACGGCATCGAGCTGGACGTCCAGCTCTCCAAAGACGGGCAGGTGGTCGTCTTCCACGACGACACGCTCAAGCGCGTCTGCGGTGTGGACAAACGGGTGGATGAGCTGGACTACGCCGAGTT
>CACYOR010000053.1 GCA_902775985.1 Oscillospiraceae bacterium
GCATCCTTATTCTACATCAAAAGGAGTTTTTTTGTCCTGTCCCACAGCTATAAGCGCTTCCGAACCACCCGCGCCTAGCGCGGGGTTTTCGTTATACAAAAAACAGGGATGCGATTCATTCCGCATCCCTGTTCCTCATTTCGCCTGCTTGATGGACAGGCTGATTCGTTTTTTCTTCTCGTCCACGTCCAGGACCACCACGTCCACCACATCGCCCACAGAGAGAACCTGAGAGGGATGGCGGATGAAGGTATCGGAGATCTCGGAGATGTGCACCAGGCCGTCCTGATGGACGCCGATGTCCACAAAGGCGCCGAAATCGATCACGTTGCGCACCGTGCCGGAGAGCTTCATGCCCGGTTTCAGATCGGCCATGGAGAGCACGTCCGTGCGCAGGATGGGCTTGGGCAGTGCATCGCGGATATCGCGCCCCGGCTTGAGGAGTTCGCCCACCACATCCTGCAGCGTGGGCAGGCCGACGCCGATCTCCGCCGCCGCTTTCTCAGCGCCGTAGGCTTTCAGTTTGAGGGGCAGCTCGGTAAGCTTTCCGCCCCGCAGGTCAGCCGTAGTGTAGCCCATCTTCTCCAGCAGTGCCGTCGCCGCAGCATAGGACTCCGGGTGCACGGCAGTATTGTCTAGCACATTCTTGCTCTCTGGCACACGCAGGAAACCGGCGCACTGCTCAAAGGCCTTAGGGCCAAGCTTCGGAACTTTTTTCAGCTGCGCACGGGAGTTGAAGGGGCCGTTTTCTTCCCGGTAGGCCACAATGTTTTTCGCTATAGTCGCCGTCAGGCCGGAGACGCGCTTGAGCAGCGAGGGCGAAGCCGTGTTGGCGTCCACGCCCACCGCGTTTACGCAGTCCTCCACGACCGCGTCCAGTGCCTCATCCAGCTGTTTTTCCGGCATGTCGTGCTGATACTGACCGACGCCGATGGCCTTCGGTTCGATCTTCACCAGCTCCGCCAGCGGGTCCTGCAACCGGCGTGCGATGGACACTGCGGAACGCAGATTCACGTCGTACTGAGGGAATTCCTCCGCGGCCAGAGGGCTGGCCGAGTAGACGGAGGCCCCCGCCTCGGAGACGATCATATAGCTCAATTTTGCGCCGCGGGCGTTCTCCTGGTGGATCAGCTCCACGGCCATCTGTTCGGTCTCCCGGCTGGCAGTTCCGTTGCCGATGGCGATGTGCTCCACACCGTGCTTGCGCACCAGCCCGGCCAGCTTCTGGATGGCCTCGTTCTTCTGCCGCTCGCCGTAGGTGGGATAGACCACCGCCGTGTCCAGCACCTTGCCGGTGCCGTCCACGACCGCCACCTTGCAGCCCATGCGGTAGCCGGGATCCAGCCCCATAGTAACCTTGCCCTTGACCGGCGGCTGCATCAGCAGCGGCCGCAGGTTCAGCGCAAATTGGCCAATGGCGCCTTCGTTGGCGCTGTCCGTGAGTTCGGAACGGATCTCGCGCTCCAGCGAGGGAAAGAGCAGGCGGTCATAAGCGTCCAGCGCCGCCGCCTTGACAAAGTCCATGGCACGGGAACCGGGCACCACCACGTGGCGATAGACCCGCTGCATGGCCAGATCGTGGTCAAGAACAACGGAGACCTTCAGCAGCTTCTCTTTTTCACCGCGGTTGATCGCCAGGATCTGGTGGCCCTGCAGGTGGGAAAGGATCTGGCTGAAATCATAGTAGAGCCGATAGACCGAGTCCTCCTCCGTCGCCGCAGCAGAGACAAGCTTTCCCTGGCGGTGCAGCAGTTCGCGCAGCTGCTTGCGCAGGTTGGCGTCGTCACTGATGGCCTCGGCAATGATGTCGCTGGCACCGGCCAGGGCCTCTTCCGCACTGGCAACGCCCTTTTCCGCATCCACATAGTCAGCCGCGGCTATCATCGGTTCCGGGCTGTCCCGCCCCTGCTGAAGCAAAAGCTCGGCCAGCGGAGCCAGTCCCTTTTCCCGGGCCACGGTGGCTCGGGTACGGCGCTTCTGCTTATAGGGGCGATAGAGATCCTCCAGCTCGGCCAGAGTCACGGCCTTCTCAATGCTCGCGCGCAGCTCGTCGGTGAGTTTCCCCTGTTCCTCGATGGAGGAAAGCACGCTTTCCCTGCGTTCATCCAGGCCCCTCAGATACTGGAGTCTTGTCTCCAGCGTGCGCAGCGTGGTATCGTCCATGGCGCCGTGCAGTTCCTTGCGGTAACGGGCGATAAAAGGGATGGTGTTGCCCTCATCCAGCAGCCGGATCACGTTTTCAATGTATTCCGCTTTCTGATTCAGTTCCTGCGATAATACGTCAACAATGTTCATTGCTTTCTCCCGGTTTACTATTCGCTGCCACTGGCAGCTTCGACTTTGATTCAAGCCCCCGCGTCAAAACAAGGCTGCAAAGTCATGTATCGGCGCAAGCGCCGACACATCGACTGGCCGCCTTGTTTTTCCTTAGCCGCCGCAAACCCGCTTCGCTGGGCTTTGCGACGGAATAGACGAAACTGGTCGAGCACCAAAAACGCCGCCCAAAGGCGAAATTGTTTCCTTATATCAGGGGACTTGCTTGCATTTTCGCTGTTCTACGCACAGCGAAAATCATAGTATCATCCAGTGTTTGCACTGGATGATAAAGCTGCCACTGGCAGCTTCGACTTTGATTCAAGTCCCCATGCCCGCACCAAAAACGCCGCCCAAAGGCGGCGTTTGGTGCGGGCATGGGGACTTGAACCCCAACGCCTCTCGGCACAGGAACCTAAATCCTGCATGTCTGCCAATTTCATCATGCCCGCATTGGGGGAAAGAAAAAACCTGCTGCAAATGCAGCAGGCTTTTTTATGGAGCGGGCAACGAGGCTCGAACTCGCTACCTCCACCTTGGCAAGGTGGCGCTCTACCGGATGAGCTATGCCCGCGTCAGCATGAGGTATTCTACCACATTTTTCTGACTTGTCAAGAGTTAATTTCCTCTTCCGCGGGAATTTCTGTCTCCTCCGCCTCCCCGCTCTCGGTGCTCTCCTCGTTGTCCTCCGTCGCAATGCCAAGAACTTGCTCATAACTCAGTGTCCCGGTGCAATGGGGATAATGGAAATAATCCCAGCGGTAGACGCCCCAGGCCTCTTCATCGTTCAGAAGAAAGCCCTCCTCGACGCTGACTGTGTCACAGACCGACGGATCGACATGGTAATACTCCCCTTCCAGCTCCACGATGTTCCAGCTGTGATCCTCCCGATTGTACTGACCGTCCACAATCTGGCAGTTCAGTCCCAGCCGGTGGCAGAGATCCACATAGCCGAAGGCCATCCCCTCGCTGTTGGCATAACGCTCGATCAGCGCCGCATAAATGGTATTCTTATCCGTGTTTTCCACATAATGACAGTTATCCACCAGATACTGACAGGCCAGCAGCGCCCGCTCACCCTCGCTCATTCCCTCTGTGTCCAGCCCAGAAAAGGGATCAAACTGATCCAAGGATTCGCGACGCTTGCTCAGATAGGCCTTGTCCATGCCGTAATTGAAGTCGATCTCATACAGGCGCTGGGAATCCGCACCCAGAATCACTTCCACATGGGCGCTCGGCTCGCGGGGCGCGATCGCCGGATCGGCCCTATAGAGCTGGGAAGCGATGGCCTCCATGGCCTCGCCGGTGGCACCGCTGCGGTCGATCAGCAAAACAAGCGAGGTCTCCCCCTGTTCAATTGCCTTGCGGATCACATCCTCCGCCTCAGCCGCATAATTCAGATGCACCACCTTGTCCAGATCAGCCGCGGCCGTGGTGTAAGCCACGCTCACCATCGCCTCATAGTGGTTGATAATCTTGGAAAGATCGTAGGCGATATTCTCCACGCAGTAGGCGCAGAGGGCGTCCTGAGTGCGCACCTGCCAGACGGCGCTGGCCATGTCCGCGCTGGCATCCCCTTCGTAGCCGGGATCAAAGACGATCCGGCGCTCGTCCTCGCCGTCCATGACCATGCGCAGAAGCAGCTGTTCCAGCTCTTCCAGCGATTTGACCGTCGCGTCCGCATCCTCCAGGCCTGTGGGAAAAGACGCCGGCTCATAGTCCGTCTCCACCACATACTCCGCATCGAACAGGCTGCCGCAACCGCAGAGCAGGCAGATCGCTGCGGCAAGGAGCGGAATCAACAGGCGTTTTGCTTTCATCTGGGATCAGCGGACCTCCGAAATATTCTCAAAGCCGACGCCGAACACGTTCTTGGCGTCTGTCACGATAAAGAACGCGTGTTCGTCCACCCGGCGGACCAGGCGGCGCATCTCGCCCATCTGAGTGCGCTTGATAACACACATGATGACATTTTTCTTCTGGTGGGAATAGGCGCCCTCGGCGCTCAAAATCGTTACACCGCGGTGGACGTTTCCGTTGATGATGCTCTGCGTCAGCTCCTCGCTCTTCTCGCTGATGATATAGCAAAGGGAGGAGTTGTCGATACCATAAAGAGCCAGATCCACCACCTTGCTCACCACATACATACCGATGAGCGAATACATGGCGCTCTGGAACTGGTTAAGCACGAAAGCATAGGCTACCACAATGACCACGTCGATCATCAAAACGATCGTTCCGAAATTGATCTGCGGGTATCGCTGCCGCAGCATCTTGGCCACAATGTCCACACCGCCAGTGGAGGCGCCCACATAGTAGATCATGCCCATGCCGGCACCCTTGATAACACCGCCGATGATACTGCCCAGCATGGGATCTTCCGTGGCGACAAAGCTCGTCATCGCCAGGACGTCCACGCAGACAGAGGAGACCGCCGTGCCAACCAGCGACCCGATCAGATAGTCCAGGCCAAAGTGCCGCCAGGCGATGAGGAAAAGCGGCGTATTCATCACCAGGATCATCATACCGACCGGCCAGTTGGTAAAGCGGTTCAGGATCATCGCAATACCGGTGAGCCCGCCGGAGACGATCTGATTAGGGAACATGAAATACTGAAAGCCGATGGCGTAGATGACGCTGCCCAGCGTGATCAGCGCATACTTGCTGATGATCCGCCGCACTCTGGATTTACCGGAATACTGCTGTACGCTTCCCATACACCGTACCTCACTCAATCAGAGATAGCTGTTCTTCCCCTTTGTCCTCGGGTTTCAAAAGCGCGCCGGCGCCCGGCACGTTGCGGACACGATAACGGCTGACATTCTGGATCCTCGTCTCGCTCAGAGGTCTGGCTTCCACCAGGAGCTTCTGCTTTTTCAGATTCATCACCGCCACGCCCTGACTGCCGCGGCTGGTCTTGGTCTGGAGAAGGGAGCTGTGGAACACCAGGCAACGGTCATCATTGGCAAAGAGCGCGATGTCCTTTTCCTCATCCAGAACCAGCACGGCCCGCAGCGGGCTCTTGTCGGAATAGGCGCCGACCAGCTTTTTGCGGTTGGTCTTGGTCTCATAGGCGCTCATGGCGATGCGGGCCGCCTTGCCATTTTCAAAGACATAGAGCACGTCTCGCCGGTAATCGCCTGGGTCGATCATCGTGACCACATTTTCGCCGGGATCCATGCCCAACTTGGTCGGCAAATAGGTGCCGAGAGTCGAAGCCTTGCCGTCTTCCAGATCGGCCAGCTTCACCTTGTAGATCTGCTGTTTATCGCTGACGATCAGCAACTCCCGCCGGTTGGAGGACTCAAAACTGAGCTTGAGTGCATCTCCCTCTTTGTACTTCTGTTCCCCGCTCATGCGCAGGGACTGGGCGGTGATTTTCTTGAAGTAGCCTTCCCGGGAGAGGAAGAGCGTAACCGGATAATCCTCCACCGTATCCGCCTCGTCAAACTCCTCTACCTCGGAGGCATAGACGATGGTGGTTTTACGGGGGATCACATATTTCTTGTTGATCTGCTGCAGCTCACTGATGATGATGTTTTTGAGCTTGCGGCGGTTATTGAGCGTTCCCTCCAGCTCCTCGATCGCCTTTTCCAGTTCCTCGGTCTCGGCAGTGCGCTTGAGGATATACTCACGGTTGATGTTGCGCAGCTTGATCTCCGCCACAAATTCCGCCTGGATCTGGTCGATCTTAAACCCCATCATCAGGTTGGGCACGACCTCGCTCT
Organism: Oscillospiraceae bacterium; assembly: GCA_902775985.1. Classification (GTDB taxonomy): domain Bacteria; phylum Bacillota; class Clostridia; order Oscillospirales; family Oscillospiraceae; genus Limivicinus. The sequence goes on from CACYOR010000053.1 coordinate 6,042, forward strand.
CCAGTTCGGTATTGCGGATGATCTCGATCGCCTTATCGATATCCAGCAAAATGGCCTCGAGACCCTTGAGCAGATGCAGCTTATCCTTTTTCTTTTGCAGATCGAAGTATACCCGACGGCGGACGCAGTCGGTGCGCCAGGCGATCCACTCATCCAGGATCTCCCCCACCCCCATAACCTTGGGGTTGCCGCCGACCAGGATGTTAAAGTTGCAGGGATAGGCGTCCTGCAGGGTGGTCATCTTGAACAGCTTCTGCATGAGCTTTTCCGGATCCACGCCGCGCTTGAGGTCGATGGCCAGGCGCAGGCCGCCCAGATCGGTCTCATCCCGCATGTCATTGATCTCACGGATCTTATTGGCCTTGATGAGCTCCGCGACCTTGTCGATCACCGCCTCGGAGGTGGTGGTATAGGGGATCTCGTAGATTTCGATGATGTTCTCCGAGGGCACATAGCGCCACTTGGAGCGCACACGGAAGCTGCCGCGGCCCGTGCGGTAGATGCTCTCCATCTCCGCCCGGTCATAGAGGATCTCACCGCCCGTGGGAAAGTCCGGCGCGGGCATGGTGGAAAAGAGATCATGTTCCTGATCTTTTATGTACGCGATCGCGGTCTCACACACCTCGTTGAGGTTGAAGCCGCAGATCTGGCTGGCCATACCGGCGGCGATGCCCATGTTGGCCGAGACCAGCACGTTGGGGAAGGCCGTGGGCAGCAGGCTCGGCTCCTTCATGCTGCCGTCGTAGTTGTCCACCATATCGACGGTGTCCTTGTCAATATCCCGGAACACCTCCGCACAGATGGCGGAGAGCTTGGCCTCCGTATAACGGGAGGCAGCGTAGGACATATCCCGGGAATAGACCTTGCCGAAGTTGCCCTTGGAGTCCACGAAGGGCGTGATAAGCGCCTGATAACCCATGGAGAGACGCACCATCGTCTCATAGATGGCAGCGTCGCCGTGGGGGTTGAGACGCATGGTCTGGCCCACGATGTTGGCGCTCTTGGTGCGGGAACCGGAGAGCAGGCCCATCTTGAACATGGTATAGAGAAGCTTGCGATGGGAAGGTTTGAAGCCGTCGATCTCCGGGATGGCGCGGGAGACAATGACCGACATGGCATAGGGCATGAAGTTGGTCTCCAGCGTCTCGGTGATCGGCTGCTCCAGCACGGCCGCGTGCAAGCCGATCACGTTGGGATTATCAAATTTCTTCTTTTCCTGAACTTTCTTCTTTGCCATCGTTATCTCTTCTTCGCCTTTTTCATCTTATCGCCTGTATACAGACTTCTCTTGCAGCGCGGGCACACATCCAGCACCAGGACGCCGCCTATGATCCGCTTGCCGCAGGCCGGACAGCGGCAGAGTCTGGCCGCCACGACCACGGTCGCCGCCAGAAAAGCCGCCGAGAGGAGCACGCAGGTCGTCTGCTGTGGGCTGTTTTCCGGGAAGAACAGAAGCCCGATCAGCCCAGCCGCGATCGCGCCGGCGAGCATATAGCGTGCCAGCTTCTGCCCTCTGGCAAAGGTATTGGGATAGCTTACTTTCATTCTTGTTCCCCTCTCTCAGGACAGATCCGCCAGATCGAGATACCGGGCGCCGACGGCGGCAATATGGTTTTTGCGCCCGTCCAAATCATCGCCCAGCAGCAGATCAAAGACCTCAGCCATGTGCGCGGCCTCTTCCGGCATAACCTTGATGAGGCGCCGGGTCTCCGGGTTCATGGTGGTCATCCACATCATATCCGGATCGTTCTCACCCAGACCTTTGCTGCGGCTGATGCTGACTTTGGAGCCTTTCAGGCCGTCCAGGATCTCCGCCTTTTCCCGCTCGGAATAGGCAAACCAGGTCTTATCCTTGCAGTTGATCTCATAGAGCGGCGATTCGGCAATGAACACATAGCCCTCCCGGATCAGGGTCGGCACCAAGCGATAGAGCATGGTGAGGATCAGCGTACGGATATGATAACCGTCCACGTCTGCATCGGTGCAGATGATGACCTTGCTCCAGCGCAGATTGTTCAGATCGAAATTGGACAGATCCTTGGTGTGCTTATCCTTGACCTCCACGCCGCAGCCGAGGACCTTCATCAGATCGGTGATAATCTCGCTCTTGAAAATACGAACATAGTCGGCCTTCAGGCAGTTGAGGATCTTGCCGCGCACCGGCATGATCCCCTGGAATTCCGCGTCCCGGGAGAGTTTGCAGGCGCCAAGAGCGGAGTCACCCTCCACGATATAGATCTCCCGCTTTTCCGGATCCCGGCTGCGGCAGTCCACAAACTTCTGTACCCGGTTGGCGATGTCGATACTGCCGGAGAGCTTCTTCTTCATGCCCTGGCGGGCCTTCTCCGCCGTCTCACGGCTGCGCTTGTTGATGAGCACCTGCTCGGCGATCCGATCCGCCTCGGGTTTATTCTCGATGAAATAGACCTCCAGCTGTGCCTTGAAGAACTCCGTCATGGCTGTCTGGATGAACTTATTGTTGATGGCCTTTTTCGTCTGGTTTTCATAGGATGTCTGGGTGGAGAAGCAGTTGGTCACCAGCACCAGGCAGTCCTGTATGTCCTGAAACTTGATGGAAGTCTCGTTCTTCTGGTATTTTCCGATCTGTTTGATGTATCCATCGATCGCCGAGAGGAAGGCGCTCTTGACCGCCTTGTCCGGCGCGCCGCCATTTTCCAGCCAGGAGGAGTTGTGGTAATACTCCAGCGCCGTCGCCGTTTTGGAAAAGCAGAAGGCTGCCGAGATCTTCACCTTGTATTCGTTCTTGTCCTCCCGGTCACGGCCCTTGCGCTCGGTAGAGACAAAGTAAGGAGCGGTCAGGGGGTTCTCCCCCGCCAGTTCCGTCACATAGTCCACAATGCCATTTTCATAGAGGTAATCCCGCGTCTCGAATTTGGAGCCTTTCTGCAGCCGCAGCCGGAAGGTGACGCCCGCGTTGACCACCGCCTGACGGTGCAGCACATCGTCAAAATACTCGTCAGGGATGTCGATATCGGTAAAAACCTCAATGTCCGGCTTCCAGCGGATCGTGGTGCCGGTTTTCTTCCGGTCGGTCGGCTCGATCTTCAGCTCCTGGCCCTTTTTTCCGACCACCTTACCTTTTTTGAAGTGCAGGGTATATTTATTGCCGTCGCGCCAGACGGTCACATCCATATATTCCGAGGCGTACTGAGTGGCACAGGAGCCCAGGCCGTTGAGCCCCAGCGAGTATTCATAATCGCCGCCATCGTCGTTTTTATACTTGCCGCCGGCATAGAGCTCACAGAACACCAATTCCCAGTTATAGCGTTTCTCGTTCGCATTCCAGTCCATCGGGCAGCCGCGTCCAAAGTCCTCCACCTCGATGGAGCCGTCCTCATAATAGCTCAGGGTGATCAGGCTGCCATGTCCTTCGCGGGCCTCGTCAATGGAGTTGGACAGGATTTCAAACACAGCATGTTCGCAGCCGTCCAGCCCATCGGAACCGAAAATAACGCCCGGGCGCTTGCGAACGCGATCCGCTCCCTTAAGCTGGGAAATGCTGTCGTTGCCGTATTGTTCCGTTGCTTTGCTCATAGCTTGGATACCTCAACTTTTTGTGTCGCATACTTACCTATTTTACCGGATATAGTATACCACCAAACGGGTATAATTTCAAGTAGTCGGGCAAAGCCCCTAAACGTTCAAAGGCCGGTGTACCGTGGTACACCGGCCCGCAGAAGATAGTCCCCGGAACCGGAGGACCTCTCTTGCCGCTTGACAAAATCCCGTTTTGGATGTATCCCTATAAACAGATGTTTACAGAGCATGACATCCGGCGTGCTCTTTCTCTCTCGCCGCCCGGAACTCTGTCCGCGCTTAGTATATGCTCTGCCCGCGGCGCTTATCCCGCCAGTTTTTTCCGTTTTCCAACGGATACAGAAAGGAAACAGTTCATGGAAACCCTGTCCAGTCTTTTGATGCTCGCCGCCAGCATTGTGTTTGTGGTGCTGCTCATTAAGGTCCTCTTCAAGCCGATCAAAGGCATTTTGAAATTCATTTTCAACGCCGTTCTGGGCTATATCCTGCTCTTTGTTATCAGCTTTTTCGGGGAGTTCATCGGCTTGACGATCGACCTCTCGGTCGTCAACATCGTCATCGCCGGTCTGCTCGGCGTTCCCGGCGTCATCCTCGTCACTCTCGCCAGCTTTTTGTTTTAAGTTGTTACAGCACACGGCCCGGTCGATCCGACCGGGCCGTTCTTTTTACAGTTCTTCGATGTTGGTGACGTCCTCGATGGCGTGGAGGCTGCGTATCATTTCCTCGTCCAGGTTCTTCTTGCTCGCCTGTACCTCGATGATCGCGCAGTAGCGGTGATCCTCGCCCTCAGTAATGCGGGTGATCTCCAGATCGTTGATCTTCACATGGTTGGCTTTGAGGGCGATCATGATGTGCTCGATGCAGATGGAATGTTTATACTCGATATACAGGCTCACATCCTCCACCTTGCGGGCGAAACGATATTCGAATTTGCTCAGCACCAGCTCCGCCAGGAGCACCATGGCCGTGGAAAAATACGCCAGTTCCAGATAACCCGCGCCGCAGACCAGGCCGACAATCGCTATCGTCCACAGGCCGGCGGCCGTCGTCAGGCCCTTGACCCGTTTGCGCTTTGTCACGATGATCGTACCGGCGCCGATAAAACCGATGCCGGCGATGGCCTGGGCGCCCATACGGGAGATATCCGTATACAGATGCATGACCTGATAGAGGTAGAGGTTCGTCAGGATCGTGACCGCGGAGCCGAGGCAGATCAGGATATGGGTGCGGAAGCCGGCCGGACGGCGCTTGAATTCACGCTCGATGCCCACCAGACCGCCGCAGATGACAGCGGACACCATACGCACGGTGACTGCGAGAAGCGTCATCTCCCTCGCAAAATCAAACATATGCAGCACAGGCCCACCCCCTTATATCTCTTCGATGGCCACCACGCCATCGAGCGTCGCGATCTTCGCCAGAATCTCCGTATGCGGGCCGCGCTTGGGCAGCTTCACGCTGAAGAGGCCTTTGACATGACTCGCCCCGTTCTGCTCCACTTTCCCCAGCTCTACGTCATAGATCCGGATATCCTTCGCTTTGACAGTGTTCACCACATTGCCCAGGTTTTCAATGCTGTCCATCTCCACATAGAAATTCATGTTTCGGGATTTGGCCAGCACGTTATCCTCGATGAGCGGAAAGATCTTCATGGTCAGGATCAAAAGGATCAAGCCGACGATCATGCACTCATAGAAGCCTGCACCGATGGCCAGGCCCATGCAGGCCGAGGCCCAGAGGCAGCTGGCCGTCGTCAGGCCCTTGACCTCCTGCCGCTCGGTGAGCAGGATCGTACCCGTGCCGATGAAGCCGACGCCGCTGACGATGCGCGCGCCGAGGCGCACCACGTCTGTCCGGCGGCCGACGATCTGATACGCGTCGCTCCATTGGGTATCCAGCATCAGGTCAAGATACTGGCTCAGGATCTGTGTGGACGCCGCGGCCAGCGCCACCAGCATATAGGTGCGGAAGCCGGCGGGCCGGTGCTTCTGCTCCCGGTCAAAGCCGATAATCCCGCCCATGATCAATGCGAGCACCACCCGCAGCATCATAGAGGCGAGATTCAGTTCCCGCAAATTCGTCAAATAGTGTTCCATTGTACACCCTCAATAAAAACGCATGAGCGCTGAAATCTCAGCGCTCTGCTTTAATTCTGCCTCATTATACCATTCTGCCAAACTTTTTCAATTGGAAAACAAGCCAAAATACTTCCTGTTTTTTCAGTAATTATCACCACAAGTCAAAACAGGCCCTCCAGCAGCGACGGGAGTTCCTCCAGCGCGTGGATCTCAAAGTCGGCACGGATATCCGCGCGCGGCTTTTCCCAACGGAAATTAAACCAGCAGCTGCGAATGCCGGCGTTGCGCGCTCCCCGGATATCGGAGGTCAAGCTGTCCCCGACGACCAGGGCTCTCTTCCGATCAACGTCCGGGATCTGTGCCAGGCAGCGATCAAAGAATTCCCTGTCCGGCTTGTTGACGCCGATTTCCTCGGAGATAAAGATCCCGGAGAAATACCGGGCAATCCCCGCGCTGGCGATCCGGCCGGCCTGTACGCGCGCCGTGCCGTTGGAGATGATATAGAGTTCATAACGGCCATAAAGCTTCTCCAGGAGCGCCTCTGCCCCGGACATAAAATAGTGTCCGACGGCCAGGTTTTCTTCATAGCGATCCCGGGTCACTTTTCCGTCGCAATCGATACCGTATTCGGAAAAGAGAATATCAAAGCGCCGCGTCAGGGTCTCCTCCCGGGTCTGCTTTTTCTCCTCCAGCAGCTCCCACTGCTGTCGGTTGATGACGCTGTAGCGGCGCAGGATCTCCTCTGTGGGCTCAAGTCCCAGTTCCCGGAATGTTTTACTCAGGGCAACGGCCTCGGCTTTATGAAAATCCAGGATGGTATCGTCCAAGTCCAAAAGAACAAAGGCTTTGCTCATAGCTGCCGAATCCCCTCGACCACCTTGTCATAATGCATGCCAAGGGAGGCTTTTACCAGCACGGCGTCACCTTTCCGCAGCAGTTCCGGCAACGCCGCGATCAGTGCCTCCTGGCTCTCGAAATACCGTCCCGCCGCGCCAAAGCCTTCCGCAAACCAGCGGCCCAGCGGCCCGCTGGCGTACAGAGCGTCCACGCCCTTTTCGCGGGCGTAGCGGCCCACGTCCTCATGGAGTTCTTTTCCGGTCTCCCCCATCTCCAGCATATCCCCAAGGATGGCCACATGGCGCCCCGGGAGCGTAAGCAGCGAGTCGATCCCGCACTTGACGGAATCGGGGTTGGCGTTATAGCTGTCATCGATCAGGGTGACAAAGCCGGTATCACCCACCGCGGCGCGGCGTCCCACCGCGTGAAAGCGGGTGATCCCTTCCGCAATCTCCGCATCCGATAGCCCCATGACGAAGCCTACCGCCGCGCCTTCCAGCGCCGCACAGATCATATGCTTGCCGAAGGCCGGGATTTGAACCGCTACCCGTCGGCTTCCATAGACGATGGTGCAGGCGGTTTTCCCGTCCAAAGTCGGGCGGATATCCACGGCGCGCACGTCGCAGTCCTCCCCCTGGCCGACGCAGAGCTTTCTCTGCTCACACCTCAGCGCCCTCAGATAGGGATCATCGCCATTGACGATCACGGTCCCGTCCTTCGGCAGGTAAGAGAGCATCTCGGTCTTGGCCCGAAAGACGCCGTCCAGGTCGTGCAGGAATTCCAGATGCGCGTGTCCGATCACGGTAAAGACGCCGATGGTCGGCCGTGCCATCTCCGCCAGGGTGCTCATCTCACCAAAGCCGGAGATGCCCATTTCCACCACCGCCGCATCATGCTCCGGCTCGATGCGGGATAGGGTCATGGGGACGCCGATCTGGTTGTTGAGATTGCCTTCGGTCTTGAGCACCGAGTACCGACTGGAAAGCACCGCCGCGATCATCTCCTTGGCCGAGGTCTTGCCCACGCTGCCGGTAATGCCGATCACGGGCAGGGACAGCGTTTTTCGATAGGCCGCCGCAATCCGCTCCAAAGCTTTCTGCACATCGGGCACCAGGATCTGGGGCCGTGTCTCCCCCTCCACCGGGTGCTCCACCAGGCAGGCCGCGGCGCCCTTGTCCAGTGCCGTCGTCACGTAGGCATGCCCGTCGGTTTTCTCACCCTTATAGGCCACGAACAGGTCGCCCGGTTCCACTTTGCGGCTGTCGATCACCACGCGCCCCAGTTCCCGATCCTCTTCTGTATGTCCAAGCATCTGCCCGCCGCAGGCGTTCAGTGCCTGAAATAGCGTAAAATTCTTCATATCCAGCGCCTCCAAATCAAGGGAAGTATAGCACAGTCCCGCTTTCAATGCAACGATGCCCTTCGCCCAATTCTTGTTTCTGTTTCTACCTATAAAAAAAGTAGTGCAAATATACTTCTTTTGTTGACTTCTAAAGAGAAGATAAGAGGGTTTTTCTATGCAGTATGTAGTGGTGGATTTGGAATGGAACCAGGCGATGAGCTCCAAATCCTCCGTGTTCAATAAGCTTCCCATTCATCTGCGGGGCGAGATCATTGAGATCGGTGCGGTCAAGCTGAACGCGGATATGACGCCCGGTGAGGAATTCACCATCGACGTCAAACCCGTATACTTCCGCCGCATGCATTATAAGGTAAAAAAGATCACCGGCTTTGACAAGGACCGTCTGGCCCACGGGGTCAGTTTTCCCGAGGCGCTGGAGCAGTTTCGTGCCTGGTGCGGCGACGATGTGACCTTCCTGACCTGGGGCTGTGACGACCAGGGGATCCTGGAGCAGAACATCATCATCCACGATCTGGACTGGGACTGGATCGCCGGATGGGTCAATCTGCAGCTCATTTACAACCTGCAGACCGGCGGCGACAAGAACCAGAAATCGCTGGCCAGCGCAATGGAACACTTTGAGATTGAGCAGACCCGTGTCGCCCACGACGCGCTGGGCGATGCCTATAACACCGCCCTTGTCAGCACCCATCTGGATATGGAGGAAGGGCTTCGCCTCTATCCCGAGGCGGGACGCATTCTGGCTTCCCGCATGCCCAACTACCATCCCAAGACAGAGAACGAAGGACCGGAGCCCATTCTTCACGAGAGCTTCGGTGAGTTTGAGAGCAAGGCTGCTGCCTTTGCCGACGGCCGTCTGGACGGGCTCTGCTGCCCTGTCTGCGGCGAGGCGCTGCCCGGGATCCGCTGGGTCAACCAGGGGGATCAGCGCTATATGAATCTCTACACCTGTCCCGAGCACGGCAGTTTCCTGGTCCGTGCCCGCTTCCGCAAGGATCTGGATCACAACTGCTGGGTCGCCAATAAGCTGGTCTATGAGGCGGAGAGCGAGATGCAGGATTTTTACAAGGC
>CACYOR010000054.1 GCA_902775985.1 Oscillospiraceae bacterium
CTCCATATGCTTGTGGACGATGGGCGTCTTGGCGCAGAGCTTCTGACCCATCTGGATGGCGTTGTTGGCGCAGCGATCGGTGCACTGGCCGCAGGCCACGCACTTTTCCTCGTCGATCTCCGCGACGTAATTGCTGCGGGAGGTGGCGGGGGTGTTGTAGTACTGGGTGACGCCCAGGGCCAGGCAGCTCTCGGGCATGCAGTTGCAGATGGCAAAGGTCTCGCCGCTGTGCAGGGTGGTGATCTGGTGGACGCAGCCGCGCTCATCGCACTTCTGGATGAGAGCCTTGGCCTCGGCCACGGATACGGGCTTGCCCTTGCCGGTGTTGTTGAACATGTCGCCCACGTGGCCCATGAAGATGCACAGGCCCTCGTCCAGATCGCCGCTGCCCTCGCCCATCATGCGGCGCACACGGCGACATTGACAGGGTGTGATGCTCAGATGGCCCTCGTTGTCCTCGATGTACTTGTTGCAGCGCTCGTTATCGATGGCCACGGTGCCGGCGGGGATGGCGCTCTCAATGGGGATGACGCGCATGATGCCGGCGCCCATGGGGGTGTTGGGCGCATGCTCGATCTGGCTGGTGGTGGCGTGCTGATGGAAGGCGTAAGCGATTTCCGGATGGGCGATGCAGAACTTCTCATTGATCAGCAGGAACTCAAAAATGCCGGGGGTGTAGGGCGGCAGGAGATAGATCTCCAGCCCCACCTTGGGGACGAGGACCTGGACGACCAGGCCGATATCGGTGATCTCATGCAGGACTTCGCGGGTGCGCTTAACGGACATTTTCGCCTTGCGGGCGATTATGGGGACGAGCGAGGGCTTCATGCTGGTCAGCGCCAGCATAACGGCGATCTGCTCATCGGTGATCCACTTCTCGAAGACCTTATACTCCGCACAATCGGGAGTGATTTTATAATGGTGGTCGTTGATCTTCTCGCAGAGTTGGATCAGATTCTCTCTGACTTCCAAGGCAGTCATCCTCCTGTTTATGTAAGATCGGCCTGCGCGCTGCAGGCCAGGGGGCTCTATTGTTAAGTTTATAATTTCACAGGGTAAAAGTCAATAATCACTCCGCCTGTTTCTGTCGGAAATGCAGATCGGGATTGCTTTTTTGCGCTCTCTTGTGTACAATATGAACAGTTGCGACACCCGGAAAAACTGACAGGAGGCGCCTTATGAGAAAGACCAAGATCATCTGCACCATCGGACCGGCCAGTGAGAGTCCGGAGGTATTCAAGGCCATGTGCCGCCAGGGCCTCAACGTGGCCCGGCTCAACTTCTCCCACGGCACCCACGAGGAACACCAAAAGAAGATCGACATGATCAAAGCCGTCCGGGAGGAACTGGACCTCCCCATCGCCATCATGCTGGACACCAAGGGCCCGGAATACCGCATCAAGACCTTCCGGGACGGAAAGATCGAACTGAAGGACGGCGACGCCTTCACCTTCACCACCCGGGAGATTCTCGGTGACGAGAGCATCGTCTCCGTCAACTACCAGGGCCTGGCGGAGGACCTCAGCGTGGGCGACCGGATCCTGGTCAACAACGGCCTGGTGATCTTTGAGGTCACCGCCATTGAGGGCACGGAGATCCACACCCGCGTGCTCACCGGCGGCGTTCTCTCCGACCGCAAGAGCATGAGCTTCCCCGGCAAGGTCATGCACCAGATTTATCTCAGCGAGCAGGACAAGGCCGATCTGCTATTCGGCATCCAGAACGACGTGGACTTCGTCGCGGCCTCCTTCGTCTCCTGCAAGCAGGACATGCTGGACCTCAAGGGCTTTTTGAAAGAGCACGGCGGCGAGAACATCGACGTGATCGCCAAGATCGAAAATCAGTCCGGCGTGGACAACATCGACGAGATCTGCTCGGCCTGCGAGGGCGTCATGGTCGCCCGCGGCGATTTGGGCGTGGAGGTCCCGTTTACGGAGCTGCCGGCCATCCAGAAGTATCTGATCACCAAGTGCCGCATGCTGGGCAAGCGGGTCATCACCGCCACCGAGATGCTGGAGAGCATGATCTCGAATCCCCGTCCCACCCGGGCCGAGATCAGCGACGTGGCCAATGCCGTCTATGACGGCACCAGCGCCATCATGCTCTCGGGCGAGTCCGCCGCCGGCAAGTACCCGGTCGACGCGGTGCGCGTGATGAGCGAGATCGCCGAGGAGACGGAGCGGCACATCGACTACATCGAGCACTTCCAAACCCAGACCTTCCACATCCGCAGCCGGGTGGACGCCATCTCCCACGCGGCCTGCACCATGGCCATCGACCTCAATGCCAAAGCCATCGTCGTCACCTCGCTGAGCGGCCTGACGGTGCGCATGGTCTCCCGCTTCCGGGCGCCCATCACGATTCTGGGCCTCGCCACCGGGAAGAAAGCCTGGTACAAGCTCGCCCTCTCCTGGGGTGTGCTGCCGGTGCTGACGGAGCAGTTCCCCAGCATGGAGGTGCTCAACTATTACGCGCTGCGGGCCGCCAAGTCGGTGCTGCATCTTAACCCGGGCGATACCGTGGTCATGACCGGCGGCAACACCAGCGGCGAGAGCGGCAACACCAACGTCATCCGCATCGAGACGGTCGTATAAAAAACGCCGGCAGTCGTTTCTTCAGGCCGCTTGCCGGACACTCCCTAAAATAGACCTGGGCAAATCCGCAGCTTATACGGATTTGCCCAGGCTTTTTTCGTATGTTGTCGTTGATTTTTTGCTTCTTTCCTGCCGTGCTTCCCTGTTCCGCCAGAACAAAGCACGTGTCGAGCTCATCAACCGTAACTGTGAAGCCCGCTCATCAGGGCGTTGACCCCGACGAAGGTGAACATGACAAAAATGAAGGCGATGAGGGAAAACCAGGCCATCCGCCGGCCGCGCCACTTCATGCGCAGACGCTGGTGCAGATAGATTGCGTAGACGATCCAGGTGATCAGAGCCCAGGTCTCCTTGGGATCCCAACTCCAGAAGGTAGACCAGGCCTGTTCGGCCCAGATGCAGCCGGAGAAGATCACAATGCTCAGCATGAGAAAGCCGAAGCTGACCAGCTTGTAGGAGAGCAGATCCATCTGCTTGAGGACCTTTTCCTCCGCTTTTTTCTCAAGGATCAGATAGCGCAGTCCCAGCAGGGCCGCAACGGCAAAGGCAGCATACGATAAGGCCGCCGAGCCGATATGGAGCCCAAACCAGGCGCTTTTCAGCGCGGGCATCAGCTCGGTGATCTCCCGCGGCTGCAGCGCGGCATAGGACTGGAGCAGAAAGGCCATCGGCGCGCAGAGGGTGAGGACCCAGTCCATGCCCTTTTTGCCCCGGAAAGCCAGGATCAGACCGAACAGCGCCACCATTAGGGCGAAGGCCGTGGCAAATTCGAACTGGTTGGCCAGGGGGAGGCGATGGGCTGCGATGCCGCGCCATACCACATAGATCACATGAACCGCTGCGGCGAGGATCACCCCAATCCGGCCAAGCCGCTTCAGCAGATCTTTGCGAAAGGCCGCCCCGGCAAAGCGCAGAAGGGTCGCAATAAAATAGAGGATAAGGGAGAGCATAAATAGCGTGTTCATGAATCCGTCTCCATTTCTGTTTTATAGTGTTCAAGTCTGTCTGTGATGTCCTTGCGGCCGACGATGCTCAGGCCCTCTGCCTTTCCGTACGCGGCCTCGGGGATGTGGAAGAAGCAGAGATACAGCCCCAGAAGCATCAGCGCAAAGGAGAGGTACAGCAGCACAAGGGTCCACTCCGGCTGCGTTTTGATGCGCAGGCCGGGATAGGGCTGCGGATCGTGGAAAACATAGGTCACACCGCCGGCCTGCACGACCGTACCGGGGAAGATGAGTCCCGTCTCATCCTTCTCTCCGTCCAGGACGCGCACCTCATAGGCCGGATGGATCATCTCATTGGAGCGGGACACCATCGTCTCCCCATTCTGTTCGACAACGTTGCCGAACAGCTGGTAATACTCGATGCCGTTCTCCCCGTCCAGCGAGAGCGTGGCCGGCTCGTCAAGCCAGATCAGTTCCTCCTCCGGGGCGTCGGCGGTCTTGACGCCGATCAGGGCGGCATAGGCGTAGTTTTGCTGGTAAAGCTTATACCGTCCCAGCTTCAGCGGGTGGTTGACGGTCACGCTCCCCTGCACTTCCGTCCCGTCAGGCAAAAGCGCGGAGAGCTCGCTCCGATAGTCCGTGTTCCCTGACTCATCGCTGAGCGAGAAGGAATCCAGCACCAGGATCGTCCCATCCGCCAGTGGGAAAGGCTCTGCCGGGAAGAGCACCGCGTCCCGCGTGTCGGCCAGGAGGAAGATGCACGCGGCCGCCGCCATCAGCAGGAGCATGGCGAAGTGGACGAAAAAGGAGCCGAGAAAGCCGAAGGCATTGCGCACATAGGTCTCTCCCTCTGCCCGGAAGCGATGGGCCTTCAGCCAGGCATCCGCGTCCCGGACCGGAAGATTGACGTCCCCACTGATCGCCTGCCGGGCCAGCGCCTGCCTCTGTTTGCCAAGATTGAACACCCGCAGCACGGAGCAGAGCAGGAGATTCACCGCCAGCAACGCGAAGAGCGTGATAAAATACCAGCTGGAATAGATCGACGCAAGGTCCAGCACGGTGGCGGCGACGCAGAGCGCGGCAATCAGCAGAAGCAGAAGCATGCCGAAGCGCATGGAGCATAAAAACCGATAAATCTTTTTCATGTGAATAACACGACCCGTCGAAAGACTCTGAATAGTGCTTTCCCCTGCTGCCGTCAAGCAGCAGGGGAAAGAATTCATTTGGCTTGGATTTTACTGAACGTTGAACATATAGTTCGTGATCTGATAGGGCACGTCGTTGGTGCGCAGGCCGCCGTCAGCCATCTGGCTGGTGGCACGCACCTGCATCAGATAGGAGCCGCGGCAGGGGACCTCGTTGATATCCAGGTTCCAGTAGACCCACTGGGTCGTGTTGGCATCCTCAATATCAAATTCCTGCCAGGTGGCGCCGTGGTCAAAGGAGAACTCCAGCTTTACGATGGGCTCGTTCCAGGCGTCGGCATAGCCCTCCAGGTGAACCGGCTGGCCATACTCGAAAATCTGGCCCTCGTAGGCATTCAGGACGCCCGCGTTGGGCTTATCGAACTGCAGGCCGGTCGTGGCGTCAGTGAAGTCGCCGTAGAAGTCCCAAGAAGCGCCGCTGCTCTCAAAGCTGAGCTCGGCCAGCTGCTTGGTGAAGTTGCCGGCGCTCATCTCGTTGCACCAGAAGGCAACAGGCCAGCCCTGGTCGGCATAGATGGTGTCGCCGTTCATACCGACGGCCAGCAGAGCGTCCTCTTTGAGCATTTGCTCCAGGCCGATGGTGTAGCAATAGCCGTCAGCGCCGATGGGATTGACCATGGTGACGTCCTCGTGCAGACCCAGGTCCTTCACGATCTCCCGCAGGGGGATACCGGTGATCTCTGCCTGGAAGATCATGGCCTGGCCGGGGCCGTTGACGGTGCAGTGCGCCTTCATAAGGCGGGTCTCGGTGCCGTACTTGTCGATCAGCTCCTTCAGCGTGAAGGTGCCGCCGTTGTCAAGCTCACCGGAGAAGGTGATGGTCCAGTTGTTGAAGGCCTCTTCCGTGGTCTGGCTGTCATCGGTGATCCAGGTCTCAGGGTTGGATTTGACGGACTTGAAGAACATGTTCTCGTGCGGGGTGATCTCCGTCTGGTTCCAGGTGAAGCTGGTGTTCATCTCTTCTGCGGGGACATCCTCCAGACCGTAAAGAACATCGTACTTCACATAGTCCCAGCGCTGATACTCGATGCTGCCGTCCTCGAGACGGTTGATGTAGTGGCAGGATTCGCAGGAGCCGCCCATCAGATTGAAAGTGGCGTTTCTTTTGTGCAGGGTGTGGATAGCGTCGCGCATCCGGTTGTCATAGAAGCTGTGGCAGCCGAAGCAGTTCTGCAGGCCCTGCTCGGAATTGTAGCCCATATAGATGATGCCGTGATAGGATTCCATCTTCTCCAGGGCGTCCTCGATGGTGTGGCAGGCGGTGCAGCCGCGGTTGTCAGCGTCCAGGAAATAGTTGTTCCAGGAGGTGACTGTCTTGCTCTCCACATCACCAGCCTGGGTGTCCAGGGCGTGCTTGTTGAACGGGGTCTTTTGGACCCGGACACCGTTGTCAAGAACGGTGACTCTCGGGGCGTACTTGTCGTTTACTTCGGCATTTTTCTCCCAGGATGTTCTCTCGGAAAGATCAGCCTGGCGCGGGGCGTCGTCTGCGAAAGCAACGATGTTGAACAGCATCAGCATTGCGCAGACAAGGCAGATAGCTTTTAGTTGCTTCTTCATGGCGTTCTCCTCTCGATTTATTTGTTTAATGGGTTAAATTGACCAAAAATTGGCAGCTTTATTCCTCAGAAAACCTGTTTATATTGTATAGTATAAACCCTTATATGTCAACAGCACACCACGACATATCGGCAGATTTCAAGCGTTTCCTCCTCATGCCATCGGAGAGATAGTATGTCTATGTCTCCCGGCCACATATAAAAGAGACTGCAAGCTTCAGTCCCCTTATTATCAGTGAATCCCCGGACAGGCGTCCGGGGATTCTTCTGCATATTAGAGGCGATCCAGATAATCGCAGGCGGCCAGGGCGGCCACCGCGCCGTCCGCGGCCGCGGTGGTCAGCTGCCGCACGTGTTTGGCGCGGCAGTCCCCCGCCACGAAGAGGCCGGGCGTGGGGCTGAGGCAGTCCTCCCCGCTCGCGGCATAGCCGGCGGGGTCCAGCTTCAGAAAATCGACAAAGGCACCGAGATCGGGCTGATGGCCGATGGCCACGAAGAGGCCCTCCACCGTGAGTTCCTTGCTCGCCCCGTTCTGCTCCAGCACCAGACCGCTGAGTTCTTCCTCGCCCAACAGCGCCGTCACCCGGGCGTCCAGCACGAAGCGGACGTTCTCTTTTTTCTCCAGCGCCTCCACCAGCTTCTGCTCGCCCCGGAAGGAGGAGCGGCGGTGGATCAGCCAGACCTGACTGCAGCTCTCGCTGAGCAGCAGCGCGTCCTGCAGGGCGCTGTTGCCGCCGCCGCAGACCGCCACGGGCTTACCCTTGTAGAAGGCCCCGTCGCAGACCGCGCAGTAGCCCACGCCGCTGCCCACCAGCTCCTCTTCTCGCTCGACGCCCAGCATCCGGGGCTTGGCGCCGGTGGCCAGGATCAGCGCCCGCGCTTCAAAGACCGCGCCGGATTCGCAGCGGACAGCGAAGCCCTCCGCGCCGCGCTCGATGGCGGTGACCTCTTCCAGCTCCGCCTCGGCGCCCTGCTCCATGGCCTGCTCCAGCAGCTTATCGCCCAGCTCCACGCCGCTGATGGACACAAAGCCCGGGAAGTTCTCCACCCGGGGAGACCAGGTGATCTGCCCGCCGAAGGCGTTTTTCTCAATGACCAGCACGCTCTTGCCCGCGCGCCGGGCGTAGGTGGCGGCGGTCAGCCCCGCGGGGCCTCCGCCGATGATGATCAGATCGTACATATCCATTCTCCTGCTTAAAACGGGGAGGGGTCATCCCCTCCCCGTCTTATTGTGCTTTCTCAGGCGATGTGGGCCTGGGCCACGTACTGCTTGATGGCGCCGGCGCCGGCGATCTTCTCAAAGCCGCCGTCCGCGGTGGGCACGATCAGCGTGGGGGCCTGCTTGACGCCGTACTGCTTGGCGAGCTCCGCGTTCTCGTCGGCCATCAGCTTCTCATAGGCGAAGCCGGCCTTGTCCATGTAGGAGCAGGCGATGCGGCAGTTGGGGCAGGTCGGCGTGGCGAAGAGGATGGCCTTGCTCTCGCTCGTCTTCTCCTGGGAGACGGGCGCGGGCGCGTCCTCGACCTTGCAGGCCACCTGGATGGGTCCGGTGTGCTTGAGGACGGAGCGGCCGATGTTGTACTCCCGGCGCTCCTTGTACTCCTGGGTCTTGCCCGCGTTCCAGTTCTGCACCGGGCGATAGTAGCCGGTGATGCGGCTGTAGACCTCGGCGCTCTTGCCGCAGTAGGGGCAGTTGAACTGCTCGCCGGTCAGATAGCCGTGCTGGGAACAGACGGAATAGGTGGGCGACATGGTGTAGTAGGGCAGGCGGTAGTTCTCGGCGATCTTCCGCACCAGCTTGGCCGCGGCTTCCCAGTCGGGCAGCTTCTCGCCCAGGAAGGCGTGGAAGACGGTGCCGGAGGTGTAGCGGGTCTGCAGGTCGTCCTGGATGTCCAGGGCGGAGAAGATATCCTCCGTATAGCTCACCGGCAGGTGGGAGCTGTTGGTATAGTACGGGGTGCCGCCGGCCTCAGCCGCGGTGATGATGTCGGGGAAGTCCTCGGTGTCGTGCTTGGCAAAGCGGTAGGCCGTGGACTCGGCCGGGGTGGCCTCCAGGTTATAGAGGTCACCGTACTTCTCCTGATAGTCGCTCAGGCGCTCACGCATGTGATCCAGCACCTGCTTGGTGAACTCCTGGCACTTGGGATCGGTCATGTCGGCGCGGATCCACTTGGCATTGAGGCCCGCCTCGTTCATGCCCACCAGACCGATGGTGGAGAAGTGGTTGGCGAAGGTGCCCAGATAGTGCTTGGTATAGGGATACAGGCCCTCGTTGAGGAGCTTGGTGATGACGTCGCGCTTGATCTTCAGCGAGCGGGCGGAGAGATCCATCAGCCGGTCGAGACGGGCGTAGAAGTCCTTCTCGTCCTTGGACTGATAGGCCAGGCGCGGCATATTCAGCGTGACCACGCCGATGGAGCCGGTGCTCTCGCCGGAGCCGAAGTAGCCGCCGGATTTCTTGCGCAGCTCGCGCAGATCCAGACGCAGGCGGCAGCACATGCTGCGCACGTCGGAGGGCTCCATGTCGGAGTTGATGTAGTTGGAGAAATAGGGGGTGCCGTACTTGGCGGTCATCTCAAAGAGCATCTTGTTGTTCTCGGTGGGAGACCAGTCAAAGTCACGGGTGATGGAATAGGTGGGGATGGGATACTGGAAGCCGCGGCCGTTGGCGTCGCCCTCGATCATGACGTCGATGAAGGCCTTGTTGACCATATCCATTTCCTTCTTGCAGTCGCCGTAGGTGAAGTCCATCTCCTTGCCGCCCACGATGGCCGGCAGATCCTTCAGGTCGGCGGGTACGGTCCAGTCGAGGGTGATGTTGGAAAACGGCGCCTGGGTGCCCCAGCGGGAGGGCGTGTTCACGCCGAAGACGAAGGACTGGATGCATTGCTTGACTTCCTTGTAGCACAGGTTGTCCACCTTGACAAAGGGGGCCAGATAGGTGTCAAAGGAGGAGAAGGCCTGGGCGCCGGCCCATTCGTTCTGCATGATGCCGAGGAAGTTGACCATCTGGTTGCAGAGGGTGGAGAGGTGGCTGGCCGGGGCGGAGGTGATCTTGCCGGGGATGCCCAGGCCCTGCTGGATCAGCTGCTTGAGACTCCAGCCGGCGCAGTAGCCGGTCAGCATGCTCAGATCGTGCAGGTGGATATCGCAGCTCCGGTGGGCGTTGGCGATCTCCTCGTCATAGATTTCGCTGAGCCAGTAGTTGGCGGTGATGGCGCCGGAGTTGGAGAGGATCAGGCCGCCGACGGAATAGGTGACGGTGGAGTTCTCCTTGACGCGCCAGTCGCTGACGTTGAGGTACTTGTTGACGGTGTCCTTGTAGTCCAGATAGGTGGACTTCATGTTGCGCAGTTTCTCGCGCTGCTTGCGGTAGAGGATGTAGGCCTTGGCCACCTGCTCGTAGCCGCCGCGGGAGAGCACCGCCTCCACGCTGTCCTGGATATCCTCGACCGCAATCTTCCCGTCCTTGATCTTAGGCAGGAAGTCCGCCGAGACCTTCAGCGCCAGGAAGTCGATCACGCTGTCGTTATAGTCGGTCTTTGTTGCCTCAAAGGCCTTCTTGATGGCGGCGGCGATCTTGTTGATGTCGAAATCCACGATCTTGCCGTCGCGTTTGATTACCTGATACATGTCTATCTCTCCCTTGTCTTAGTCCACCCCGCGCAGCTGAACGCAGGGCAAAATCTCCGCCACCGCGTCCCGCAGGGTATGCATCTCCTGGTTGCTATAGGGGCCCAGCCCCCGGGGATCCAGCAGATCACCGGAATCCTTATATTGCTGCAGATAGTACTCCTTTGCCCCGGCGATCCAGCGCGCGGCCTCCAGCAGGCTCTCCCGCGTGTGCAGGCCCTTGACCACGGTCGTGCGGAATTCATAGTCCACCGTGCCGCGCATCAGGATGTCCCTGCTGCGCTCCACCGCGCCCAGATCCAGCGCCCGCAGGCCCACCGTATCGGCGTATCGGGCCGGGTCGTTCTTCACGTCCATCGCCACCCGGTCCACCAGGCCCTCCGCGATCAGGCTCTCCAGCCGCTCGGGAAAGGAACCGTTGGTGTCCAGCTTGATGCGATAGCCCAGCGCCCGGATCTCCCGCAGGAAATCGGCCATGTCGGCGTGCAGGAGCGGTTCGCCCCCCGTGATGGCCACGCCCTCCAGGATGCCCTGCCGCGTCTTCAGAAAACGCAGCACCGTCGCCACCCCGTTGGGGTCCCCTTCGATCCGCTCCGGCAGCACCAGGGCCGCGTTGTGGCAGAAAGGGCAGCGGAAGTTACAGCCGGCCGTGAACACCGTGCAGGCCACCGTCCCGGGAAAATCCAGCAAAGTCAGTTTTTGCAGTCCGGAAATCAGCATTGTGTCTCCCCTCGGATTTCGTTCGCGCTTTATATTACAGCCTCATCTTGTGCTTGTCAAGGAAAAAGACACAAAATATAGAAAGTTTAACCGCTTGTAACCAATTTGAACACAAAATCTTGTGTCCTTCAAAAACTTGTTTCTTTTTGCTCCAGGGCTGAGATTTTTCCTTCATTTTGTGGTAAAGAGGCCAAATCCCGGGCTTTTTTCGGGGCTGACCGTACTGTGGGGCGCCGATTTGCCGCCACAAGGCGCCCCTATATCTTGTGCCCGTCTTCGTCTTCTTACCGATATACAGGATACTCCTTGTAACCGCCACACAAGGCAGGGCGGCGTCCTAAGCCCGGTTGCAGCCGTCCCCCAGCAGGAAATATTCTCAAAAAACTATTGACACTTTAAATCGTCAGTGTTAAGATGTGCCCATCAAACCGAAGAGCAAGAGGAGTACTCCGCAGTGTTTTCCTTTCAGAGAGCCGCCGGTCGGTGCGAGGCGGCAGGGAGCAGACGGAGGAATGGCCTTGCGAGGGCAAACAGAACCGGTGCAAACCGCAGTATGGGCGACGGAGCTGGCGATCCGTTAACAAAGGGCCGGCGTGTGATGGCACGCAAGAGAGGGCGTGAAAGCGCCAAGCCGGGTGGTACCGCAGGAGTGTTCAGGCTCTTGTCCCTGCAGCAGAGAAGCAGAGGCAAGGGTTTTTCTTTTTGCCTCATACTTAGTCAATTGCGAAACGAGTTTCGCAATTGACTACCCACACCTTGGAAAGGAGAAGAAAACCATGAGCGAAAACAAGATCCCCTACAAAATCTATCTGTCTGAAAACGAGATGCCCACCGCCTGGTATAACGTCCGGGCCGATATGAAGACCAAGCCCGCCCCCCTGCTCAATCCCGGCACGGGAAAGCCCCTGAGCGCGGAAGAACTGACGCCCATCTTCTGTGAGGAACTGGTCAAACAGGAGCTGGATGACAACACCGCCTACTTCCCCATCCCCCAGGAGATCCTGGATTTCTATAAGATGTACCGTCCCTCTCCCCTGGTGCGCGCCTACTGTCTGGAAAAGGCGCTGGACACCCCGGCGAAGATCTATTACAAGTTTGAAGGCAACAACACCTCCGGCAGCCACAAGCTCAACTCCGCCATCGCCCAGGCCTATTACGCCAAGCAGCAGGGTCTGAAGGGTGTCACCACCGAGACCGGCGCCGGTCAGTGGGGTACGGCGCTGTCCATGGCCTGCGCCTATCTGGGGCTGGACTGCAAGGTCTACATGGTCAAGGTCAGCTATGAGCAGAAGCCCTTCCGCCGTGAGGTCATGCGCACCTACGGCGCCAGCGTGACGCCCTCCCCCTCCATGGAGACCGAGGTGGGCCGGAAGATCCTGGCCGAGCACCCCGGCACCACCGGTTCCCTGGGCTGCGCCATCTCCGAGGCCGTGGAAGTGGCCACGAAGAACCCCGGCTACCGCTACGTGCTGGGCAGCGTCCTCAACCAGGTGCTGCTGCACCAGAGCGTCATCGGTCTGGAGGCCAAGGCGGCCTTTGACAAGATCGGCGTCAAGCCCGACATCATCATCGGCTGCGCCGGCGGCGGCTCCAACCTGGGCGGCCTGATCTCCCCCTTCATGGGCGAGAAGCTGCGGGGCGAGGCGGATTACCGCTTCATCGCCGTGGAGCCCGCCTCCTGCCCCAGCTTCACCCGGGGCAAGTTCGCCTATGACTTCTGCGACACCGGCATGATCTGCCCCCTGGCCAAGATGTACACCCTGGGCAGCGGCTTTATCCCCTCGCCCAACCACGCCGGCGGCCTGCGCTTCCACGGCATGTCCCCGATCCTGAGCCAGCTCTACCACGACGGCTATATGGAGGCCCGGGCGGTGGAGCAGACCTCCGTCTTCGAGGCAGCCGAGAAGTTTGCCCGCACGGAGGGCATCCTCCCCGCGCCGGAGTCCAGCCACGCCATCAAGGCGGCCATCGATGAGGCCCTCAAGTGCAAGGAGACCGGCGAGGAGAAGACCATTCTCTTCGGCCTCACCGGCACCGGCTACTTCGATCTGGTGGCCTATCAGCAGTTCAACGACGGTGTGATGACCGACTACATCCCCAGCGATGAGGATCTGGCCAAGGGCCTGGCCGCCCTGCCGCAGGTTCCCGGTCAGGACTGATTTTCCCGATTTAGACACTTTTAAGGCGGAGTCGTTATGGCTCCGCCTTTCTTGTTCCTTGCATATGGGAAATCTGTATGATAAAATTGTAACAGTGTAGTTT
Source organism: Oscillospiraceae bacterium (assembly GCA_902775985.1). GTDB lineage: Bacteria > Bacillota > Clostridia > Oscillospirales > Oscillospiraceae > Limivicinus. The sequence goes on from CACYOR010000054.1 coordinate 12,918, forward strand.
ACCCGAAAATACGACAACAGGAGGTCCTCCTATGAGCGAAAACATCATCTATTGCTATTCCGGCTCCGGCCACTGTCTCAACATGGCCCAGAACATCGCCAAGGTCCTGGGCGACACCGACATCGTCATGATGCGCTCCTTCCCGGCCAAGACCGACGCCACCGAGGCCAAGCGCGTGGGCTTTGTGTTCCCCTGCTACGGCGGCGGCCTGCCCGGCCACGTGGAGGAGTACATCAAGGCCATCAAGATCGCCCCGGGCGCCTACACCTTCGCTGTGGAGCAGTTCGCCGGCTACATGGGCTGCGGCCTGCACAAGATCGATCAGATCGTGCGCCTGGACTACTGGAACACCATCTCCAACCACTCCACCTGCATCTGGCTGATGCCCCATGTCCTGACCTTCCCGCCCACCTCCAAGGAGACCGCGCAGAAGCGTCTGGATCAGAAAGCCGCCGAGGTCGGCATCGACGTCAAGACCATGCAGCACAGCGCGACCCGCCCGCCCGAAAAGGCCTTCTTCGCGCTGGAGAGCAAGGCCTTCTCCGGCATGCACCCCAAGCGCGTCAAGAAATTCGTCGCCAATGCCGACTGCATCGGCTGCGGCACCTGCGTGCGCGTCTGTCCCCAGGGCAACATCCAGCTTGTCGGCGGCAAGCCCAGCTTCGGCAGCAATTGCATCGGCTGCCTCAGCTGCGTGCAGTTCTGTCCCAAGGCCGCCATCAACGTGGGCAAGATCACCGAGAAGCGGGAGCGCTTCCCCAACCCCCATGTCAAGGCCGCGGATCTGAGCAAGCCCATCATCCATATCGACTGAGAGCATTCTACATTAAAGTCAAGACCACCCGCATAGCGGGTGGCTTGCACAGGCCCTATAAGGGCCTTGGGCTGGCTTAGCCTAAAGGCCCTTGAATGGTCTGCCAACCGCATAC
>CACYOR010000055.1 GCA_902775985.1 Oscillospiraceae bacterium
CGGACCAGAAGGTCAGGGGTTCGAATCCCTTATCGCGTGCCAAAATGCGGGTCACCCATTCGGGTGGCCCGCATTTTGCATAGATGTGAGGGATTCGAACCCTGTCCGCAGGCCACGGTGTGGCCTGCATGAGCCAGTGCAAACACTGGCGAATACTATAATTTTGTTTTCTGCTCTTACGCGCAGAAAACGAAATGCAGGCGAATCCCTTATCGCGTGCGGAGCGCTTCAAGTTGCTGTTCAATTTCCGCCAGATCCTTTTTTGCCCTCCGGATCTCTTGCTCCCGCAATCGCTTTTCAAAAGCAGTTCATCCACCCTTGCCAAGGTGAAAATATCGGCGTCATACGGGCATTCGGAGCAATCCAAAAAACAGTTTCGGCAGATAAACGGTGTGCTGCCATAGTATTCTTCAAATTCAATACGCATAAATAACCCCACCCAGGAAAAACTAAGAACAGACTAGCAGATTTTTCGCGTATACGCAAGTGCGTATACGCGAAAGCGATCATTTTCCTACAATGGGCACGGGGTGATTCCATGTCTGTTAAAGATGCCGTTGTAAGTAGATTTCAGGGGATTTGTGCAAAGCGGGGTATTAAAATCAATGAGCTTGCAAATCTGGCGGGCGTAACGCCCTCCACGGCATATAGTTTGATGGATGAACGGCGGAGAGATGTTTCTATTATCACGATAAAAAAGCTTTGCGATGGCTTGGATATGTCCTTAGGTGAGTTTTTTTCGGCTCCGGAATTTGATTCTTTGGAGCAGGAGATACGCTGATCCTTGGCATCTTTAGTGTAAAGCTTAGCCAAAAATCCCACTGTTTTTTGATTAAACCAGTGGGGTTTTTGTACTTTTTTGAGGGGATTTGATTATGCGGATCTTTGTTTTCCACACAAATTCCGCACAGCTAAATCTCTGCCAGGGCCTGTGATACTTGTGTGAGAATCGCCGTGCTACGATGAGCGCGTAAAGAGGAAAACAAACAATTCTTGGGAGGAAAAAACAATGAGACGCAGTATTTTTAAAGCTTTACTCAACGGCGTCGCCACGCTGTTTGTGCTGGCGCTGGTCCTGAGCCTGGTGAAGGGCGCGGCCTTTGCGGAAGTCCTCGTGGCCCCCTATACCGTCATCGCCGCTGCCGCGGCCTGCCTGGGCAACTACATCGGATTTGCGAGAAAAGCGCGGGCTGTCTCCCTCTATCTGTGAGCGTTCGTGTTCGGGAGAAAAAACCATGAAAAAGGCAAACGACAAAAGAATTATCATCAAAGCTCTCCTCAACGGCATCGTCACCTGGCTTGTGGTGGCGCTGGTCCGGGGCTTGATAAAGGACATGGGCTTTGTGCAGACCTTCACGGCCCCCTACACCATCACCGCCGCGATCACGGCGTGTCTGGGCAGCTACATCGGGTTTATGGGAAAAGCGAACGCCGTTACCATTAATATGTAAGAACCACGTATATGCTGAAAACAGGGCCTTCTTCGGGAGACTCTGTTTTTCTTCCACTTTTTCCTGGGAAAACGACTTGCCGTCCTTGCAAACGCCGGAGAGATAGAGTATTGTTAGGACAGAAACCGCAAGGGGGGCAGACCATGAAAGCGACAGAAAAAGGATGCGGCGTCTTTTACGTCCTGTTTATTCTATCCCTGCTCCTTTTCGGGACGAACGGGCTCTATGTCAGCCATATCTCCCTCTCCGGCAGCCACATCGTCCTCTTCCGGACCCTGATTGGCGGGCCGATGCTGACGCTCCTGGTCCTTCTGCGGGGCGGTTTCGCGCGGGACGATGTGAGAGCTGATTTCCCGGCGCTGCTGCCGGGCGGCGTCGCCCTGGGGCTCAACTGGGTGGCGCTTTTTTCTGCGTACCGGCTATTGAACGTGAGCCTTGCGACGCTGATCTATTACGCCGGGCCCATGCTGGTTGTGCTGTTCTCCCCGCTGCTGTTCGGGGAGAAGCTGAGCGGGAAAAAGATCGCGGCGGTCCTGCTGGTGGCTTTCGGCCTCATCCTGATCAGCGGCAGCATCGCGGCGGGCGGACTGAGCCTCTCCGGACTGCTGACGGCGGTGGCCTCGGCCCTGTTCTATGCCGCGCTCATCGTGTTCAACAAGCGCATCCGCCGGACAAGCGGCCTGCAGACGGCGGCGCTGGAGCTGGACGTGGCTTTTCTGGTCGTGCTTCTGTACGTCCTTGTGACCTCCGGCCTGCCCCATCCGGCCCGGGGCGATTGGCCCTGGCTGCTCCTCCTCGGCCTCGTGAACACGGGCTTTGCCTATCTGCTGTACTTCTCCGGATTGCAGAAGCTGCCGGCGCAGTCGGTGGCGCTGATCAGCTACATCGACCCGGTTTCGGCCCTGTTCTTCTCCGCCGTGTTCCTGCATGAGAGCATGACGGCCCTGCAGCTTCTCGGCGCTGTGCTGATCCTCGGCGGGGCGATATGGGGCGAGCGCTGAGGTATCTTTTTGAGAAAGAAGACAATCGATGAAGAAAACATGGTGGATTCTGGCACTTGTGCTGCTGCTCCTGTCCGCGGCGGCGTTCTTTATCTATACGGCGGCGTATTATCCCGCCGGCGAGGTGGGGCGCAGGGCGCTGATGTCCGACAGCGTGACTGTGGAAGAGACCGACTTCGGCTGGCTCTTTGACGGACCCTCGATGGACACGGCCCTGATTTTCTACCCTGGCGCCAAAGTGGACGAGGCGGCTTATGCGCCGCTGCTCCACCGCTTGGCGGAGAGAAGCATGGACGTCTGCCTAGTGAAGATGCCCTTTCATCTGGCCTTCTTCGGAGAGAACAAGGCGGAGGCCCTCATGGCCCGCTATGACTATGCCAACTGGTACATCGGCGGACACTCCCTGGGCGGCGTCATGGCGGTGAGCTATGCCGCGAACCACGATCTGCGGGGCATCGTCCTGTTGGCCTCCTACCCGACCAAGGCCGTTGACGAGCCGCTTCTGCTCCTCTACGGCACGGAAGACGGCGTGCTGAACCGGGAGCGGGTCGCGGAAGCGTCACACTATGGAAGTGTGGAAACGCGTGTGATCGAGGGCGGAAACCACGCCTCATTTGGGGACTACGGCCCGCAGGCCGGGGACAGGCCCGCTGCCATAAGCGCCCGGGAGCAGCAGGAGCAGACCCTGTCGGCGATTGCAGCCTGGCTGGACACAAACAAATGAAGCAAAACGGGGAGACGGCTTGTGCCGCCTCCCCGCTGCGATTTTCCCGATATGCTGTTTACTTTTCCAGGCTCAGGGTGATGCTGATATCGCCCTGGCTGAGCAGGGCCTCCATTCCCGCCGCGTCCTGGTCACTGACATGGCCGAGACGGGTGTAGGCCCAGGTGTTGGCGCCGTAGAAGATGACGATCTGATTGCCCGCATAGAGGACGATGTCCCCGGCGCTCGTGGTTGTCTGCACGTCGCTGCGCGGCAGGCTCTGCCCGAGGGAACCCACCTGCTCAAAGCCGCCGTACATAGACAGAGAAATCGTCAGCGGGGCCTCCGCTGCGAGCTTGCGCAGCGCGTCGACGCTTTCGTTTTCTTCCCAGGTGACCGCGACCGGCGTGTCGCCGATCTGAAGTTTCAGTTCCATGGCGTCCTCCTTTTCGTCCAAGACCGGAGACGGGATCGCCTCCGGTGTTTCGCTTTCCGGTGCCGTGGTCGGATCAATGGGCCGCTCAGCCCCGCAGCCGCAGAGCAGAAGCAGCAGGGCGGCAAGGGCGAGCAACAAAAGACCTTTGCCTTTCATGCGTTTCGTCCCAGGCGGCGGGCCTCCTCCAGCGCGGGGTGCTCCGGATTCTCGCCGGCCTCCGTCACACCGCCCATAAAGACTGTGCCGGCCAGGCGGGCGCGCTCAAAGCATTCGACCCAGCCCTCCACGCCGCTGACGGCGCGCTGGGGGACATAGGCTTCGTCCTCCGCCGCGGCGCTCAGCACATAGACGTCCCGGAAGGCGTAGTCGCTGGGGAAGAGGGGATTGAGTCGGTCCAGCAGGGTTTTGAGCTGGCCGGACATCTCGTAATAATAGATGGGCGTGGCGAAGACCAGCACGTCAGCATCCAGTGCCTTCTGGCAGATTGCATCCGCATCGTCGCGGATCACGCAGCGCAGCTTCTCCTGGCAGACAAAGCAGCCGCGGCAGAAGTTCACCGTCTTCCCGCGCAGAGAGACAAGCTCCACCTCATTTCCAGCGGCTTTCGCGCCCTCGGCAAAGGCCCGGGCCAGAGCCTCGGAATTGCTGTTTTTACGGGGACTGGCGGATACGATCAGAATTTTTTTCATGGTGTTTCTCCTGTGATGAGATAGATTCGATCATCAGTATAATACAATGCATAGAAGATGACAAGCTGACACAGACTGAAAATCGAATCATATTTCTTCTTATGCCCATTGTGCAAAGAATAATCCTGTGTTACAATCAAACTCGATTCGAAGATAGAGAGGACGATCCCATGAAATATATGCCCACGGTCAAATGCCCCCAATGCGGTATGGAGTTTTCTGCCATGCTCGCCGAATGTCCGCACTGCGGCAAACGCCGCACCCGGGAAACCGACAAGGATTTTACGATCCAGCCGGACGTGGAGAGCAAGCCCACCCAGAAGACGGAGGAAGTCCGCCCGGCGGAGAAGCCGAAGACCAAGCCGCCTGCCTGGCAGAGCCTTTTGGGCGTGGCGCTGATCGTCCTGGGCCTGGTCGCCGCCGGGCTGGCCTGCTTCACCCTGGGCCGGGAGCAGAGCGCCCGGGCCGCGGCCACACCGGTGCCGACGGCCACGGCCACGCCGATGCCCACGCCGACGCCCACTCCCACGGTAAACGGGCTGGCGCTCTATGCCTTCGACCGTCTGCTGGACGAGGGCTTTACCGCCTATGTGGGGGACACGGTGACCGTGACGGTCAAATCCGACCCGGAGCTGCCGAAGGCAAGCTTTGCCTGGAGCGTCAGCGATGAGGAGTCGGCCAAGCTGGTGGTGAGCAAGGACACGGCGAGCTGCGAATTCACGGTGCTCAAGCCCTCCGGGAAGAATGAGCTGACGGTCAGCTGCTACGGCGCGGAGCTTACGATCCCGGTCTACCTCTGGGAACGGGGCTGAGGGCCCAAAAGACGAGGAGGAACGGATATGCGACTGGATAAGTATTTAAAAGTCTCGCGTCTCATCAAGCGCCGCACCGTGGCCAATGAGGCCTGCGACGGCGAGCGCGTCTCGGTGAACGGGAGGCAGGTCAAGGCCAGCTATCAGGTCAAGGTGGGCGATGTGATCGAGATCGCCTTCGGCCAGCGCACGCTGAAGGTGGAGGTCACCCAGATCAGCGAGACCGCCAACAAGGCCGATGCCCCGGCCATGTACAAAGAGATCGTATAGCAATGGATAACAAAAAGAACCGCCCATCCGGACGGCTCTTTTATGTTTGGTCAGATGTTGTATTTACGGACGCTCTCGGGTACGGTCTCCGGATCGGCGGAGACGCTGACCACGAAGCTGATCTTTTCCTGATCGGAGAACTTCTCCAGCCAGGTCATGAACTTCTCCAGCTCCTCGGGGGACTTGTCGTTGACAAGCTTGTAGAAGTTATCGATGAAGAAATGGGTGATGTCATAGTTTCCGGCGTGGACGCCGCAGATGAGACCCTTCAGGAACTCATAGTTGCCGATGTCGTAATTACCGGCGTCGATCAGGCGGGCCTGATAGGGGATATCGAAGGTGAGCTTGCGCTCTTTCTCAATGACGACGACGTCGCCGGTCTCCTGATTGACCGCATCCCGCACCATATCCACCAGGCGCTTGGTTTTGCCGGAGCCCTTGAGGCCCATGATGATTTGCAGCATAGAATATACGCTCCTTAACATAATATTGCGTTTATTGCGTATAGCTTATCATGTTTCCCGGAAAGGCGCAAGCCTTGAGTTGTAAATTTTGTGTGATCGGGCCGCGGAAACCGGACAGGCTGTGCAATCTGACCAAAGGGCCGCGCTTGACGCAGGGGGGCGCTTGTGATACATTTACTTTAGACCCGAACGGCCAATTTCTTTGTGAGGTGAACAACGCGTGAAAGACCTGAAGCATCTGATCTATTTTGAGGATCTGCTGCAGGACGCGCAGAACGAGCTGGTCAACAAAGCCAAGGCACAGGGGCGCTACGCCCTGGGATATAACTGCTACTATGTCCCGGAGGTTTTGCTGAACCTGCCCGGCTGCTTCTCCAGCCGCCTGCGCGCCCCCCGCTGCACATCCACGGATATCGCCGGCTATTACATGACCAACCGGACATGTCCCTACGCCCGTTCGATTCTGGAGCGGGCCATCGAGGGCGGCTTCAACTACCTTGACGCTCTCTTCGGCGCAGAGAGCTGCGCCACCATGGACCGCATGGAGCAGCACTTCTTCCTCATCAATCCCGTCAAGAACGACCGCTTCTTTGTCACCCAGATCGATCCCCCCATGAAGGGCGACAAGACCAACCTGGATTACTATAAGGTTCAGCTGCGCGTCAAGGTGCTGGAGCCTCTGCAGGAGCACTTCGGCCTGGACGTGTCCGACGCGGCCATCCGCAAGGCCGTGGAGGAGCACAACCGCCTCTGCCGCGTGATCACCGAGATCGGCAATTTCCGCCGTTTGGCCAATCCCCCCATCACCGGCTATGAGTTCCATGTGATCCAGCTGGTGAGCCAGGTCTGTCCCCACGATCTGATCCTGCCCTATCTGGAGGAGACCCTGGAGGAGCTCAAGACCAGAGAGCCCGAGCCCAAGTTCCCCTTCCGCGCCCGCGTGGCCCTGGTGGGCAGCGAGATCGACGATCCGGAGTTCACCAAGCTCATCGAGAGCTGCGGCGCCATGGTGGTGGCCGACCGCTACTGCTTCGGCTCCTTCCCCGGCCGGGAGGAGATCGAGATCTTCCCGGGCGAGACCGCCTTTGACGCCGTCTGCCGCCATTATCTGCACTGGAACCAGTGCGCCCGCTTCATGGACGGATTGAAGATCGACCAGCGCCACAGCGAGGTCAAGCGCCTGGTGGACAGCTTCCACGCCGACGGCATCGTCTATGAGAACATGAAGTTCTGCGAATTCTGGAGCTATGAGAAGGTGCTGGCCTCCAACATCTTCATCAACGAGCTGGGCATCCCCACCTGCACCATCGAGAAGGAATATGCCCTCGGCGCCGTGGGCCAGCTGCGCACCCGCTTCCAGGCCTTCATCGAATCGCTGGAGATCAAGAACATTCAGGGAGGCAAGTGATATGAGCATGATCGATAAACTCATCGCTCCCATCGACAAGACGCTGGAGCGCTTTGACCCCAAATGGCAGGCCGAGCACGGCGTCGGCGGTCTGCGCAGCCGCTACTATGACAAGACCGGCGTCGCCAAATGGCGCGAGTGGCGCGGCGTGAAAGACACGATGGTGGACTATGGCGCCTGGATGAAGAACCTGGTGTCCATGGCGCTGATGGTGGGCTCGGCCCCCATCCCGGTGATGAAGGGCTTCTGGGAGTACCGCTGGATGGGCTCCTTCCTGGGCACCTTCATGTTCATCGACCGCCTCTTTGAGGGTTATCGCGGCAAGGAGCTGGTGATCGCCCACGCCAACATGCACGCCATTGTCCAGAGCCTGACCAAGCGCATCGCCTTCGTGCTGAAGAACGACCGCCGTCTCGGCGGCAGCGTCGAGGGCAGCGAGAAGATCATTCCCCACGATGAGACCATCACCCCGCTCTTCCTCAAGGGCTTCAAGGAGCTGACGCCCTTCCCGCTGCAGACCCTGCCCGAGTTCATCATCTGCGACGTGGACCAGCACATCGAGCCCTATTATATCGACGTGGCCGAGGCCTATGGTCTGCCGGCGGACGTCTGCTCCCGCTGCGCGGCGGAGACCGGCGTCGCCATCGACGACGCCTTCCCCCTGATCGGTAAGGCGATGCTCTCCACCAACATGCCCTGCAACGCCTCGGAGGCCACCTCCATGTTCCAGCGCCGCCGCATCGGCATGCCCGACTTCCCGGTCACCCTGGCCATGCAGCACAACGAGAAGGAGGCCCTGCCCTATTCCCGCCAGACCCTCAAGGACGCCATCGCCTTTGTGGAGCAGGAATACGGCGTGAAGTACGACTGGAACGAGTTCTTCAAGTACGCCAAGCTCATCAACGAGCAGAACACCATCGAGCTGGAGAAGTGGGACTTCTTCAAGACCCCCTATTCGGCCCTGACCGGCATCGCCGAGACCCTGTACCGCCTGTACTCCTGGCAGTCGGTCAACGGCCAGGATCCCTACTTCAACAAGGTGGACCGCAAGGTCATCAAGATCATGCGCAAGGCCTATGAGCAGAAGTACCAGGCCTTCGGCGGCAAGACCCGCCACCGCGCCTTCCTGTGGGGTCCCTCCGCCGTGTATTACACCGACTTCCCCACCTGGACGCAGAACTGCTGGGGCATCAACATCGTGCTGAACATGGACTCCACCATGGGCTTCAACATGATCGACACCGAAGACCCCGAGAAGGCCATGGACGACCTGACCCGCTTCACCGAGAAGGCCTGCATGCGCCACCACGCCGTGGGCGGCTGGGACAACGTCAACGCCGTCTGGGACTGGGCGCGGGAGTTCAACTGCGACATGGTGCTCATGAACGACAACATCGCCTGCAAGGGCATGCTGGGCGTGCACGCATTGATGGAGGAGCAGGCCCGCGACCTGGGCTTCCACTTCATCTTCGTCGAGCACGATCTGGAGGACAGCCGCACCGTGTCCCGTCAGGACATGCGCAACTGCGTCAACAAGTACATGGACGTGGTTCTGGGCGAGAAGCCGCTGGATCCCACGCTGGTGGAGTTTGACGACTCCGACGCCTATTAAGGGAGGATGACACCATGAAGAAAGTATTGCTGGTCTGCCTGAAGCTGCTGAAAAAGCTCACGCTGATCGCCCTCATCACCTTTGTGCTGACCTTTACGCTCTACATCACCAACGGGGAGAACAAGCTGATCTACTATGTGGTCCGCCCCCTGCTCAACAAGCACTACGATTCCCAGGTGAGAGACCGGAAGATCTGACACATACATCCGGATGGGGCTGTGAAAAAAGTCGATTGACAGAAAACGGCTTGGACACTTCCCTTGTAGGGGACGACACCCTTGGCGTCCCGGCGTGGAAAGGATAAGAAACAGAAATCCCCGGCGAATTCGGGTACCTTTTACCCGTTTTCGCTGGGGATCTCTATTGATATAAGCCTTTTTTCGCGCGCTCTGCCGAGGGCGTCAGCCCCTACAGGATGGAGGGGACCTTTTTCACATCTCCGTTTTTTGTGAAAAAGTTTTTTCTTGCCTGCAAGCTTTTTCCTCTCTCGTGCGTATATCAGACAGAAGGACTTCTACGAAAGAAAAGGAATTGGTGCATAGCTATGACCGATGAACGCTTTGCCCTGGCCGCGGAGCAATGGATGGACACGATCTTTCGCGTGGCCTACAGCTATACCCGCAGCCGGGAGGACGCTGACGATGTGACCCAGGATGTGCTGCTGCAACTCTACCGGACGGAAAAAGACTTTAGGTCTGAGGAGCATGTAAAGCGATGGCTGATTCGCTGCACAATCAACCGCTGCAAGACTCTCTTCCGCTCACCTTGGCGGCGGCATGAGTCGCTGGAGGACTACGCCGAGAGCCTTGGCTTTGAGCAGGCGGATTACACGGCGCTGTTTCTGGCGGTGATGCGTCTGGAGAAGCACTATCGTGTACCCCTCTATCTCCATTACTATGAGGGATATACGGTAAAGGAGATCGCTCAGCTTCTGTCCCTGCCGGAGAATACGGTGAGCTCCCGGCTGCACCGGGCGCGGGCAAAGCTGAAACAGGACTTGACGGAGGAGTGAGGAGCATGACAGACCGCGAACGCTTTGTAAAGACCTTTTCCCATCTGCACGCCTCCGCCCACGGCACGGAGGAGATGACAGCGATGCTTTCTGCACACGAGAGACAACAGAAGGCCCGCCTGATCCGGCGGGCGCTCACCTTGGCCCTGGCAGCGGTTCTGCTGCTGGGCCTGGGGGTCACTGCTTACGCGGTGGCCGACGGCTTCCGGCAGCGCCAGCAGGAGGCGGTGCGGGAGCAGTATCGACCCGAGAAAAAGCACGTGGAATCCTATGTGGAGTACGAGCTGGCAGAGGAGCCGCAGGAGGGTGTTGCGCTGCTCTCCGCCTACTCCGATGGCGGACTGAAGCTCTATTTCACGGTCTCCCCGGTGGAAGAGGAGGATGTACGGGATATGCCCATGAAGGACACAAGCGCGGACGGGGAGGAGCATTTTATGCTCTATCTGGTCTCGGCCGATGGACACGACGGCATGTTGGCGAGCTTCTATACGCCCGGCGAGTGGGAGTATCGCCCGGAGGAATACGAGACCTGGATCGACGAGAACGGCAACGAGATTACAAGCATTACCGCGGAAGGGCGGCTGCGGCGCTATTTGGCCCAGAGTTACGATGCGGAGAGCAAAACCCTGACGCTCTGCATCGGCATCCCCGCAAGTCAGCTGCCGGAGGAGGGGCGGGAGGTGACGCTGCACGTCGCCAGTTACGACTATTGGGAGAGACCGGAGGAGAGCCATTTTCTGCCCACGGATGCAAGGCATGCCCTTCATCAGGATTTCGGCAGCATCACGGTGACGATCCCGGAGCCGGATATCCGCCGCCTGGATTTCCCCGAGCCGATTGTCTTTACGAACCCGGACTACAGCGGTGTGGGGGAGATCCTGGGCGCGGATATCAGCGCCACTGGCATTACCTGGCGGATTCGGGTGGACGATCCGGACGCGCATTTTGCGGTGGAAGGCCCGTCCGGACTGGACGACTATCTGCGCCAGTTCAGTTGGGATCTGCGTATTGACGAGGTTCTGAAAGGGAGCGTTCTTCGTCTTGCCGACGGGACGGAAAAGGATTGCTGGGGCTTTAACACCCATTATATGGGGGAGGATCTTATCCAAGAATATCCCACCGGATGGTGGCCGGATGTAATCGACCTGCACGAGATTCGGAGCCTCTGCGTCGCCGGAGAGGTAATTGAGATCCCGTAAACGTGATAAACACCTTAAGTCCCGGTCGGACGACCGGGGCTCAAGGTGTTTTTTCTGTGGCTGGGGATGTTTGCTCATTGTCAAGCGCTTTGCTTTTATGGTACAATAAAACATACACTTTTGAATGAGGGACGGACCGGGATGCGCCTATATCTCTTCGGCCATACATATAAATATGCGGTGGAGCAGATGCTGCTCACCATGTTCCCCGCCGAGCGCCCGGAGTACCCGGAGGGAAAGCCCAGCGGCGAGCGGATGGAGATCCGCCTGAGCTGGGGCGCCCAGCGCACCACGGCCAGCTGCGTGCTGCACCGGGGCGGCCATCGCTACGCCGGCCGGGCCTCGGCGGCCAACGGCCGTCTGGGCAGCAAGCTGGACACCGACCGCTGCTGCCAGCGGCTGGTGAAAAACGCCGTCTACCGGGCGGCCCTGGCCTCCGGCGTGCCTGAGCCGGTCTGGGGGGCGCTGACCGGCGTGCGGCCGGGAAAACTCCTCTGCGCGCTGCTGGACCGGGGGCTCAGCGAGGAGGAGGCCCTGCGGGAGTTTCGGGAGGAATACCGGGTCTCGCCGGAGCGGGCGGAGCTCTGCCTGGACGCCACCCGACAGACGCGGCTGGTGAAGGCTTCGCTTAGCGAGCGGGACGTCTGCCTCTATGTGGGCATCCCCTTCTGCCCGACCCGCTGCGCCTACTGCAGCTTTGTCAGCCAGTCGGTGGAGAAGAGCATGAAGCTGATCCCGCCTTTCCTGGAGGCATTGGAGAAGGAGATCGCCGCCACAGCCCGGCAGGTTAAGGAGCTGGGGCTGCGGGTCGTGTCCATCTACATGGGCGGCGGCACGCCCACCACCCTGGACCCGGAGCAGCTGGAGCGGCTCTGCACGCGCCTGGAGCGGGATTTTGATCTCTCCGCCCTGCGGGAGTACACGGTGGAGGCCGGACGGCCGGACACCATTACGCCGGAGCGCCTGCGGGTGCTGCGCGCGCACGGGGTGGATCGGGTCAGCGTCAACCCCCAGACCATGTCGGACGCGGTGCTGGAGGTCATCGGCCGGAAGCACACGGCCGCCGAGGTACTCCGGGCGCTGGCCACCGTGCGGGAAGTGGGCGGCTTTGCCGTGAATATGGATCTGATCGCCGGGCTCCCGGCGGACAGCGCGGCGGGCTTTGCCGCCACGCTGGAGCAGGTGCTCGCCCTCGCGCCGGAGAATATCACCGTCCACACCCTGAGCCTCAAAAAGGGCTCCCGCATCACCCTGGAGGGGACGGCGATCCCGAACGCGCAGGAGGTGGGGCGGATGCTGGATCTGGCCTCGCGGCGCCTGCGGGAGAGCGGCTATGCCCCCTATTATCTCTACCGGCAGAAGTTCATGTCCGGTGGCTTTGAGAACGTGGGCTGGGCCAAACCCGGCACGGAGAACCTGTATAACATCGCCATCATGGAGGAGCTGTGCAGCATCCTGGCCATGGGCGGCGGAGGCTCCACCAAGCTGATCCGCCCGGACGAGGGGCGCAACCTCCGCCTGATGGCCCCGAAGTACCCCCTGGAATACATCCAGAATATTGAAAAAACCTGCGCCGACAAGGCGCAGATCGCGACGTTTTATTACGAATTTCTAGAGGAGGAAAAATAATGGCCTGGCAGCTTGACGACATCAACTTTAGAACCGTCTCCGACCCCAAGGGCTTCGTGGAAGAGGGCGACGCCCAGTACAAGGCTCGCGTGGAGCTGGCCGCGGAGAAGATCATCGAGAACAAAAAGAACAGCCCCATCGTGCTGCTCTCCGGGCCCTCCGGCTCGGGCAAGACCACCACGGCCATGAAGATCGCCGAGGAGCTCAACCGCCGCGGCGTGGGCACCCACTACGTGGCCATGGACGACTATTTCAACACCGTCTCCCCGGAGACCACGCCCCGCACGCCGGAGGGGGAGTACGATCTGGAGTCGCCCCTCTGCCTGGATATGGACCTGCTCAACAAGCACTTCACCCAGCTCAGCCGGGGCGAGCGCATCTACGTGCCCAAGTATGAGTTCTCCCGCCGCATGCGCATTCAGGAGCCCTCCAAGTCCATCAAGCTCAAGGAGGATGAGATCGTCATCTTCGAGGGCATCCACGCCCTGAACGACGCCATCACCACCCGGCATCCGGAGGCCTTCAAGCTCTATATCTCCGCCCGCACGGACGTGATGTTCGGCGAGAAGTTGGTCTTCAAGCGCAGTTGGTTCCGCCTGGTGCGCCGCACGGTGCGCGACCACAACTTCCGCGGCACCGATCCCCACGAGACCATTGCCATGTGGGCCAACGTCCGCCGGGGCGAGGCCAAGTACGTCTCCCCCTTCCGGGAAAAGGCGGACTTTGAGTTCGACACGGCCTTTCCCTATGAACTGCCGGTCTTCAACGCCACGGCCACCGAGCTCTTCCGCGCCATCCCCGAGGGCATCGAGCGCTTTGACGAGCTGCGCACGGTGCTGCCCGCGCTGCAGCTCTTTGGCCACATCGACGAGAGCCTGGTGGCCCCGGACGCCCTGATCCGGGAGTTCATCGGCGGCGGGATCTACGAATACTAAGCTGCATTCAAAGGCTTTGCCTTTGAATGCAAAAGGGATTGCAGCCCGGCGCGCGCACTCGCGCCGAGGGGCGCTCGCACACTTCCGGGCTGAGAAGTGTTTTTTCCGAGGTACACGCCCCCGGAAAAAACA
>CACYOR010000056.1 GCA_902775985.1 Oscillospiraceae bacterium
CAATACAACAATAAAAAAAGCAAGGGAAAACCTTGCAAAATCAACAATTATTTTCAATTTCTTTTTGGTGACTAAAAGGAACAAGTGGCAAAGTCGGGTAGGGCCGCCGGCATTCCCGCCGGATCGAGCGGGCACGGACGCCGGCAGGGCGCTTTCTTGCGAAAGCGCGCCGGTTGTGCTATGCTCTCGTTGGAGGCAGCCCGCCCGTCGGGAATCCACCTGCCGGAAAGGATCGAACACACATGGATGCAGAATCCCGGAGAAATCCGGCCAACGCGCTCTCCTATGACGCGATCATGGGGGCGCTCTTTGAAAATTACGAGTGCATTTATGATATCGACGTGACGACCTCCGCCTATCAGCGGTATTATGAAAGCGACTCCTACAGCGAGCTGAAACTCGCGCGCGGCGGAAGCGATTTTTTCACGTCCCTGCCCGAGGATATCGCCAAGGCCGTTTACCCCGAGGATCAGGAATACGTGTCCAGCATGCTCAGCCGGACGGCGCTGCTGAACGGTGTGAAAAAAGGGAAATACTATACGTTTATATACCGGCTGATGGCGGACGGGGAGCCGGTGTATCACAAGATTCGCGCGACGATGTGCCTGATCGGCGGACAGCCGCACATTCTGCTTGGCGTGCGCAATATCGACACGGAAATTCTGACCGATCAGGCGCACCACGCGCAGCTCGCGTCGATGCACCAGAAGGAGAAAAACCATATGGAGGCGATTCTGGGCAGCGCCGCGGGGTATCTGGAGGCGAATCTCACGCGCGATCTGGTCCTGGAAATGTCCCCGACGCTCCTGCACGACGACGCCGCTCCGGTGCTGGCGGGAAAGACGATGAAATACAGCGAGCTGGAGGCGCTGCTCTGCGCGGAGTTTGTCGTGGCGGAGAACGAAAAGTACGCGCAGATCAGCAACCGCGACTATTTGATATCCTGCTTCCAGCGCGGCGAAAAGCGCGCGTCGGTCTCGTTCTCCTCCCGCACGGCCAACGGCGACGCGCAGCCCTGCAAGAAGGTCTTTTATCTCTATCAGGACGCGGCGTCCGGCGACATTCTCTCTTTTTGCGTCATTTATGACCTGACCGAGCAGCAGCGCAAGGAGATGGAGCTGGAAAAGCTGGAGGAAGAGCTCCGCATGAGCCGCATCCGAAATTTCACCAGCCAGATGCAGCCGCATTTTTTATACAACGCGCTGGGCTCGATCCAGGAGATTATCCTGGACGATCCGCAATATGCGTCTGAGCTGGTCGGAGACTTTACCGTGCATTTGCGCAGCTGCATCCGCGCGATGGCGAGCGACCAGCCGCTCCCGTTTTCGCAGGAGCTGGACAACATCCGGGCATATGTCAACATCGAGCGAATGCGGTTTGGCGAGAAGCTGAAGATTCGCTACGAGATCGAAGCGGATCGGTTTTCGATTATCCCGCTCAGCATTCAGCCGCTGGTGGAAAACGCCATCCGGCACGGCATCTACGAGCGCGGCGCCGCGGGCGGCACCGTCTCCATCCGCAGCAGGGAGCTGCCCGAGGCCTGGGAGGTCCGGGTGGAGGACGACGGCGTGGGCTTTGACGTTGACGCGCTTCAGAGAGACCTTGCCGGCGGGATGCGGGACGCGACCGGGCTGAAAAACATCATTTTCCGGCTGGACAAGGTGATGCATGCCAGCGTGACCATTCACAGCACCATCGGTGTAGGAACCAGTGTAACCGTAAGGATTCCAAAAGGAGGCGTCAGCGAGTGAGAACCATTGTAGTGGATGATGAAGCCCTCATGCTCAGACGGTTTGTTCGGTTGAGCGAGGATATCCCCGAGCTGAATATCGTGGGCCAGTTTGAGTGCGCCAGGGACGCTCTGGAATATGCCGAGGCGCATCCGGTCGAGCTGGCGTTTCTGGATGTCAAGATGCCGGTCACGAACGGGATCGAGCTCGCAAAGCGGCTGCGCCGCCTGCGCTCGGATATCCTGATCGTGTTCGTCTCGGCATACGACGAGTATATCTGGGATTTCAACCAGATCGGCGGCGACTACTATATCATCAAGCCGTACACCCGAGAAACGCTGGAGATGGCCATGGAGCGTATCCGGCTGATCGCGCGGCGGCAGCACAAGGAGCTGTATATCCAGACGTTTGGGCGGTTCCTGGTTTTGAAGGACGGCGTTCCGCTCGCCCTGACCGGAAAGGCAAAGGAGATTCTTGCCCTGGTCGTCACGCGGCGGGGGCGGGAAATCAGCAACGAAGAAATCTACGGAACGATCTGGAAGGGGCGCGAATACAGCAACGCCAACATGAGCGTGCTGTACAACGCGCTGCACCGGCTGAAGCAGGCGCTGAAGCGGGACGGCGTGGAAAATCTGCTCATCTCCACCTCACGCGGACAGATGATTAACACGGCGATGTTCGACTGCGATTACTATGCCTGGCAGGACAAGAATATGGACCTGCGGGACAAGTTTGACGGGGAATTTCTGTCCGAGTATTCATGGGGAGAATATATCCTTGCGAACATCCTGAATGAGGAGTACTGACCGGCCAAAAAAGAGCCGAAAAAAGCTGCAGGTCTTTGCACAAAGACCTGCAGCTTGGTATTGTCAAAAAAGGCCTCGCAGAGTTCGCGCCCGGAGGCGCGAATGGGATCCAATCATTTTTGCCGCGCGGCTTTGCCGTGGGGCAAAAATACTTCTCGCGGAATGGATTGCCCTCATATTGCGAATCGCATTCGCAAACGAGGGCAAGGAATGCAGCGCAAGTCCCCGCCTGTCGAAAAATGAGTTTTTCGACAGGCTCAGCTGCAGGTCTTTGCACAAAGACCTGCAGCTTGGTATTGTAGAAAGGGCCGGATCAGACCGGTTCTGCGAAGGTGTCCGGGCGGTTGGGGTCGAATTGTTCGCTTGCCCACATGACCGTCACGAGCGGGTCCGTCTCGCTGAGATTGACGATGCTGTGCGCGTATCCCGGCAGTATCCGGACCGCCTGGAGCTTCTCTCCGCTGACTTCAAATTCGATCACTTCATCCGTCCCGAGCTTCCGCTCCCGGATCAGACCGTGGCCGGAGACCACGACAAATATCTCCCACTTGCTGTTATGCCAGTGCTGTCCCCTCGTTGCCCCCGGCCTGGAGATGTTCACCGAAACCTGGCCGTGATCGACGGTTTTGAAAAGCTCCGTAAACGAGCCCCGGTCATCCGCATGCATGGGGAGCGAAAACGCGGCCTTCTCCTTTGGGAGATAGCTCAGATACATCGAATACAGCTTCTTCTCAAAGCTTCCCGGCGCCATTCGCGGCATGAGCAGGGGCCGCGGCTGGTCGTGGAACGCGCGGAGACATTCCGCGATGCGGCCGAGCGTCGCCTTGTGCGTCACCGCTGCATAGCAGTAGGCCCCGTCTTCCGCCGGCCGGGGCGTCAGCCCGTCGTAAACGACCCCGTCGATCACGGCGTTCGCGTCCGGGTACGCACAGCGACGCGGATGGCCCTCAAGACAATCGTACAGCTCCTCCAGCAGGTCTTCCACAAATAAAAGCTCCAGCTCCACTTCCGGGTCCCTGACCGTGATCGGCAGATCGTTTGCAATGCTGCTGCAGAAGCTCCCGACGGCGCTGTTATGATTTGGCCGCACCCACTTCCCCGCAAGATTCGGAAAGCGATATACATAAACGGCGGCGCCGGTCTCCTCGCCATGGCGGAAGAACAGCTCCTCCTCGCCGCGCTTGGAAAGGCCATACTCAGAAACGCCGAAACGCCCGACGAGGGCGGCCTGAACAGAGGAGCTCAGCATCACCGGGCAGTTGTTTTTGTGCTTCTTCAGCGTGTCCAGAAGCGCGGACGCAAGCCCGACGTTCCCGGTTTGAAATTCTGCCGGGTCCTTCGGGCGGCTCACGCCCGCGAGGTGAAAAACGAAGTCCGCCCTTGCGCACCATTCGTCCAGCTGCTCCGGCGTGCTGCTTCGGCTGTATTCGTAGATTTCGTCGATGCGGAGGTTCGGTCTCGCCGCGTTTTTTCCATCGCGGATGGTTTTGAGATTTTCAACCAGATTGCGGCCCAAAAAGCCCGCGGAGCCCGTGACCAGTATGTTCATCGCAATGCCGTCCTTCGCTGTTTTTTCCGCTGACCGCGACCTGCATGCGCGCCGGGGGCAGCGCCCCGTGTGCGCGGGACGAGCCGCGCGCCGGAATCCGGGCGGTCAGCTTTCCTTGCGCCACACCGTTTGATTGACCACGCCCACGTAGGACTGGATGATCTTGACGACCTTATCGGACACGTTGAGATCGGTATAGTCCGGCACGGGGAGACCGTGGTCTCCGTTTTTCACCATCTCCACGGCAAGAGCAACGGATTGCAGCAGGCCGGCCGTATCAATGCCGGAGAGGAGGAAGCCGGCTTTGTCGAGGGCCTCCGGCCGCTCGGTGGAGGTACGGATGCACACGGCCGGGATCGGGTGGCCGACGGAGGCGAAAAAGCTGGCCTCCTCCGGCAGCGTGCCGGAGTCGGAGACAACGCAGTAGGCGTGCATTTGCAGGCAGTTATAGTCGTGGAAGCCGAGCGGCTCGTGCGCGATCACGTGCGGATCGAGCCGGAAGCCGGACGCCTCCAGGCGCTTGCGGGACCGGGGGTGGCAGGAATACAGGACCGGCATGTCATACGTTTTCGCCAGCTGATTGATTGCCGTGAAAAGACGGGTAAAGCGTTTTTCCGTGTCGATGTTCTCCTCCCGGTGGGCGGAGAGCAGGATGTACCTGCCCTTTTCCAGCCCGAGGCGCGCATGGATGTCAGACGCCTGAATCTTCTCCAGTTGCCCGGTCAGCACCTCTGCCATCGGAGAACCCGTCACATAGGTGCGCTCGCTGGGCAGGCCGCACTCCGCGAGATACCGGCGCGCGTGCTCGGAATATGCCAGATTCACGTCGCTGATGATATCCACGATGCGCCGGTTTGTTTCCTCCGGCAGGCGTTCGTCCTTGCACCGATTGCCCGCCTCCATATGAAAGATCGGGATGTGCAGGCGCTTGGCGCCGATCACGGACAGGCAGCTGTTCGTATCACCGAGCACCAGCACGGCGTCGGGCTTCAGCGCCGCCATCGCCCGGTAGGACGACGCGATGATGTTTCCCATCGTCTCGCCAAGGTCCGCGCCGGCCGCGTTCAGATACAGCTCCGGCGCCGCAATCGCGAGGTCCCGAAAGAACACCCCGTTCAGGCTGTAGTCGTAGTTTTGCCCCGTGTGGACGAGAAGCGTGTCAAAATACCGGCGGCACTTTTTGATTACCGCGGAGAGCCGGATGATCTCCGGTCTCGTCCCCACGAGGATCATCAGCTTGATCCTGCCGTTCTCTTTCCATTCCGGGTAGTCCATGATGCGTTATCTCCTATCCGGCCCGCTATGGCGGGCCGCCTTTTTGTTTCTTCCGGTCCCATACGAAATCACGCGCCGGGCCCGCCGTGGCGGAGACCTGCGTGGTGTTCGATCCCGTTCAGTTCCTCCTGGACGTAAGCCACGGTCAAGAGCTTTTGCACCGTGCCGTCCACGTCCAGCCGGTTGGTGTTGTGGCTGGTGTATGCCTCCTCCGCCATGGACTGCGCCTGGCCCTGCACGAAGTATTTGTCATAGTTCATGTCCCGATTGTCGGCGGCCACGCGGAAATACTGCCCCATATCCTCGGACCGCAGCCGCTCCTCCCGCGTCATCAGCGTTTCATAGAGCTTTTCCCCGTGGCGGGTGCCGATCACGCGGACCCCCGTGTCCCCAAACAGGCGCTGCACGGCCTTCGCAAGGTCCGCAATGGTGCAGGCGTCGGACTTCTGGATGAACAGATCGCCGGGGCCGGCGTGCGCAAACGCGAATCGCACAAGCGCCACCGACTCGTCCAGGCTCATCAGAAAGCGCGTCATCGCGGGATCGGTGACGGTGATCGGCTCGCTCGATCGGATTTGGTCGATAAACAGCGGGATCACGGAGCCGCGGGAGCACATGACGTTGCCGTATCTGGTGCAGCAGATGACTGGGCCGTTTCGCTCGGCGGCCACCCGCGCGTTGGCATACACCACGCGCTCCATCATGGCCTTGGAGATGCCCATCGCGTTGATGGGATAGGCGGCCTTGTCGGTGCTCAGGCACACCACCTTTTTCACGCTGGCGTCCATCGCCGCGTGGAGAACGTTGTCCGTACCCTCCACATTGGTTTTCACCGCCTGCATGGGGAAAAACTCGCAGGAGGGGACCTGCTTCAGCGCGGCGGCGTGGAAGAGATAGTCCACACCGGGCATGGCGTCCGCGACGGAGCGCGGCTCGCGCACGTCGCCCACGTAGAATTTCACCTTGCCCGCGTGCTCGGGATACTTTGCCTGAAGCGCGTGCCGCATGTCGTCCTGCTTCTTCTCGTCGCGGGAGAAAATCCGAATCTGGCCGATATCCGTGGTCAGAAAGTGCTTCAGGACGGCATGGCCAAAGGAGCCGGTGCCGCCCGTGATGAGGAGCGTTGCGCCCGAAAAAGCCGACATGGTGTGCCTCCCTGATTCAGGGAAAAGGTGATTCTGGTTTTTTACAGCGTCCACGGGGCGTCCCGTTTGCATGCCATCCCGTAAATCCATTTTGAACGTACGGTCGTCGCAAGAATCAAATCCTTCTCCGCGAATTTTACTCATTCTAACATTGCACACACGCATTTGCAAGAAAAAACAACCATATTCCGCGCGGCCCGCAATTTGGCGCGCATCCCGCCCGAGAGGCCCCGGAAGGCGGCCGATGGACCCACGGGCATCGCGGCAGGCGCGTTCGGATCCCTGGCAGGCGGCCGTTTTTTCGGCGTCGCGGCAAGGGATTTTTCTTGGGGCCGCGCCGCCCCGGAAAACGGGAAAAACGCCGGAATCCATTGCATTCATTTTCATAAGGAACTAATCATCAGCCTCAACGCAACAAAGTCGGCAACCGTAGTGCGCAACCCATTTCACAGCACCAAACGGCTACATTTGAAGGAGGAAAGCACAGCCCATTGAATAGGTCGGCAAAATGAATAACATTCGCAACAAAGCAGAAGAGGTCATCCTGCATGATGTCATTCTAACCTTATAAACACAACGTGTCGGCATGACCATCAAGGTTGTGCCGGCATCATTATGTTGCTGTTTTTCCGCACAAATACCGGAGGAGTTTCAAAGACCACACGCCATACAATATGCAGTGTTAAACAAAATTGTATTAGTCAATATATGGTATGGTTTGAATCGGTTTTCGATTCTAAGAGGCCAAAATTCCAGCAAACGAGGATTGGACCATCTATATGGAGAAAAAACGCTCTCAGGGCAAAATCAAGGTAATTGGTGGCAGTTCATATATGGCAAACCGCTGTTGATAGCCGCCTGCTCTATCTCTGACCCAGCTCAGATTGCGGTCATTGCCTTATAGCTGATTAGCTCAGAAATCTCGCAAGGCTTCTTTCCATTCGGTCTCTTGATATTCGGGCATTGCGCTAGCCTCCTGTTTGCATGGATTCAATATCTCTTCTATTTGATCATTTCCTCACTCAACTTACTGCTATAGTATTGATCAGGAGCTATTCCTTCCGTTTTTAGTTTCTCCTCCAATGCCTGTGCTGCGCCGCCTTTTTACACCATGTAGGCGTGATTTCGGTCACGCCAAAAGCTTGCAATTTTGTTGCAAATATGATATAATATTCGTGCTATGGATGTTCCCCCGGTTTTTGCCGGGTCAAGGGGCGGGCCGGGGGAAAAAAGATTCTCTTTTTTTGCGAGAAAGGACTTGACAGGGATGCCCACCACCATTATATTTTTGGCAGGCAGGCAGGCAGGCAGGCAGGCAGGCAGGCAGGCGGGATAAGTCTGCCCTTTTTTTGCTGTCCCGGCTTTTTTACAGCGCAATCTATTCGCATATAGCGAATAGGTTGCGTTTTTTATATACACGGCACGATCATGAAGAAAAAACATGAAGGAGCATACGGACATGAAGAAAATGAAGTTTTTTGTACTGTTTTTGCTGGCGGCGCTGCTGCTGGGGGCGGCCGTGGCTTCGGCGGAGATCGCCAGCGGCACCTGCGGTACCTGCAAATGGGCGATTGACGATCAAGGCATATTAACTATATGGCCAGCCGACAATATTAGTGGAACGATGGAAAATAGCAAAGCTGGCTCGGGATCAAATTTGCAAGACAATTTTTGGGAAGGATGGCCCTGGTATGACTACGCCAATCAGATCACGCAAGTGCAGTTTAAACCGGGTTGTAAAGCGCCGGCGAGTATTTCCTATCTCTTTGGCGACGCGGTTGATTCGTCCAGTAGCGGTTATACCAAATTAAGGAAAGTGGACGCCCGATGCTTGGATGTTTCCGATGTGGAGGATATGAGCTATATGTTCCGCCATTCGCGGAGCTTGACCACCCTTCTGGCGAGCACGTGGACCAGTATGCCCAAACTCAAAAGTATGAAGTGGATGTTTTACCAATGTACATATTTGCAAACCGTGGATGGCATCAACAACTGGGATACGTCCAGCGTAGAAGATATGTCCAGATTGTTTTATAGATGCGAGAATCTTTCTGGCCCGGAAATGGATGATTGGAATACTTCCAATGTTCGGGATATGAGCGAAATGTTTGCCTATTGCTTGAGACTGGATGCCGTGGATGTGAGCGAATGGGACACATCCAAAGTCGAAAATCTGAATAACATGTTTTATGAATGCAATACATTAAAAAAAATCAACGTCAGCAGGTGGAACACCTCAAACGTTACCAAAATGGGCGGTGTGTTTGGTAACTGTTCCTTGCTGACACAAATTGATGTGAGCAAGTGGGATACGTCAAATGCCACTACTATCGCCGGAATATTCGCAGGCTGTCGCAATCTGGAATCTGTGGATGTGGGCGAATGGAAAACCGGGAATGTTACGAATATGAAAGATATATTTGCCAATTGTTACGCACTAAAATTTGCAGATACCGGCAAGTGGGATACTTCTTCTCTTTATGAATCAATTGAGTCGCTTTTTAGAGCATGCCGGCAATTGGAAATCGTGGATATGAGCAGTTGGGATACCACTGCTGTAGTGGCGTATAAAGAAAATTGGTATGGTTCAACTTTTGATATTTATTTTCAATGCTACTCTTTGAAAAAGTTGCTCCTCGGACCAAATTTCGTGAATACTAAAGCACAAAGCCACCGAAAGACCACATTCCCCGTGGCCATGTACGAGATTGCACATGGAGATGACGATCAGTATTTTTATCCTGTGGGCGTTATTGTGCCCGATGGCAGCAATTCCGCTCCCGCCAGCGGAAACGCCATGTATGTGGTGGCAAAGAAGGTGCTTTTTGACGGGAATGGCGGTACGGGGGCTGTTCAGCCGCAGATTTTCGGCTGGAGCCTGGAAGAAAAAACGCTGCGTGAAAATACCTTTTTGAAGGACGGTTTTGCTTTTGTGGGCTGGAATACCGAAAGGGATGGTAGCGGAAAAGCATATACCAAAGACGGGCTGTACGATTATGATGATTTCGAGGATTCTGAAACCGATCCCACTACAGGGGAACCTATAGGGATCACGCTCTACGCTCAATGGGAGAAAACATACATCATCACCTACACCGATGGAGTGGAGGGAGAAGAAGTATTTGCCGATCAGGTGTATCAGGCACCGGAAAACAAGGCCACCCCGGCCTTTGAGGGCACGCCGGCCCGGAAGGGCTATGTCTTTACCGGCTGGGAGCCGCAGGTGGCCGATACCGTCACCGCCGACGCCACCTACACCGCCCAATGGGAGAAAGCGACGTACACCATCACCTACGATCCCAATGGCGGCGTCCTCAATGGTGGCACAGACCCGGTGACGGAAACCCACCCCTACGAGGAAAAAATCGCCATCCGGGAAGCCCCCACCCGGGAGGGCTATACCTTCCTGTACTGGAAGGGCAGCGAATACCAGCCCGGGGATCCCTACACCGTCACGGAAAACCACACCTTCGTTGCCCAGTGGCAATTGAATTCCACTCCCACGCCTGCCCCCACGCCCACGGCGACGCCCACAGCGACACCGACCCCTGCGGCGACGCCCACCCCGGCACCTACGGCAACCCCGGAACCGACGCCTACCCCGGAACCGACGCCCACGCCTACCTCCACCATCCCGCCCACGCCCAATCCCTACGTGTATAAATTCACCTTCACCAAGAAGTGGCAGGGAGACGCGGAGAACAGCATCGACTGGACCTTCTATGCGCCCGACGGCTCCGAGTACCGCACGACGTTCAAAAAAGAGATCGTCAGCGAGTACGAATGGCACTACGAGAACTGGTTCACCAGCGACGCGGACTACTACCTGGTGGAAAAGGTCCCCGAGGGCTACAATGTGCGCTACGAAAACGTGGGTAAGCATGCTGGCGAAACCGACCGCTGCTACAACGGCGGCACCATCATCAACTATAAGGTGCCCAAGACCGGCGACGACGCGACCCCGGCCTTGTGGATCGCCCTGGCGGCCTTGGGTATCGGCGGCCTCGCCTTGCTGTTGAAAAAACGCCGCGCATCCGCTCGCTAACCCCAAATCCCCGCCGCCGCGCATTGCGCGGCGGTTTTTGGCTCTTCACGAAAACCTGAGTTATCCACACTCTAACTCAAATCTAATACTGTTTCCTGATTAATACAAGACACTGAAAAACAGAAATTTGACGGGAAAGGAGATCCGTTGAGGGCGCCGCCCTCAAACTCCTGCTGGGGTGCATGTTGCACCCCAGACCCCGCCAATGGCGGATGTTGCGCAACATCGATAACCAGCAACTTTCCGCAGTTACTTGGATAACGCAGTCCACCGCTTCCGGGCAGGCCAGCGAAGCTCTCTTTGGGGAAAGCAAACAGGCAACGAATAATAAGTGGCAAGCAGGGCAAATGTAGTACATTTGCATCGCCGCAAGCAATGCTCTTCGGCCTGAAATGCCGAAGGCTTGTTGGATGGCTCCGCCCCCAAGCCCCCGATAACCAGAGTTTCACTCTGTGGTTGTATGGTCTTCCTGCGTTAGATACCTTCCTGCCAACGGAGCAAAACTGAAAAAGTCGCTGTTCCAGTTCACTCGTTTTCTGTGAGATACTGGCATGGCGTCTTTCTCTTTTTGCGAAAATAACCACAGCGCTTGCGCTGGTACATCCGGGCTTGGGACGGAGCCTCCAACAAACATTTCCGCGTCTGGTATAACCGACGCATTACTTTCAGCGACTGTTTCAAAGCCTTGACAGCACTGGACTTTGGACGGATCACAAATTTGTGATCCGTGCTTTCGCGGCATATTTCGCTGTTTATGATTCGTCTGAATCAAGGACAGTGTTTTCCCTTCGCCACTTTTTCATAGGTTCACGCTTCCCGCATTCATCGCAAGTGTAGGGCCAGCCGATTTTCCATTCAAAGTATTCTTCCTTTGTAATGGTTCCTGCCTTCAGCTCCTGCTGATGATAAAGCCATTCCCGGAAGAATCCGTTCATCAAATTGTTGTCAATCCACAAACCACATGGCGCATGAGCTGGCCAGGAATCCCCATCGTGATAATACACTTTGGTATCAACTGTGGTTTCATTCTCTTCATCATCTCTTCGCTGTAAACGCTGCATCTGAAATGCATGAAACATGCCAGGATGCTCTTCCTCCAACCAGAAAAACATCATCATCAATTCTTCGACATTCTGCCCGGTTACGTCCATCAGTGCCAGCGAATTGCAGTCCAAAACTTCCGCCATTGTCTTCAAAAGTTTGGGAGATGGCACGCGATAACCGGACTCATATTGCGCAATTCTTGGCGCTGCGTTTTCGCCCATACCGACCATAATGGCAAACTCCGGCTGGTTGTATCCGCGAAATTTTCGGATGCGTTTCAGCTTCTCTCCGGTCTTCATGTGGTCCTCCGATCTTGATGAAAAGATGACTTGCGCTGCTTACGATGAAATCGTTTGTGGCTCCATCTGCATTATACAGGCGAACCAAATTCTCGTCAAGAAAAATTTATCAAATATGCGAAATACTTGTTGACAGACTTCTTTTGATATGATAATATGTATTTAGCAAATATGCGAAATTGCTTTTAAGGAGGTTTTTACCGAACGCATGCACTACACCATCCCCCAAGAAATGGACTACGAGTATCTCAACGACCTGATCGTTTCCAGCTATGAGCCCTTCGATTGGGCATCTGTCTATGATTATCCACCCGATGTTCCGCCACCCGAATTGGTGGAAGCCTGGGAGAAGATCTGGTCGGCATACGATACATTCCACGGCATCATCGAACGAAAGATCGGCAACACCTGGTACACGATCCTGACTGATTGTGACGGCAAAGAAAGTCTGGTCGGCAAGGTGAAACGCCTAATCTTCTCTGAACCTTTACCCCGTATGGAGGCCATTCCCAGATGACGAATTTCCTGAACGATGCTATGATTCCTATGAGCACTACGGTTCTGCCGATTGATTCCCGAAAGGAGGAAAATGATTTGAATCAGCAGCAGATCACCGCGTTATATTGCAGACTCAGCAACGAAGACGACCTGGATGGAGAGTCCAACTCCATCCAAAATCAGAAAGCATTGCTCCAGAAGTATGCTGACGATCACGGCTTCATCCACACGAGATTCTTCGTGGACGATGGCTATACCGGCACCAACTTCAACCGTCCGGCGATGCAGGAATTGCTCTCCCTGGTGGAAGCGGGGCAGGTCGGCACGATCATTGTGAAGGACATGAGCCGTTTCGGCAGAGACTATCTGCAAGTTGGACACTACACCGAGATCGTATTTCCCAGCATGAATGTGCGCTTCATCGCCGTGAATGATGGTGTAGATTCAGAACACGGCGACAGCGATTTCACTCCGGTACGCAACCTGTTCAACGACTTCTATGCCAAGGATACCAGCCGGAAAGTGCGTGCGGTTATCCGAGCAAAAGGCATGCGCGGCGAGCATCTCAACCGCCCGCCTTACGGATACCTGGAAGATCCGATGCGGAAAGGACACTGGATCATCGATCCGGAGACCGCGCCGGTGGTGAGACGTATCTTCGATCTTGCCATGCAGGGCAAAGGGCCGGAGAGCATCGCCGCTATGTTGGAACGCGAACAGATCATGACGCCAACGGCTGTATACAACAGCCGCCATGGCAAGCCCCTCCCGGCACATCCCTACCGCTGGAAGGACGGAACCACCATCAGTATACTGGAGAGGATCGAGTACACCGGCTGCACCTGCAACTTCAAGACGTATTCCAAATCCTATAAGCTGAAGAAGCGCATCCCCAACAAGCC
>CACYOR010000057.1 GCA_902775985.1 Oscillospiraceae bacterium
CGGCACCATTGCCGACGCGGTACACAGCGGCTACGACGCGGCGATCCACCTTATATGAGCAAAAGAAAAATCGCTCCCATCCGGTCGGATGGGAGCGATTAGCATCGGGCTTGTTTTTACAGGAGACCTTCGATGAAGATCAGCAGGATCAGCACGGGAAGAGCGTAGCGGAGATAGGCCTTCCACTTGGGGGACATTTTCAGGCCCTTGCCGGTGTTGGCCTCGGCCAGATACTTGTCAAAGCCCCAGCCGGATTTCCAGGTGCAGAAGAGCAGGTACACCAGCGCGCCCAGCGGCAGCAGAATGTTGGAGACGAGGAAGTCCTCGCTGTCCAGCACGTCCCGCGCGCCGATCAGATGGAGATCGCTCCAGATGTTGTAGCCCAGCACGCAGGGGATGCTGGCCACCAGGATGAAGACGCAGTTGATCACGACGGACTTGGTGCGGCTCCAGCCCAGGTTGTCCCGGGCGCAGGTGATGAGGTTTTCAAACACCGCGATGACGGTGGAGAAGCTGGCAAAGGTCATGAACAGGAAGAACAGCGTGCCCCAGAGGCGGCCGCCGGCCATGTTCATGAAGACCTGGGGCAGAGTGATGAAAATCAGCGCGGGACCCGCATCGGGCTGTACGCCGAAGGAGAAGCAGGCGGGGAAGATGATCAGGCCGCTGCACAGAGCCACAAAGGTGTCCAGCGTGCAGATCCAGGCGGCCTCACTGGTGAGGCTGCGGTCTTTGGACATGTAGCTGCCGAAGATCTCCATGGCGGCGACGCCCAGGCTCAGGGTAAAGAAGGCCTGATTCATGGCCGCGGTGAGAACCTTGCCCAGACCGACGCTGCGCACGCGGGAGACATCGGGCAGCAGATAGAAGCGCAGACCCTCCGCTGCGCCGGAGAGCGTCATCGAGTGGACAGCCAGCAGGATGATCAGCGCCAGCAGGCCCAGCATCATGATCTTGGAGATGCGCTCCAGGCCCTTCTGCAGGCTGAAGGAGCAGACGGCAAAACCGCCGATGACCGTGATGGCCATGAAAAGGCCCATCTCGGCGGGATTGGACAGCATGGCCCCGAAGACCGCGCCGGTGTCGGTTCCGGCCTCAAAGCTGCCGCGGAGGAACTTGACAAAATAGCTGAGCATCCAGCCGGAGACCGTGGTGTAATACATCATGAGCAGATAGCAGCCCGCGATGGCGAACCAGCCGTGGATGTGCCATTTCTGGCCCGGCTTCTCCAGCGCCTTGTAGCCCAGCACAGCGCTCTTGCGGGAGGCGCGGCCAACGGCCAGCTCCATGGAGAGGACGGGCACGCCCATGATGACGAGAAAGAGCAGATAGAACAGAACAAAGATGCCGCCGCCGTACTGGCCGGTGATAAACGGAAATTTCCAGACATTGCCGATGCCGATGGCGCAGCCGGCGCTGACCAGAATAAAGCCGAGGCGGGATTTGAAATTCTCGCGTTCCATGGAAAAACCTCCCAAATGAATAGATAAACAAAAGTATACAGATTATTGGGAAGAATTGCAAGAGAAAAGTCAGAATTTCATGCTGTCGGCAAAGCGGCAGAAAACAATGCGTGACGCGCTCTTGCGCACAGAAGAAAGCTATGATACAATCAAAAAAGCATGATGACCGAAAAACTGCAATGCAGGAAAGAAAGAGGAAAAGGAACATGAAAAAGATCACAAACAAACTTCTGTGGATCTTTGCCATTGGTCAGTTCGGCTGGAGTCTGCTGTCCGGCGTGGTCTCCAACTGGATGGTGTACTACTACACCGGCAGCCCCGACGCGCAAAACCCCAATACCGGTATTTTCGCCTCCGGCATTACCCAGAACCCCATTCTCTTCAAGCTCACCCTCTTCGGCCTGGTGCTGGCCGTCGGGCGTATCTTTGACGCCGTTACCGACCCGCTGATCGCCGGTTGGTCTGACCGCTCCAACTATAAGGGCGGCCGCCGCATCCCCTTCATGCGCACCATCGCCATTCCCTTCGCTCTGGTGACGGTGGCGCTCTTCACCCTGCCCCAGACCGGCAACACCCCCGTGAACGATGTGATGCTCTTTGTGCTGCTGATGGTCTTCTATCTCTTTATGACCATCTTTTGCACTCCCTATAACGCGCTGATTGCGGAGCTGGGCGATACCCAGGAGCACCGCATCAACGTCTCCACCTACATCTCCTTCACCTTTATCGTCGGCCAGAGTATCTCCTTCATGCTCCCCAACCTGGCCAGCATGCTGGAGGGTGCCTTTGGCCAGGCCGGCTCCATCCGCATGGCCGTGGCCATCATGGCGACCCTGGCCTGCATCGCCATGCTGATCCCGTCCTTCTATATCAAGGAGCGGGACTACATCGACTCCAAGCCCAGCGAGACCAAGGCTTTCTCCTCCCTGCTCAAGACCTTCAAAAACGGGCAGTTCCGCCGTTTTGTCTACAGCGATGTGATCTATTTCTTCGCCCTCACCCTGTTCCAGACCGGCCTTGCCTTCTATGAGACCAAGCTTATGGAAATTGAGGACACCTGGACCTTTGTCCTGACCGCGACCATGACCTTCATCAGCGTTCTGCTCTACCCGGTGGTCAACAAGCTCGCCCCCAAAATCGGCAAAAAGCGCCTGATCGTCACCGGCTTCTTCGCCTATTCGGCGGTATTCCTGATCACCTCTCTCTGCGGCAAGGGCCTGTATTGGGGCTTCATCATCGCCGTCTGCGCCGCTGTGCCCATGGCGATCCTGGGTATCCTGCCCCAGGCCTGCGTGGCCGACGTGGCGGAGCTGAGCCGTCTGGAATCCGGCGAGGACCGCAGCGGCATGTTCTTCGCCGCCCGCACCTTCGCCTTTAAGATGGGCCAGGCCATCGCCATGGTGGTCTTCACCTCCATGACCGTTGCCAAGACCGCCGCCAGCTACCGCAGCACCGCGGTCGTCGCGACCGTGACCTGCCTGATCGGCGCCTGCCTCTTCCTGCTGTATAACGAGAAAATGATCCTCAGCCGCATCGAGGAACTGAAAGGCAGCAAATAACACAAACAAAAGATAACGGGCGCGGCCTCTCTGAACAGGGGAGACCGCGCCCGTTTCATGCCCGCATATAATAAGAACAGGCCGTCTTCCCAATGAAGGGATACAGCCTGCTCTCTTGAACCGGTTTTTCTAGCCAACAACACAACGATGACTACAGTTGCCCGTACAACGACCGCCTACTATGCCGACGGAGGGCCCGCAAGTAAATTGTGCTTGCTCAACGGGTTATGGTGCCGATTACACCGATGGGTGCCGCCCATCTCCAATATTATGTATACCATAGCTGTCAAGCAAAGTCAAGGCTTTGCTGTCAATTTCGTCAAAACAGAAAGAAACAAGAACGGAAAACTGTGAAGAATGCACAAAAAATATGGAAATTTAATGGAAAAACCATAGGCGGAGGAAAGAAATGCCTGTATTCCCTAATGCCCCAATGCCTAATGCCTATAAAAAGAGGGCTTCTTTCCATCTCGAAAGAAGCCCTTAAGCAATCCTATGTAGTGAAACGCGGATTTGCACATGACCGGCAGAAGCAAGGCCGCAGAATCGCGAACCTTGTTTGCTGGGTCACCAATCGGTTTTCAGTCCATGTGTCAGCGAGTGGAAGGGACTTTTGCTGCCCGCACAGCGTCCGGCCACCAGGCCGCCGGAAGGCCCGCAAGTCAATTGGTCATGCGTCGCGGGTTGAGGTGCCGATCACACCGATGGGATGCCGCCCATCTCCAGTACGACGTATCATACACCTCATCATGGGATTTGTCAATGAACAAATTGTGAATTTTGGTAATAAAATCTCCACAAGCTCTCAGCCCTGCGGGGCCAGTACGGCGAGGAAGCGGTCCAGACTGGCCTGCTTTTCCAGGCTCAGTTCGAAGCTTTCCGCGTCGGTGACGATGGTCAGGGCAGGGGTGCGCACCCGAACAGTGACGCAGTGTCCGGCGTTCACCGTGCGGTGGGAGGCTTCAGCGCTTCGAATGGCCCGCCTGGGGACGTAATTCCATTTCAGACCGGCCGGAATGTAGACAGCGTCTTTCCCCAGCCGGTACTGCTCAATTCGCTCAGCGGCCTTGAAATCGGCCTTCACGTCGTCGAGAACGATCCCGGGGATCAGAGATTCCGGTGTAAACATAGCGCAGCCCTCCTTTGTGGTTCTAAGCCCATGATAAAAGATCGGAGGGAGAATGTCAATTGCTTTGTGCGCTTGACGGGAAAGCGGCGGATGAGTACAATGACAACAGGAAAAGAGGGAGCGACATGACGCAGAACGAGAGACTGGATTACCTGCTGGATGCCTTCCGGCTGGACGCGGGGGAGGACTGGGATTTTCCCGCGCCAAAGAATACCGAGGAGAAGCGGCGATTGCTGCGGGGGATGATGAACGTGCGGATGCCCCGCCCGATGGCGGAGGAGACCCTGGCTGTACAGGACGCCTATCTGCTCCGGCGCTACGAGGAGCGGGGGATCGTCCGGGCAGAGGAGCTCCCCAGCGTCAGGGACCTGGGCGGCACGCAGCCGGAGGACGAGCGCATGGCCCTATGGCAGGGGGATATTACCCTCCTGGCCGCGGACGCCATCGTCAATGCCGCCAACTCCCAAATGCTGGGCTGCTTCGTGCCCTGCCACAGCTGTATCGACAACTGTATTCACACCTATGCGGGCGTGCAGCTCCGGGCCGACTGCGGCCGGCAGATGGAGGCGCTGCGCCGCCGCTACGGGCGAAACTATGAGCAGCCCACCGCCATCCCCATGCTGACTCCGGGGTATAATCTCCCGGCAAAGCACGTGATCCACATCGTGGGGCCGATCGTGGAAGAGAGGCTTACACCGAAATTGGAGGCGGATCTCGCCGCCTGCTACCGCAATACGCTGGATCTGTGCGAGGAGAAGGGGCTACACTCCGTGGCTTTCTGCTGCATCTCGACAGGGGTGTTCCGCTTCCCCAAGGAGCGGGCGGCGGAGATCGCGGTGTCCACGGTGCGCGCCTGGCTGGCAGAGTATGCGGGTCCCTTAGAGCGCATTATTTTCACGGTGCACGGCGAACAAAACAGGAGGATCTATGAGCAGAATCTGTATGGAAGAGACTAACGGCTATCAGGACAGCATCCGCCGTGGCATTGAGGCTGTGCGCAGCATGGGCTACAGCGTTTCCCACGGTCTCGGGACTCGGGAGGAACGGCTGGAGAGGCTGGCCCGAGAAATCGAGACTGCGGACGCCATCGTGATCGGCGCGGGCGCAGGTCTTTCCACCGCCGCGGGCTACACCTACAGCGGGGAGCGCTTTGACACCTGGTTTTTCGATTTCGCGGAGACCTACGGCTTCCGGGATATGTATTCCGGCGGCTTCTATCCCTTCCCGAGCGAGGAGGCGCGCTGGGCCTTTTGGGCGCGGAACATTTACATCAACCGGTATTTGGACCCGCCCAAACCGGTCTATGAGAAGCTGCGCGCCCTTGTGGAGGGACGGGACAGCTTTGTCATCACCACCAACGTGGACCACTGTTTTCAGCGCGCCGGTTTTGATAAGAAGCGCCTGTTCTACACCCAGGGGGATTACGGCCTGTTTCAGGAGGCCGACGGAAAGCTCCGCGAGACCTGGGATAATGAGGACTGGGTCATGCAGGCGATGGAAGCGCAGGGCTTTGAGCGGGATGAAATGGGCGTTTTTCATGTACCGACTGACCGGAAACTCGCCATGCGGATCCCCAGCGAGCTGATCCCCCGCAGCCCGCGGGGCCGGGCCGTCAGCATGAATCTGCGCGCCGACGACAGCTTTGTGGAGGACGCGCTCTGGCACCGGGCCTCTGCCGCCTATGCGGATTTTCTGCGCCGCCACGAGGGCCTGCACCTGCTGTTTCTTGAACTCGGGGTGGGGAACAATACCCCGGTCATCATCAAATATCCCTTCTGGGCCATGACGGCGGAGAACCCCAAGGCGGTCTATGCCTGTCTCAACCGCAGCAACGCGGTCTGCCCGCAGCGGATCGAGGCCCAGTCCATCTGCCTTGAAGGGGACAGCGGCGCGATCCTGGACGAGCTTACGAATAAAATCGAGAAAATGTGACACAATAGACAGAAAAAACGACGTACTCTGCACGTCGTTTTCGATAGGAAGCTGGATTCGCCCGCCTGCGGGCGGGCCGGGTCGCGGGGAAAACATGCCATTGGCATGTTTTCTGATACTAATATCTGATAGAAAGCTTTAAAAGATACGCGAGGAGAATTTGTGCCAGACAAGGCGGAGACCGCAGAGCATAATGGAGATATATGGTCAAGGGCTCCAACGCAGTATGGCGCAAATTCTGCCGCGGAGATTTAAAGAATTCTATTAGATGTTAGTATAATACCGCTCCCTTCGAATCCACTTCCGGATAAGCAAAACGCCCATCCAAACGGATGAGCGTTTTGCTTGGTGGGGGAAGGTGGATTCGAACCACCGAAGGCATTGCCAGCAGATTTACAGTCTGTCCCCTTTGGCCACTCGGGAATTCCCCCATATTCATTTTTCTCCCCCGTTACTCTCCGAGCAGAGCCCAGCGGAGCGGGTCTGCGAGGAAAAAGGAGACACAGCGAAGGGAGCGAGCTTTCGCATCTTTGCGGAAGCGAGTCGATCCGTAGCTTGTGTCGACGAGGTGGAGCTGGTGGACGGACTCGAACCCCCGACCTGCTGATTACAAATCAGCTGCTCTACCAACTGAGCTACACCAGCATCGAACCGGCTTGCTTATAATAGCAAACCGAATATCAAATGTCAAGTTTAATTTTTACTTTTTTTCAATTTTTTCTGTTCTGGAATTTTCTGTCGGAATTGAAAAAGCGACGTCGATATGATACACTTGCTAAGATACAAAAGAGCAAAGGAGAATCTTATGAGAACCCGGACGCGGAATCGACTGTGGATGCCGCTGCTGGCCGTGCTGCTGCTTGCGCTGGCCGCGTTTCTGCTGATTCGCTATTTGAAAGAGGAGGTGGACCCCCACGCCGGACAGGTCTATCTCTATGACGGATACGACTGGATCTGGTATACGCCGCTGGAGGGCGTGGAGCCCAACCCCTGGGGTGAGGAGGATTTCCGCCTCGAAAACGGACAGCCGGTGTACCAGCATGAGGACTTCCGCACCCAGCGGGGCATCGACGTCTCCGAACACCAGCTGGCAATCGACTGGGCGCAGGTGGCCACGGCAAATCTGGATTACGCCTATGTGCGCATCGGCCGGCGCGGCTATACGGAGGGCGGGCTCTTTGCCGATCCCTATTTTGAAAAGAACATTCAGGGCGCCAAGAACGCCGGACTGGATGTGGGCGTGTATTTCTTCTCCCAGGCCATCACGGTACAGGAGGCGATCGAGGAGGCCCGCTTTGTGATCGACCACCTGCAGGGCTGGAAGATCGAGCTGCCGGTGGTGTTCGACTGGGAAAAAATCCGCAACCCGGACGGGACCGAGGTGCCCGATGCCCGCACCAACGGCCTGAGCGTGGAGACGCGCACCGACTGTGCCGTGGCTTTCTGCGAGACGATCCGCAGCGCGGGCTACACCCCGGCCCTGTATTTTAACCGTACCCTGGGCTATTACGGCTTCGATCTGACGCGGCTGACGGATTATGAGTTCTGGTTCGCCCTGCCGGAGGCCGCCTACCCCAGTTTTTATTACGCGGTGGACAGCTGGCAGTACAGCTTCAATGAGACCGTGCCCGGCATCAGCGGCGAGACCGACATGAACCTGCGCTTCATCCCCGTGGTGACGGAGACGGAGGGCGAGCAATAAGCCGGAATTTGCACTTGAATTTTTCCCGGCGTTGTAATATACTATGCGAGTAACGCCGGTGTGATGGAATGGTAGACGTAGCGGATTCAAAATCCGCCGATGGCGACATCGTGTGGGTTCGAGTCCCACCACCGGCACCAGAAAGCAGCCCAGAAGGGGCTGCTTTTTTGGTGCCGGTGGTGGGACTCGAACGGGAGCGGGAGTGAATGACATGCCGGTGGCATGTCAGAGCCGCGACCTGGCCTGCGCCGCAGCGCAGGTCGAGTCCCAAAAAGAGAAACCGCAGCCCAGAAGGGGCTGCTTTTTTGGTGCCGGGTGGGACTCGAACGGGAGACAAACAGAATAAATCAAATAACAAGGCTCCGTCCTGATCCTGGACGGAGCCATTTCCGTATGATTCTTTCTTATCAAATCAGTAAGGCCAGTAAGGCCGTTACTGGCCGCGGCCGTCCTCTTCGGTGGCGTTGACGATATCCTCAAATTCGGCGATCTCCACGTCGATGTCCTGGGCGGCCTTGGCGTAGTCCAGATCCTCCTTCAGCGCGGCGATCTCGGCCTCACGGGCGTGGATGCTCTCGGTCAGCGCGGTGGCCTGGGCGAAGAGCGGGGCGAAATAACCCTCGGGATTCTCCCGCATCTGCTCAAAGTAGAGGCGGCCGATCTCGGTATAGACGCGGCCAAGCTCGGCATTGTCCTTGTTCTGGTCCACGGTCAGCCGGGCGATTTTCCCATAGGTCTTGGCCCGGTCGGCCCCCTGGGTATAGATGGCCTTGACGCCGCTGCTCTCGGCGCCCTCCTTAATCCTATCAACCACACGGCCGACGCTCTCGCTGCCGGCGATCTCTTTCGCCTTGCCCACAAGGCTGTTGAGGGTGTCGTTCAAAAGCTCTTTGTAATCTGCCATTATGTGTTATCTCCTTTGTTTGGATTGTTGGATTGCCGATTGACAAACAGGTCCTCGGGGGGATGGGAACGGCGGCCCTGAATCACCAGAAGCGTACCCATGACCAGCACCAGCAGCAGGCTCAGCGCCTGGGAGACGCGGATGCCGCTGGAGCCCAGATACAGGCTGTCGGTGCGCAGCCCCTCGATCCAGGCCCGGCCCAGACCGTACCAGAAGAAGTACAGCAGGGCGCACTGCCCATCGTAACGGCGCTTTCCCTTGTTGCGGAAGACGATCAGGAAGATCAGCCCAATCAGGTTCCACAGACTCTCATAGAGAAAGGTGGGGTGCACGTAGATGGTATGGCCCGCCGGATCGGTCAGACCCATGCGGCAGAAGATCGTCGTCTCCGCGCCGAAGGCCTCCCGGTTCATGAAGTTGCCCCAGCGGCCGAGGATCTGCCCGATGAGCAGACCGTAGACGCTCAGATCCAGCATGGCGGGGATGGGGATTTTCTTGTGGCGGCAGACGAACACGATGCAGAGAACGCCCGCGATGATGCCGCCGTAGATGGCGAGGCCCCCTTCCCAGACCGCCAGGATCGAGGCGGGATCACCCGCGTAGTCCGGCCAGCGGAAGGCCACAAAATAGAGCCGCGCCCCGACGATGCACAGAGGGATCAGCCAGAGCATCAGGTCATAGAAATCGTCAGGCTTGATGCCAAAGTCCGGCGCGTGCCGGGAGCAGTAGAGGATCGCCAGCAGAAAACCCAGAGCGATCAGGACCCCGTAGAAATAGATGGGGCGGCCGAAAACCGTGAAATAGGACGGTGGATTCAGCGAAAGGTTCCCCAGCGCGGGAAACGAGATCACCGAATCGCGCTGGATGGTGTCAAACAACAGAAGAAAAGGACTCATGCTTCCGCCTTCTTCCCTTCGATGATGGACAGGGCAAAGCGCTCCGGCTGCAGGTTCTCCCGGACAAAGGCCTCACACTCAGCCTTGGTGACCTGATCCAGCAGGCCCGGCGCGTCAAAGGGGCAGTAGCCCTCGAACTGTCCGGAGGCCAGGGAGACGCAGACGCTGTCGAAGTCCTCCAGCCCGCGCAGGCGTGCGCCGTAGGAAGCCCGTTTGGCCCGTTCAAAGGCGTCGGGGGCAAAGCCGGTCTTGCAGACCTCGGCAATCCGCTCGTTCAGCGCAGAAAGCACCGTCTCCGGTTCCTCGCTCTCGCCGCCCAGGATCACCGTGGCGGTGCCGGCGGAGAAATCGGCCTCATAGTCGAAGTCCCGGTTCAGGGTGCCGTCGGCATAGAGGGAGGTATAGAAGCGGGAGGAGGAGCCCACCAGCAGCCGCAGGGCCAACTGGGCCACGATGCGCTGCCGAAGCGCACCCTCGCCCTCCACGGGACGGAACTTGGCGCCGATCAGAAACTGCGGTGCGGAGACAGCCATGCACTCCCGGTGGAGCGCCTCCTGTGGGAGCAGACCCTCCTCCGGACCGAAATCGGCCACGGGCAGCTCCGCCTTCTCCGGGGGAAGCATCTCCCGGGCAATGGCCTCAATGGCTGCGCCATCCACGTCGCCCTCCACGCAGAGGCAGAGATTGCTGGGCGCGTAAAAGACCTTATGGCAGGCATAGAGCGTCTCCTCGGTGATCTGGGCGATACTCTCCACCGTGCCCACCACCCGATCCCGGATGGGGTGATTGGCATAGAGCTGTTTTAGGAGATTGTAGTACACGGCGCTGCCGGGGCTGTCCTCGCCCATGCGGATCTCCTGAGCGATGATGCCCTGCTCCTTCTGCACGGTCTCCGCGGTGAAATAGGGTGTCGTGACAAAATGGATGAGCAGGCGGAGGTTTTCCTCAAACTTCTCCGTGCACTGGAAGTAATAGCAGGTGATGGAGCCGGAGGTGAAGGCGTTGGGATCAGCCCCGTTGGCGGAGAGCAGGTTCAGCGCGTTGTCCCCATCGGGCAGATCGAACATCTTGTGCTCCAGATAATGGGCCACGCCGGCGGGCGTATCGATCATCTCTCCACCCAGAGAGAAGCGCCGGTGGTCGCCGCCGTAGTTGGCGGCCAGGACGGCGTAATAGCTGCGGAAACCGGGCTTGGGTACCACGTGGAGGGTGAGGCCGTTGGGCAGCGTCGTGGTATAGAGGGTCTCCCCCAGCCGGGGATAGGCTTTAGTCGTCATCGTCTTCCTCCTCACTCTCACCGCCGCCAGTCAGGAAATAGATCAGATCGCAGTCCACGCTGCGGGCGATGGCGGCCACGTCCTCCTTGCTGACGTTCTCGCACAGCTCCGCCAGCTCCAGCGGGCTGCAGTCGGGGCCGTCCAGCGCCTGGGAGAGATAGAAACCCTCCAGTTCGCCCTGACTGTCTTCCAGCGAGCGCAGATCTCCAGCCACGCCGGAGCGGGCGGCCTCCAGCTCTTCTTCGCTGATTTCGCCCTGTTTCATGGCCTCCAGCTGGGCAAAGATCTCCGCCTGGGCGGCGTCTTTATCGGAAAACTCCACACCCGAGGACACCAGCATCAGGCCCTTGTGGGTGTCGATCAGAGAGCCGGCGTAGTAACACAGCTGCAGCTTCTCCCGCACATTCATAAAGAGCTTGGAGGTGCTGCCGCCGCCGAAGACGGCGTTAAAGACATGCAGCGCCGCCAGATCTGGCTCCTCCATGCACTCGCCCAGGCGCCAGCCGATCACCAGCTTACCCTGGTTTACGTCCAGCTTCTCCTCCACGGTACGGGCCTTGTCCTCCAGGGCATTCATCCGCACGTCGGTGCCGATGTCGTAGTTGATCTCCCCGCGGGGCAGGGTGGCCAGCGCGTCGCGCAGGACGGAGACCACGTTCTTCTGGGAGGCGCGGCCGCAGTAGAAGAGCTCAATGGGGCAGGTCTGCAGCAGATCGTGATAGTGGCGGGTCAGCTTTTTGTAATGGATGTTCTCGCATTCGCTCTCACTGCCGAGACGGCCCACCGCAAAGTCCTCGCAGCAGCACATCTCCTCAATGCAGCGAAACAGAGCGTAACCCCGCTTTTCGTTGATGCGGCTGCGGATC
This sequence comes from Oscillospiraceae bacterium, assembly GCA_902775985.1. Classification (GTDB taxonomy): domain Bacteria; phylum Bacillota; class Clostridia; order Oscillospirales; family Oscillospiraceae; genus Limivicinus. The sequence goes on from CACYOR010000057.1 coordinate 11,729, forward strand.
ATCTCCAGCATTTTTTCCCGCTCGCTGTCTACATACTGGGGCAGCAGAAGTCCGCCGCGGGTATTGGGGGCGAGCAGCATCTCACCCATCAGCTCCGCCGCGTCGTGCAGCACGTCCTGACCGTCGGGCAGAAAATCCCCCTCCGGGATGCTGGCATAAAAGCCGATGCACTGGATCTCGCCGATCCGGCGCACCACCGGCTCGATGGCGGCGCCGTACAGCTCATCCAGACGGGCGGAGAGCGCCTCCATATCGCCGTAACGCCGTGTGCCGCGGCGCAGCACATAGGGGATGAGGGCGTTGAGAGACGCGGTATCCCGCTGCAGCTGGGTAAGCAGATTCAGACTCAAACAGGCGGTTTTGAATTTGCCCGAGCGCAGATGGCTGAGCCATACGCCGGGCAGGATCTCACTGCGGGTCAGCTCCATGGAACATCCTTCCTTTGCTGTCATTTTCTACTAAGTATACCATAGAAACCAGAGAAAGAAAAGGGCCGAATTGCGCCCCGCCCTAAGGAAAGAGCGGGGCGCAGTGCCGGTGTATTTACTTTGATTCAGTCCTCTTCACTCAGCTCTCGCACCGTGCGCCAGAACCAGCCGGCGGAGCCGGTGTACCAGGTCCAGCCGGCCTCGCCCTCGCGGCCCGGCGCGGTGCTCACGTCGGCGGGCAGGACAAAGGGCTCGGCCTCATAGCGGGCGGAATCGTGGTTCTCCGGGAGCAGCCAGCTCAGCAGTTCCCAGGCCTCGGCCTTCCTGCCGCGCTTGGCGAAGGCCCGGGCCAGCCAGATGGCCGCGTGGGTGTACTGGCCGCCGTTTTCCCGGAAACCGGCGCCGTAGCCCACCAGATAGCCGGGATAGGGTTCGGCCTCCGTATAGGGCGGGTCGAAGAGTTTGATGAGCCGGGCTTTGGGATCGGCCAGGCGCTCTTTTGCCGCGTCCAGGGCCCGGTCGACCTTGTCAGGGCTTGCGTAGGGAGAGAAGGCCGCCCAGGCCTGGGGCAGGCTGTCGATCCGATCCGGACCGCCCAGCGGCGCGCCCTCGGCGGTATAGCCCCGCTCGTACCAGCGCCCGTTCCAGGCGGCGTCCGCCGCCCGGCCCACGGCCTCGGCGCTCTCCCGATAGCGGCGCCCGCCCGGCATCTGCAGAAAGTCCAGCAGGGCGGCAAAGCGCTCGCAGCAATGAGAGAGGAACCAACCCAGCCAGACGCTCTCGCCCCCGGCGGCGCTGAGGCCGTCGTTCCAGTCACCGCTGCCGAACCAGGGCAGCCCGTGGGGGCCGAAGCCTCGGCTCAGACAGCGGTCCAACGCGGCCCGGGCGTGGTCGAGGATCGGAGA
>CACYOR010000058.1 GCA_902775985.1 Oscillospiraceae bacterium
GAGCGCGTTTCCCGCGGATGAGGTTGTGGAATTTTATCTGAAGGATGAAGCCTCCGGGGATGCCGCGCCCAATCCGGTGCTCTGCGGCTTTGGCCGGGTTCACCTGGCTCCCGGCGAGGAGAAAGAGCTGACAGCGGCTCTGGAGGATCGGGCCTTCACCGTGGTCCGGGAGGACGGTAGCCGCGTCCCGGGCAGCGGCCGCTGGACGCTCTATGCCGGTTTCGGACAGCCAGACGAGCGGACACGGGAGTTGACCGGCCGGGACTGCCTGCACATCGCCATCGAAGAATAAAAAAAGGCCGCCGAGTTAGTCGGCGGCCTGTGTCAAAGTCTGAAAGAGGGGAAGCGCCTCGCTGTCGCTGCGCGCGGTGAAGAAGTAGTTCCCCGGGAGCCCGTCGGCCCAGGCGGGAAGCGCGCTTACCGGGATCATCTCCTCGACCGGGACCGCAACGTTGGCGCGGAAACCATCCGGGTCGTCAAGCAGGAACAGCGCGCTCACCTTTCCGACCAGATCGGCGTCAAAGGCGGAAGCCCCCTGATAGTTCAAATAGCCCTCTGTCTGCCCGGAGAGGTCGACGGTATAGGGGTGGATCTCCACCAGGACCCGTCCGTCGCCGTTCTTGTCGTCCGCGAGCTGTTCCAGGGCGGCCTGCAGGGTGGAGAGCGTTTCATCCGGCAGCGGCGTCCGCCCTGCCACGGCAAGGGCATAGTCGGCTTTGGGCGTCAGGAGGCCGGGCAGGAAGGAATAGACCGCGACGGCCAGCGCAAGTACGGCGATCAGGACGTGAAAGCGGTGGTACCACCACCAGGTTTTCCACTTTTCACTTGAAACACCCATGAAAATCCCTCCGATGGCGGTATTATACCATCGGAGAGTGACACTGTAAAGGAGACAGAAATGCTGAAAGAGATGGGGATTCGAGAGGGCGTCAACCTGGGCGGCTGGTTTTCCCAGTGCGATTACAGCCAGGAGCGCCTGGACAACTTTATCACCGAGGCGGATTTTGCGCAGATCGCCGCCTGGGGCTTCGACCACGTGCGTCTTCCGGTGGATTACAACGTGGTTCAGAATGCGGACGGCAGCCGGAAAGAGGACGGCCTGCGGCGTATCGATGGGGCGCTGGCCCTCTGCGAGCGCTGCGGACTCAAACTGGTGCTGGATCTGCACAAGACCCCGGGCTATTCCTTTGACGCGGGGGAGAAGGAGGCGGGCTTCTTTGAAAGCGAAGCCTACCAGGAGCGTTTCTATGCTCTCTGGGAGAGTTTTGCCGCCCGCTACGGAGATCGGCCGGAACAGGTCGTGTTTGAATTGCTCAACGAGGTGACGGAGGAGCGCTATCTTCGCCCCTGGATGCGCATCGCCCGGGAGTGCGTCCGCCGCATCCGCCGGTATGCGCCGGAGACGGTGATCCTGTTGGGCAGCTATCACTATAACGGCGTGCGGGAGGTGACCGCGCTCGATCCGCCCTTCGATGCGAAGGTCGCCTATAACTTCCACTGCTACGAGCCGCACCGCTTCACACACCAGGGCGCCTATTGGGAGGCCCCGTACCGGGATATCAGCGAGCGGCTGCGCTTCGACGAATGCGGCGTTTCGGAGGCATATTTCGAGGAGCTCTTCGCCCCGGCCATCGCCAAGGCGGAAAAGGAGGGAACAGAGCTCTACTGCGGCGAGTACGGCGTGATCGACGTGGTGCCGCCGAAGGAAGCCCTGCCTTGGTTTCGGGCGATCCATGCGGTGCTGGAGCGCCACGGTATCGCCCGCAGCGCCTGGAGCTACAAGGAGATGGATTTTGGCCTGGCCGATGCGCGGATGGATGCAGTGAGGGAAGAACTGTTGAATCTGCTGTAACAATTTTGGGGAAGCATGTTCCACTTTGCCAACCACCGACGGGCGGCAAAAAAAGGAGAGAATTCGAACAGAATTCTCTCTTTTTTGGTGCACCGGGGCAATCCAAATCCGAACCGGAAGCGGAGGTGCGCATGGAAAGCGCGCTCTCCATTTCACTAAAATTTACAGTCTTAGTTCCGTCCTTGTAATTGCATGAGATTACGATCTTATCATTGAACACATATACGGCGTTAAGGAAAACCTCGATCAGCATTTTCCGATGCTCCAGCTTCGAGAGGTCGAGATTTCGGAAGCGCTCCAAGAAAAACCGAACAAACTCTTCGCTGATGCGGGGTTTCGCTAGTTTCTCCAATGCGATCTTGTTCTCCAACTCGTCACGGGCGGCTTCCAATTCTTCCAGTCTGCTTTTCGTGGATTTTGTCAGAATACCCTGCTGGATCGCGTTGAGCAAGTTGTTGATTCCGGTGTTTGCCTCCTGCAGCAGCTGCTCATACATCGGCAGGGCCACACTCTCCTGATCTTGCATGGCTAATACCATCGAAGTGATCGCGTCTATGGTGCGGTCATCAGCCAGCATCTCCATGATGGAATCAAGAACAAGATTCTCGATCCAGGCTTTTCGAACAGGCTTGCACTCGCACTCAGTACGCTTCTTTTTCACGGAAACGCACTTGTAATAGTGGTAAACATCATTGCGCCCGGTTCCACTTTCACCGCAAAGATAAGCGCCGCAGTAGCCACAAAAGATCTTGGTGGTCAGCAGATAGTCGTCCTCGGCTTTATGGCGGGCCGGGGCTTTTTTATTGATCTCCAACTTCTTCTGAACTCGTTCAAACAAATCATCCGGCACAATACTTGGAATGCCCTTAGGAATCACTGTATCCCGGAACGCAAACTCTCCGATGTAACGGCGGTTACAGAGCATATGCTGGATGGAGTTATAGGTGATCGGATTGCCGCGAGTGTTCTTTACGCCTTGCTCATTGAGCCAGTCCCGGAGTTCGGTCATGGTCGCGCCTTTGTCGTAGCGTTTGAACACTTCCAGCACATAAGGCGCCGTGATCGGATCGGCTTGAAAGTGCTGCTCGTCGTCGATCACATAGCCGATGGGGATCGTTCCGCCATTGAACTTACACTTGAGCGCGTTATCGGTCATGCCCCGGATGACCTTTTCAGCCAGATCCGCCGAGTAGTATTCCGCATAGCCCTCCAAGACAGATTCCAGGATGATGCCTTCCGCGCCTTCGGAAATGACCTCTGTGGCGGACACCACCTTGACGCCGTTCTTCTTCAGCAGTGACTTGTACCGGGCACTGTCGTAGCGGTTCCGGGCAAAGCGGTCGAGTTTCCAAACGATCACCATATCGAACAGTTTCTTGCCGCTGTCCTTTATCATGTTTTGAAACTCAGGTCTGTTATCCGTCTTGGCGGAATAAGCGCGGTCTATGTAGTGTCGCAAAATTGTGATGCCGTTCTTCTCGGCAAAAGCGGTGCACTCACGGATCTGCCCCTCTATGCTCTCTTCCCGCTGGTTGTCGGAGGAATACCGGGCATAGATGACAGCTTTCATTCGTCATCCTCCTCTTTCACAACGCCCTCGATCAGATCCGTTACCACCGCGTTGAGCTGCTTGGCGTTTTGGCTGGTGATTACAGGCCGCCCGGTTCTGCTTTCAATGGCTTTACGTGCGTCTCCAGCGACCTCACCGCCAGATTTGGCAATCTTCATGTTCTCCTGCAAGCCTTGGGGATTTTCAACCTTTGTCAGTTCCGTGGTTGTAGCCTCGGCCAGCATGTTCAACGCGAGCTCCAGCGTACTCATATTGTCGCGAAGGTTTTGCTTTTTCAGTCCTTTGAGGTTCTTATACTGCCTGGTGCTCATACCGGACCAGGCGCGAGTTACCTCATCTGTCAGGATTGCATATTCCCGGTTGGTCTCAACGCCGTGCGCTTTCCATTCATCGGTCAGTTCTTTTCTGGCTTGAATGGTGCGCATCCGCTGATTGATCCATTCCGGCGAATAGCCAAGACGAGAATAGGTTTCCAACGCTCTGTTGATCGTCAGTTCCGGGTCGATCGTTTCCTCCATGCGTTCCTTGCCGACCTGGGCCAGCCACATCTTGAACGGTTCTGCTTTAGGGGATGGGATCGACTCAATGATGCGGAGAAGACCAGCAGTTTCGGCTACGTCTGTATTATATCGTTTGCCGTCAGCAGCCAGGAGCTTCAGTTGACTACAAACTGTAGTCAACTGATTGCCCTCTTTTTTCAAGCGCGTTTTCATGACGCTCCAATATTTTGCGGCATGACGTGTGTCCGGCTGATCGGTCAGCACACGGATCACATCAACAATGGAGAAATACCACTCTTCGTTCTCCTCGTCCCAAGCCGTGCGGATCGGCTGATCCTCGAAAAGCTGCAATTTGTCGTTGCTCATTTCTTTTCCTCCGATACCATTTTCAAAATGGACGCCTTCAACTCTTTGTTGGCCCGCGTTCCCGGCTCGAAACACATCTCTACGAATTTAGCCATCTCCGGATCAAGCTTCGGCTTGTACTGATAGCGTTTCCCCTGGGGCTTGTCCGTTCTGCCAAATAGGAAATCCAGAGACACGTCAAAATAGTCCGCATACCAAACCAGCGTTTCCGGTGCGGGATTGGAAAACCCGCTCTCATATCGATTGATACTCGACTGCGGAAGCCCGACCAGCTTGGCCAGCTTGTTTTGCGAAAAGCCGCTTTCTTCCCGCAGCTGTTTCATGCGTTCTCCGAGAATCTTCATCTGCTTGCATCTCCTAATCACCAGCATTTTCATCAATGCCAGATTAACATAATCATTGGGAACTTGCAAGCACTTTCTTTGAAATCTTTTACTGCTCATTTTCCTTTTCCTCCTGAGCCTTTCTTGCCTTCCATTCGGCAAACTCTTTTTGACCTTCCTTACTCTCAAACAGTTCCAGAATATCCGGGTAGATACATCGGGCAAAGGCTTCGATCTCGTGATCGGGAAGATCGCTGTTGTTGATCAGTTTCTTTTTCCTGGACATGGTTCTCCCTTCTTTTCTTTCTCATCTCGATACTTTCTTTTTCTTTGTTTCAACATTTATAGATTCACCTTTCATAATTCGTTCTCATAGCTGTGGCTATAAGAGTTCCCTTTCTGCTTCTGCTCATCGACAATCTGCTGCTTGTCATGCAGCCGGTCGATAAGAGAGGCTTTTTCTTTTGTTGGCTGTTTTTCGGTCAGCATTTTCTCTCCTTTCTCCTCGTTCGGTTCCTCCGGTGCGATACAGTTTTGTACAAAGCGCAGCTCGGTCAGATCCTCCTTGACCGCATCCAGCACCGGGCGGAGGTCTTCCACTTCCGCAGAGAGCGTGTCCAGCTCCTTTTGCAGCGTGCTCACGGGGATCTTTTTACTGGGATAGAACTTCCGCAGCAGCCGATCTGCCTTGCCGTATTCATCCAGCTCGGATTTATGCGCCTGATAGAATTTCTCTTGCTTCTTTTTCCAGCCGATTCCCTTGTATTGCTTATGCAGAGCTTCCAACCGACTGACGGAATCCCATGCTTTCAGCTGCGCCTGCACGTCCCGAATCCTCTTTTCCTTCTCTCGAATCGTAATGCTGAATTCATTGGAGGCTACTTCTTTTTCGGACAGGTGTTTTTGTAGATCTTCCACGGTGGTGATCTCATGCTCCTGCAAATACACAACGGCATGAGAGACCTTTTTCAGGTCCATCGTCGTACCTTTACGCTGACCGGAAACAGACCAGTCGCCGCGCTCGTCGCGGCGAGAATCAAGATATTGCGTCAGCAGCTCCGGCAATGTCGGCTCGCGCATTTCCTCAATAAGTTTGTTGCGCTTTTCCCTCAACTCCGCTATCCAGCTTTGCAGGTCGGCAATCAGTTTTCGGATTGCCAGCAGCGCGTGGTTTACCTGCTTGATCTCCCGATTGAGATTTCCCATATCCGTCTTGATCCCGCGTTTCTCCATTTGCGTCACAGCGGGACCAAGATGAATTGTCGGAGCCAAGTCAATGCTCTGTCGCTCGAAGGAACGGAGATCGACGCGCTCCGGCCTGTTGTTCCGTTCCAGATAATCATTCGTGATGACTTCCCAGCCGTGACGCCAGATCTCCGCTTTACTCTGCTCGTTCCAATCGTCGGTATCTTCCTTGTGGCTCTTCCAATTGCCTGACGGGAGACGGATACGATTCCCGTTTTCATCAAGGTCATAAACCTTTCTACTTTTCGGAAGCCAGTTCCCATGCTCGTCCATCGCGCGCATAGTCAGCATGATGTGCGCATGGGGATTCCCGTCGCCCTTGTCGTGAATGGCAAAGTCCACGCACATCCCCTGGGAAACAAAATGCTCCCGGCAGAAGTCCTGCAGCATGGCCGGATACTGGTCAGCCGGGACTTCACGCGGGAGCGCCAGAACGATGCGGCGGGCAAGTTGTGAGTTCCACTGTTTTTCGTTTTTCTCGGCAGCATTCCATAACGTATTCCGATCAGAATACTCCGGCGGAGCATGAGCAGGAAGCATGATCTCTGTGTAAACAATGCCCTGCTTCTCGACATAAGATTTCCATTTGAGATCATATTCTGAAAACAGTTTTTCTCCGCTCTGGTAAGCAGCGCCCGCCACGGCGGACTGGCCTCGGCTGCGTTGTGTGATCGTGATTTTGAAATGTGGACATGGCATGTAGTTCACCTCCTTTGCCATGACATAAAAAAGCAGCACCGCAAAAACGGTACTGCGAATAAAGGCATGATCGAAAGGAACGGATGGTCACAGCCGCTCCTTTCTGTCATGCGCGCAATAGGGTAGCCGCGCAGCGGCGCAGGGGAAGTGCAGCGTCCCCTGGGATGGAGAAAACTCTTTTTCTCCATCGAGCTCTCTGCAAGAGCCCTCGGAGAGCGCAATGGCACCGGGACGGTGTATAATTGCGCCCTTACCCTTCGGGTAAGGGGTTTGCTTTCGCTTCTTCCAGCATGTTTTTTAAAAGCCCGGACACTTCCGGCTGTCGAAACGCTACAGTCAGCAACTCCATTACTTGATCGTCTGTCAGCTTTTCCGGCTCCCGGATCAAGCTCTCGACCATTCCGCCGCGTGTACACAGCCGATGTGTTCTTTCGTTCCGAGTCAGCCGCTTGATCTCGCTTTGAAGCATTTTGTCCTGTCGTTTGTAATAGCGGATGCGATCCGTTGCGATCAGAATAGCCTTGCTCATCTCGTCCAACTGCTCTGCTCTTGATTTCATATGACACCTCCTTACATGATATTGAAATTGCCGCCCTTTTGAGATAAACTAACGACAGAAAGCTCTTAAGAGTTTGGAGGCGAGAAAATGAAAAAAGTGCTTCTTTTAGAAGATGATCTGGCACTTGGTCAGGGCATTTGTCTCGCCTTGAAAAGTGACGGGCTACAAATTGATCGTTTTCGGCTTTTGAGCGAAGCACGGAATCAGCGCATATCCGATTATGCGCTCCTCATTCTGGATATCAATCTTCCGGATGGCAGCGGATTGGATTATCTGTGTGAGCTGCGAAACAATCACTGCTTGGTTCCTGTTATTCTCCTGACCGCAAACGACATGGAAACGGATGTTGTGGCCGGGCTTGAATCCGGCGCAGACGATTATATTACAAAGCCCTTTTCGCTCGCGATTTTGCGGGCGCGCGTAAATGCTCAGCTGCGCAGAGAGCAAAAGGGAGCGTCTTCCGTCTATCAGTCGGATCCCTTTTTGTTCGATTTTGATCACATGGTTTTCCAGAAATCGGGTCTGCGGATCGAATTGAGTAAAACGGAGCAAAAGCTGCTGCACATTCTTCTGGACAATCGAGGAATGACCGTGAGCCGCGCTGTCCTTGTGGATCGTATCTGGAGCGACGGAGCGGAATATGTCGATGAGAACGCACTCTCCGTCACCATGAAAAGACTGCGTGACAAGCTGGAGGATGATCCGTCCAAACCGACATATCTGAAAACGGTTTACGGGCTTGGGTATACCTGGGCGGTGAAGTGAGATGCAAATCTGGCTGATACTCTTATCTGTCGCTGCCGCTGCAGCGGCGGGAATCGTGATCCTCTATGATCGCCGCAAAACAAACAGAACTCTCCATGAGATCGACGCGATGCTCGATGAAGCCATTAAGGGTGATTTTCTGGAGAACACCTGGGACGAGAGCATGCTTTCTTCTGTGGAGGGGAAGCTGGCAAGGTATTTGAAAAGTTCCGCCTCCTCTGCCCGTAATCTTCGGGAGCAGAAAGCAAAAATCGAAACATTGGTGGCAGACATTTCGCATCAGACAAAAACACCGATCGCCAATATTCTTTTATATGCCCAGCTTTTGGAAGAACAGAATATACCGGAAGAAACCAAGCCACTGGTTACAGCGCTAATCGGACAATCCGAAAAGCTGAAAATGCTCATTGAAGCGCTTGTGAAAACCTCCCGTTTGGAAACTGGTATTTTTCAGTTTCAGCCAAAGAACTCTGAGATAGAACCCATGCTTACAGAGACAGTCAAGCAATATCTTCCCAAGGCGCAGAAGAAACAAATCACGCTTAATCTGGAACCAAGCGATGCCTCGGCGGTATTTGATTCTAAGTGGACAGCGGAGGCTGTCGGGAATCTTTTAGATAACGCTATCAAGTACACGCCAAGCGGCGGCGCAGTCTCCGTACATGTATCAGAATACAATATGTTTTGCCGGATTGATATTTCTGACAATGGCCGTGGTATCCAGGAGGAGGAACAGGCAAAGGTGTTTCAGCGTTTCTTTCGCTCTCCATCCGTTGCAGATGCGGAGGGCGTGGGCATTGGCCTGTATCTCACCAGACAGATCATTACCGGGCAGGGAGGCTATATCAAGCTGACGAGCAAACCCGATGAGGGTTCGACGTTTTCCATTTTTCTGCCCAGAGAATAGAATCTGTCAAAACTGTTAGATTTGAGAAAGAACCTGGAAAGATTCCTGTGTTAAAGTCTGTACTGTCATAAGGCAATACAGACTTTTTCACTATGGAGGTATCTATGACAATTTTAGAGACAAAAGACTTGAGAAAAGTATATGGCTCCGGCGAAGCAGAAGTCCGAGCCCTCGATGGTATAGATCTGACTGTAAATGATGGTGAGTTTGTCGCCATCATCGGATCGTCCGGCTCCGGGAAATCGACTCTCCTTCATATGCTGGGAGGACTGGATCGTCCAACATCCGGAACCGTGACCGTAGACGGGCAGGACCTGTCCGCTTTGAAGGAGGAGGAACTGACCATCTTCCGTCGGCGCAAGATCGGTTTCGTGTTTCAGAGTTACAACCTTGTCCCGGTACTGAGCGTATGGGAGAACATTGTCCTGCCGGTGGAATTGGACGGAGGAAACCTCGATAAAACCTATATCGATCAGATCGTCCAGACCCTTGGCTTGGACAACAAGCTGGAAAACCTGCCGAACACTCTCTCCGGCGGCCAGCAGCAGCGCGTTGCTATTGCTCGCGCCCTCGCCGCAAAGCCTGCGATCATTTTAGCGGATGAACCTACTGGCAATCTGGATTCCCGGACGAGTCAGGACGTTATGGGGCTATTGAAGATCACCAGCGAACGGTTTTCGCAGACGATTGTCATGATCACCCACAACGAGGAACTCGCACAGATGGCGGATCGCACAATTCGCATCGAAGATGGGCGCATCGTAAGCCGCAGGTGAAAGGAGACGGCGACATGCGTGTGAAAAACGGAAAATGTATCCGCCGCTTAAGTGTGCGAACACTGTGGGCACAGCGGAAGAGAAATCTGATCGCGGCAGCTGCGATTGTTTTGACTACACTGCTCTTTACCGCCCTTTTTACAGTGGTGATGTCCATTAACGCCAGCTACCAGACCTATCAGTTCCGGCAGCTGGGTGGCTATTCTCACGGTACTTTCAAGGAGCTAACAGAGCAGCAGGCCGCGGACATCAGCGCACATCGCTTGGTAAAAGCAGCTGGCATCCGAATTGTCGTCGGAACCACAGCAGAGGGCGTCTTTGCCAAAACTCCTGCCGAGATCAGCTATATGGATGAAAACTGCACCCGCTGGAGCTATGCTTTGCCGACAACAGGGCGGCTCCCGACGTCCGGCAAAGAGATCACGATGGACACAAAAGCCTTGGATTTACTCGGTGTGACGCCAGAATTAGGTGCTGAGATTACATTGAGCTTTACCCTCCATGACAAAATGCAGACCGGGCCAGAGATTAGGGACACTTTCACCTTGGTAGGCTGGTGGGAGTATGATGGCCTCATGCCAGTCCACTATATCAATATTTCCCATGATTACGCCAAGCAGATGGAGGAACTGGGCTTGTCTGCCGGAATGAATCCTTTCCGGGCCGATCTGAACGTCATGATGGCGTCTTCCGTAGACATTCGCGGACAGATGGAGCAGGTGGATACAGACCTCGGCTATACCTGGGAAGATCGAAATGCGGACAATGCGGTGCGCATTGGCGTAAACTGGGGCTATACCACATCGCAGCTCGGCGCGGGAATGGACGCGGGGACCATCGCCGCGGTTGCGGCCTTCCTGATCCTTGTGATCATTACCGGATATCTGATCATCTACAACATCTTTCAGATCTCTGTCGCCGGAGATATCCGCTATTACGGGCTGCTGAAAACCATCGGCGTGACGCCGCGGCAGCTGCGACGTATCATCCGCCTTCAGGCGCTGACGCTGTGCGCGGTCGGCATCCCTATTGGGCTCCTTCTTGGCTTTGGCCTTGGGGCGCTGGTGATGCCTGCGGTCATTGCCAGCAGCTCGCTCAGCGACTCAGCGCTGACTGTCAGTACATCCCCGCTGATCTTTCTGCTTTCTGCCCTCTTCGCACTTGGAACGGTGCTGCTTTCTTGTGCAAAGCCAGGCAGACAGGCAGGCCGGGTTTCTCCAGTGGAAGCGAGCCGTTATACTGAGGGCTCCTCCGGCAAAAAGAAGCGTCTCGGCAGGCGAGGCGCCAAGGTTCATCAAATGGCTTGGGCCAATCTTGGCAGAAACCGGAGCAAAACCGCGCTGGTAGTGATATCCCTTGCCTTGGCGGTGGTGTTACTGAACATGTTGGTCGAATTCGTAGGCGGCTTTGATATGGAAAAGTATCTTGCTGCTCAGTCCTGTGCAGATTTCATCGTCAGCAGCCCAGATTATTTTCGATCCAACATAGGTGCAGAGGAATACCTGTCCGAGGAGCTCGTTGCGGAGCTAAATTCACAAACGGAAGCATCGCTTGCCGGATTCGGTTACCGCAATTCGAGAGCTTCTGCTGCCTGGATGTCAAAAAGCGCCTGGCTCATGGATAACTCGCATTATTATGGGGTTGAACAGGCAGAGCAGATGTTTGCTAATCAGGATCATCGGGACGATACTGCTCTGCAAGTTATCACAATTGAGGGTCTGGACGATGCTCTGCTCGACAAGCTGATACTGCTTGACGGTGATCTGGCTCCATTACACAGTGAAGATGGGCATTGCATTGCCATTTCCGCTGTCCTGGATGACTATGGAAACCTGGAGCACCCGGAGTATTATCCGGCCATCGGTGACACACTGACGCTGGTCTATGGGAATAACATGCCTTATGTTGACAGCCGCAGCGGTGAATTGATTGATGAAAACACCCCAATAGAATATATGAAAATGACGGTTCCCGATAGTCATGAGGTGGATTATACCGTCTGCGCACTGGTTGCTATACCGCATTCTATGAGCTTTCGCTATCGGACTGTAGGCTATGAGGCGGTACTTCCCGTCGAGACGCTGGAGCGGGACAGTGGTGCAAAGGCCATTCCGCTTTTCTATCTCTTTGATACCCCGGATGAAAAGGCCGAAGCAGAGGCAGAGCGGGTTTTGTCCGAAATGACTTACGATCCTCTCTCCACACTGATGTATGAGAGTAAGGCCAGTCTCCGGACAGATTTTGAGGGGTTTCAAAAGCTGTTCCTGCTCCTGGGCGGGGCACTGTGCGCAATCATCGGATTGGTGGGGATGCTCAATTTCCTCAATGCAGTCATGACCAGTATCCTCTCCCGCCGCAGAGAGCTTGCTGTTTTACAGGCAGTGGGCATGACGAATCGACAGCTCAAAACAATGCTCATTTATGAAGGGCTGTTTTATGCATTTGCCTCCGGTGTTCTGGCGCTATTTTTATCTGTATTACTGAACCCTCTAACTGGGAAAGCATTGGAAAAAGCCTTTTGGTTTTTCAGCTATCGTTTTACCGTCCTGCCTGCATTTGCAGCCATTCCCATATTTGCACTTCTTGGTTGTTTGATTCCGGCGCTGTTCTATAGGAGCGCAATAAAGCAAAGCGTAGTAGAACGCCTTCGGAGTGCGGAACAATAAATAGCTGGGAGATTTATCTTCGCTTCTGCCAGATAATATCGTAGCCAAGCACATCTGCAAGTTCCACGGCCTCGCCGTAACGCAGCGAGCCCCGGCGCAGCTTGCCGGACAGATTGGGGACGCTATCGCTCCAACCGTATCCCTCGGCCAGCCGCTTCACGGCCTCGCCCATGGTCATGCCCTCCCGGACAATGTAGGCTTTGATCTCATTTCGTATATCCGTAATGATCCCTCCTTTTCTGTTCGCTCATTGGCGAAACCGGTACGCGATCATGCGTACCGGTTTCACCACAGAGCACAATAATCATTCTAACTGTCATGAAATAGCGCAGCCGCCCATGACCATCTGGTCACATAGGCGGCTGTGCTGTTTCGTTGCTCCGCGTAATAGCACACGGAACGGTGATAAGACGCACCAATCCGTATACGCCGTTCGCGGAACGGTGCAGCGCTATTTGATGCAGTTTTCGGCATAAAGCCGAAAGCTTGTTCGCGGTTTTCACATCCTTTGAAATCTGGCAGCCGTTTTGCCGTTCTACCCTCGCTGTTTCCTGACAGGCAACCCTGCTCGGCGCTGTGCCGTCGCCCCTCACGGGACGCGCTCCCTCTTTCGAGATCCTGGCGGTTTATCTCAGCTCGGACGGTCATTCACTTGTTCTGACCGTATCGTACCAAAATAATTGGCCTCCTCCCGTATATCCAGGATGTAGGAAATCGGCATGGAAAAGCGAAAAATTCCGCGCTCGTGGAAATGATGTGATATAATACCGAAGAAAGATGTTTTCCGGCGAAGGAGAGAGCGAAAATGTATGTAAAACTGTC
>CACYOR010000059.1 GCA_902775985.1 Oscillospiraceae bacterium
GGCGCGGAGCTGAGCCGCGTATGGGACAAGGAGCTGGGCTGTGAGCGGCTTTGGAGTGCCGATCCCGCCGTCTGGAACCGCCATGCCCCCATCCTCTTTCCCTTCGTGGGAAAGGTCATTGACGGGAAATATCGGCTTCATGGCCGGGAATACGAGATGAAGACCCAGCACGGCTTCGCCCGGGATCTGGATTTTGTCTGCACGGAGGAGAGCGCGGATTCCCTCTGCCAGGTGCTCCGTTCCACGAGTGAAACCAAAGCGCGCTACCCCTTTGACTTCCGCCTGCAGGTGCGCCATCGGCTGGACGCGGAAAATCCGCGCCTGCTGCACATCGCGTGGGACGTCACCAACACCGGCGGTGAGACCATGTACTATGCCATCGGCGGCCACCCAGGCTTTCTGCCGCCGGAGGGCACCAAAAAAGAGGACTGTCTCCTCGGTTTTCCCGGGAAAGCCGAGCTGCACTATATCAGCGCCAGCCCCGCGGGCTTTGCCCTTCCGGACACGATCCACACGCTGCGCCTGTCCGATTCCCGCGCCCCCTATGGCGCGACGCTGCCGGAGACCTGGATCTTCGAGGAGCACCAGCTTGACGCGGTACAGCTTCTCCGCCCCGACGGCAGCCCCTGGGTGACACTGCACTGTGAGGCCTTCCCGATCCTCGCCGTCTGGGCCAAGGCCGAGGGACCTTTCGTCTGCCTGGAACCCTGGTGCGGCCGCACCGACGATGAGGGCTTCACCGGAGAGATTGCGGAGAAGATCTGCGAGGAAGCCCTCGCCCCGGGCGAGACAAAACAGATCCGTTACCGCATTGAGTTTCACCGGTAAAAGATGGAAAGCAGCCCGGCCGCGCGGCCGGGCTGCTCAAGCTGTCGACAAAGCCAAAAGGCTTTGCCGACAGAGGGGATGCAGCCTGCTGCAGCGCACTCGCTTGCGGGAGACGCTCGCACGTTTGCAGGCTGAGAAGTGTTTTTTCCGAGGCACATGTCCCCGGAAAAAACAGATTTAACTGTTTTTTCGCCTTGCGAGGCGAAAAACTCTGCGAGGCTTTTTGCCCTAATAGAGTTTGTCTACAGTCTGAACAGCCCGGCCGGATGGCCGGGCTGCTTGCTGCCTGCGTAAGTTTACATAATTTCTTTATTGCCCTTCTCCAGGAAGCGCAGCACCTGTTCCCGGCTTTGGAGCGCTGTACCGGCCCCCACCGCCGTGGTGCAGATGGCGCCGCAGGCATTGGCAAAGCGGAGGGCTTCGGCGTCCTCGGCCCCGCGCAGGATCTCCGAGGCAAAGCCGGCGGCAAAGTTGTCCCCGGCCCCGGTGGCGTCCACCGCCCGGATATCGCAGGGCGGCAGGAAGACTTCCGTCGTCGCGTTTTTCAGATAGCAGCCCCGGGCGCCCAGCTTGATGATGACCGTTTTCACGCCCCAGTTCAGAAAAACATCGGCCATGTTCTCGGGGCGCTCTTTCCCGGAATAATACCTTGCCTCGTCCTCGTTGGGGGTGATATAGTCGATCAGCGGAAGGGAATCCTTCAGATCCTCCAAAGTCAAAAAGCGGAAGTTCGGCAGCTTGGTATCGGCAAAGATCAGCTGTCCTGCCTCTTTTGCGGCCTTTAACACGGCGTGGATGATGGCCGGATCGTCAAAGGGTGCGCGAAACAGGGATCCCAGCATCAGCGCCCGGGCTCCGGTAAAGCGCTCCGCCGCCCGCTCGGGATGGAAATTGAAGCGGTGGGCGCCGTTGGTGATGGACTGGCGTCCCCCGTCCTCCCGGACAAACATGGTGGTGACCGGGGTGGGGTGCTCCGCCGCGCGGAGGATCAAACCCGTGTCCACGCCGCTGCGCCGGAGGGCGGCGACGACCATATCCCCCGCTGCGTCCTCGCCGAGGGAGCAGAGGATCCCGGTTTTGAGCCCCAATTTGGCCGCAGCGCAGGCCTCGTTGACGGCCTCGCCCCCTACGTTGAGGGAGCCGGATTCGGCCCGGTAGCCGGAGGCCGAGATGGGCTTGGGGTCAAAGCCCCGGATGATGGAATCCACCAGCGCCACACCGACGCAGATGAGATCGTAGCGATACTCCATAGGAAACCTCCCCGATGCACTCAGCGGCGCAGAATGTTCTTCCAGCCGCGGAGATCCACCGGCTCAAAGCGTTTTTGCAGTTCGTGGATCAGGCGATCCCGGTCGCCCTTTTCGATGGTCACATCGTATTTCCCGGCAACGCTGCCGAAGGTTACGGTCTTCGTGGTACCCATGAGACGCTCCAGTTCCCGGAGCATGGCCTCCCGGGTGGTATTCACATCGTAGATCTTCAAAAAGGAATAGCCCTCGTAGTCCGAGAGGTCCTTCACCACCCGGTATTTCCCGATCCAGGGCTGCGCCATCAGGCGCTCCCAGGCCGCCTCGATGCGCCCATGGCTGTCCACGATCATCAGATAGACGATATGCTCGCAATCGGTCGCCGGGCTGTGGACAAAGTTCCGGTAGGGCGAGGAGCGCTTGCGCTCGAACAGCTGGCGCAGGCCCTCGTTGGCCAGATCCTCGTAGCGGATCACCAGCAGGTTTTCCTCGATGCTGTTGGCGAGAAAGGGCAGCTCCTCCCGGTGGGCCCAGTCCATGATCCGCTGGGCCTGTTCCGGGCGCATGGGGCAGGAGCGAATGTAGCTGAGGCTGTTCATGTCGTAGAGGGCCGCACCGTCCATGGTGATGATGGGATAGCGCAGGTTCACACCCTGCAGCAGTTCCCGAACCGTCGCCTGGGTCTGGGTGGTGGAGACGGAGAACTTGATCCCCTCCTCCAGCAGCCGGTTCAGCTCCACCTTCGCATAGGGGGAGAGCTGCCGCTTCTCATCCAGGATCGTATCCAGCAGGCTGGAGACATAGAGGGTATCGGTGTTCTTCACCCGGGGCAGCTGCAGCCGGTTCACCAGCTCCGCCACCGCGACGCCGATGAAGGTGTCCAGCACGCGGTTGAAGGCGAAGAGATAGGGGTTGGCGTCCCCGATGTGGTTGACCGCCACGCTCAGGAACACGACGGCAGAGAAATAGGCCGCCTCCCGCACCTTGAGCACGACCGTGGAGTAGATCACCACGCCCACGAAGAGGCCCATCAGCACGTAGTGCAGCAGCTCATCCGGCACGCCGTCGCTGATGAGCTCCAGCTCCAGCAGCAGCACCAGCAGGCCCCAGAAGGCGCCGATCAGCGTGCCGACCACGCGCTTTTGCGCCACCTGGCCCATCTGCCGCCGGTAGGGCTGCATACACTGGAGGGCGGCGATGACCGAGTAAAAGGGGATGCCGTGGCGGCCGCGGAGCAGATAAATCACAAAGCAGAGCCAGACCGCCGCCATGGAGCGGAAGATCCGCTGGCCGGGTCGGGGCATACGCTCGCTCAATCGCACGGACAGCCCTCCTCATCCAGAAAGCGGACCCGGCCGCTTTGAAGCTCATAGAGCGCGCCGATAAGGCGCAGGCCCTGCTCCTCATCCGCGCGGATGGCCAGGCTCTCCTCAATGCGCCGCAGGCTGTGGCAGACGTTGAGGCAGCTGGCGCGCAGGGGATCCCGCTCCTCCCCGATGGCCTCCCGGATCTCATCGGTGATGAACTTGATATAGCCGTCCGGATCGTGGCGGATCGCCGCGTCCACCGCGCCGCAGTGGTCGTGCCCCAGCACCAGGACCAGCGGACAGCCCAGATGCTCCGCGGCGTACTCGATGCTGCCCAGCTGGTGATTGTCGATGACGTTGCCCGCCACGCGGATCACAAACAGCCCCCCGATCCCGGCGCTGAACAGGCTCTCCGGCAGGACGCGGGAATCGGAGCAGCAGATCACGATGGCATAGGGCTTCTGCCCCTGCTCGCAGCTTTTCAGCCGCAGACGGGGGGACACGTCGCCCAGGGGCGTCTCCCGGGTGAGAAAAGCCTCGTTTCCGCGCCGGAGCTTCGCCAGCGCCTCCTCGGCCGTACAGGTAAAAGCAATCATGGTTTTGACCTCGCAGACAGAATATTGACAGTATAGCACATCCCCGCTCCCGCCGTCCATTTTTTCTCTTGGCGAAGCGGGAAAAACATGCTATGCTGAAGGCAGAAACGCAACACGGAGGCAGAAGGTATGAACCACGTTTTACTGGAGGTCTGCTGCGGCAGCGCAGACGATGTGATCGAGGCCTGGAAGGCGGGCGCCGACCGGGTAGAGCTGAACTCCGACCTGTTCCACGGCGGTCTGACCCCGACGGTGGGCTCCCTGCGGGTGGCCAAGCGGGAGACGAATCTGCCCGTCATGACCATGGTGCGTCCCCGGGAGGGCGGCTTCTGCTACACGGAGGCGGAGTTTGCCGTCTGTCTGGAGGACGCCCGGGTGCTGCTGGAAAACGGCGCGGACGGCCTGGTCTTCGGCTTTCTGAGGCCCGACGGCCGCCTGGACCGGGAGCGGACGGCCCGCCTGGCCGCCATCGCCCTTGAGGCCGGGAAAGAGGCGGTGTTCCACCGGGCGATCGACGTGGTGCCCGATTGGCGGGAGACGCTGGATCAGCTCATCGAGCTGGGGATCACCCGGGTGCTCACCAGCGGGCAGGAGCCGGACGTGGCCTATGGCACCGCCACCGTGCGGGAGATGATCGCCTACGCCGCCGGACGGATCCAGATCCTGCCGGGCGCGGGGGTGACGCCGCGGAACATGGCCCGCATCCTGGCCGAGACCGGGGCAAGTCAGGTCCATGTGGCCGCCCAGCGCAGCTGCAGCGACACTTCCGCCAACAACAACCGCGCCATCTTCTACGGCGGCTGCCTCTATCCGCCGGAGGACCGCTTCGCCATGACCGACCGGGACGTGATCGCCTCGATGGTCCAGTCTCTTCGATAACCGGGCAGGGCCCCGCAGCGTTTTTGCTTGCTG
The DNA here is from genome assembly GCA_902775985.1 of Oscillospiraceae bacterium. Lineage (GTDB taxonomy): Bacteria > Bacillota > Clostridia > Oscillospirales > Oscillospiraceae > Limivicinus. The sequence goes on from CACYOR010000059.1 coordinate 4,891, forward strand.
CGGGGCCCGGTCTCATTCATAATCCAGATACGCGCCCTTCATCGGGGAGGCGGCGTGTTCGCTGAAAAGGCGCAGGACGCCGCGCCGATACTTGCGCGCCTTGGGCTGCCAGCGCTTGCGCCGCTCGGCCAGGATGGCGTCGATCTCCTCGGGAGAGCGGCGCTCCCCTTTCACCCCCACGATGGCCAGCACGCGCCCCGGAACGTCGATCTCAATGAGGTCGTCCTCCTCCACGAGGGCGATGGGGCCGCCGACCTGGGCCTCGGGGCTGCAGTGGCCGATGACCGGGCCGGTGGAGGCGCCGGAGAAGCGCCCGTCCGTGATAAGGGCGATGGCGCGGCCCAGCTCTCTGTCCGTGCTGATGGCCTCGCTGGTGTAGAACATCTCCGGCATGCCGGAGCCCTGGGGCCCCTCATAGCGGATGAACACCGCGTCCCCCTTTTGCACCCGGTGGTGCAGCACCGCGTCCAGGCACTCCTCCTCACTGTCAAAGGGGCGGGCGCGGAGCAGGGCATGGAACATCTCCTTCGGGCAGGCGGTGTGCTTGATGACCGCCCCTTCGGGCGCCAGATTGCCCTTGAGCACCGCGACGCTGCCCTCCGTGCCGATGGCCCTGTCAAAGGGGCGGATAATGTCCTCCCGGCGCAACCGCAGACCGCGGCGGGCGTTGGAGGCCTCCAGCAGGGCCTGGCAGCGCTGGTAAAAGCCGTTCTCCCGCAGTTGGGCCAGGTTCTCCCCCAGGGTCTTGCCGGTCACGGTCAGGGCGTCCAGGTGCAGCACGTCCCGGAGTTCCTCCATGATGGCGGGCACGCCGCCGGCATAGTAGAAAAACTCCGCCGGCCAGCGTCCGGCCGGGCGCAGATCCAGCAGGTAGTGGGCGCCCCGGTGCAGCCGGTCGAAGGTATCGCCGTCGATGCTGAGGCCGAATTCATGGGCGATGGCGGGCAGATGCAGCAGCGCGTTGGTGGAACCGGAGATGGCCGCGTGCACCAGGATCGCGTTCTCCAGGCTCTTCATTGTCACGATATCGCTGGGGCGCAGGCCCTTCAGCGCCAGCGCCACCGCCTGCTGTCCGGCGCGGTAGGCATAGTCCGGGAGATCGGGGCTGGTGGCCGGAAGCAGCGCGGAGCCCGGCAGCGCCAGACCCAGCGCCTCGGCCAGAATCTGCATGGTGGAGGCCGTGCCGATGAAGCTGCAGGCGCCGCAGCTGGGGCAGGCGCTGCGCTTGGCCCAGTTCAGACGCTCCTCGTCGATCTCGCCCCGCTCGTATTGGGCCGCATACATGCCCAGCTGTTCCAGCGTCAGCAGCTCCGGCCCGGCGCTCATGGTACCGCCCGGGACCATAACGGAGGGGATGTTGACCCGGGCCATGCCGATGAGGTTGCCCGGCATGCCCTTGTCGCAGCTGGCCAGAAAGACGCCGCCGTCAAAAGGCGTGGCGTTGGCATGGATCTCGATCATGTTGGCGATCATCTCCCGGCTGGCCAGGCTGAAATTGATGCCGTCCGTCCCCTGACTCTCGCCGTCGCAGATATCGGTGCAGAAATAGCGCGCGCCGCGGCCTCCCGCCTCGGCGATGCCCCGGCAGGCGGCCTCCACCAGCTTGTCCAGGTGCCCGGAGCCGGGATGGCTGTCGCCGAAGGTACTCTCCACAAGGATCTGAGGTTTTGCCAGATCCTCCTCTGTCCAGCCTGTCCCCAGGCGCAGGGGATCCAGCTCCGGCGCAAGCCTGCGCAGTTTTTGACTTGTCAGTTCCCGCATGGTTTTCCGTTCCGCCTTTCTATTCATGTCTGGTTTTATTATACCACGGCGTTCTCTCCCCGCCAAGCGCCGATAACGCGCAAAGAGGCCCGGACGCAGGTCCTGGCCTCTTTGCGCTGTCATATCTCTCAGCCGTAGATGAATTCGCGCAGGCGATCGGTCTCGTACTGGAAGTCGCAGTTTTGATTGTTGTTATCCGGCACGGCCATCTGCTCGGCCGTCGCACCCAGGAACTTGGGGGCGTTGAGCAGGATGGAGGTGATCTCCGCCTTGCTCAGGTCGGTATGGATCAGGGGCAGGATGGTCTCGGCCAGGCTGTTGAGCTCCGAGAGATTCATGTCCTTCACCTGGTTGAGGATGGCCTGCACCGTCGTCCGCTGGCGGGCGATACGGCCCCAGTTGGAGTCGATGGAGCGGAGGCGGCAATAGCTCAGCGCCGTCTTGCCGTCCAGATGGTTCCAGCCGGGCTTTACACCGAGGGCATAGCTCTCCGCGTCGGTGATCTCGATATCTACGCCGCCCACGGCGTCCACCAGCTGGGAGAAGGTATCAAAGTCCACATGAGCGTAGCCCGCGATATCCAGCAGAAAACAGTCCCGCAGCAGTTGGGTGGTGAGCTCCGCGCCGCCATAGTGGAAGGAGTGGGTCAGCAGCTCGGTCCCCACGCCGGGGACCTCCACCATGATGCCGCGCTCAAAACTGATGAGCTTGATGTCACCGGTCTTTTTGTTCAGCGAACAGAGCATCGTCACGTCCGCGCGACCGGGATCCGAGGTGTTGGGGATGCGGTAGTCCGAGCCGATCAACAGGACATTGATGATATTCTTGCTGCTTTTGACCTCACCCTCGGCCCGATTACCCGATTGGATACCGGTAATGCCGCTCTGCTGGATGGCCTCCTTGATGCTGGCGGCGTCCGCCCGCATCTGATCAACCAGGGATTCGCCTGCCGAAATCAGGCTTCCGCTCTTGTCGGCGAAGTCCAAATGATTCAGAATGGAGTTATAATACAGGGCCGCCGCGGCGAAAGCCAGCAGGATCAGCACCAGTAGGATCAGGAGAACGCGCCCGACCACGCTTTTTTTCTTTTTCGGTTTCGCTTTGCTCATGATTGTACCTCCTGGAATAGTTCTTCTGTTATAGCACCCGTACCGGCTCTTGTCAAGCCGGGGAATCTTAAACTCTCTTAAAAAGCCGCGAAATGATCCATTTCGCGGCTTTTTAAGCATCAAATCTCAATTTCCCTCAGCAGCGCTTCCACGCGCTCGGCCAGGTCCTTCAATGCCCCCGGCTCAAAGGGGCTGGGGAAGCCGGCCTCGGCGAGCAGATCGGTCCAGACCTTCTCGCCGCCCTGGCGGCTCAGGCGCAGATAGCGGGCGAAGGCGTCGTCATAGTCCTCACGGCTGGCCAGCAGAAACTGGAAGGCCGCGGTCTGGGCCAGGCAGTAGTCGATGTAATAGAAGGGGGATTCGTAGATGTGCATCTGGTACTGCCAGCGGGTGCCCTTCTCCAGATAGGGCATGCCCTCCACGGAGATGTGGGGCCTAAACTGCTTTTCCAGCTCCAGCCAGGCGGCGTCCCGCTCGTCCGGCGTCATGTCGGGGTTTTCATAGACGATATGCTGGAAAGCGTCCACGATGGTGCCGTAGGGGATGAAGGAGAAGGATTCCAGCGCGTGCATGAACTTGTATTTCTCGGCGTTGGCCCCGAAGAACTTCTCCATATAGGGCCAGGCGAAGAACTCCATGCTCATGGAGTGGGTCTCGGCCGTCTCCATGCCGCCGCAGCCCAGCTCCAGGGCGAAGCGGTTGTCCGCGATGAGATAGGCGTTGAGGGCGTGGCCGGCCTCATGGGTCACCACGTCCACGTCGCCGGCGGTGCCGTTGAAGTTGGCGAGGATGAAGGGCTGCTTGAAGGCCGCAAACTCTGTGCAATAGCCGCCGCCCCACTTGTTCTTGCGGGCGTCCACGTCGAAGGCCTCGTTTTCCAGCATGAGGTCGATAAAGGCGCCGGGCTCCTCGCCCATGGCGTGGTACATCTCCTTCGCCGCGGCGAAGATCTCCTCCTTGCCAAAGGGCTTCGGATCGCCGCCGGGGATGATGACCCCGTCGTCGTAGAGCTTATAGTCCTCGATGCCCAGGCGCTTCGCGTTCTCCGTGCGCAGGCGGGAGACCACCGGGGCGATATCGGTACGGACGTTTTCGCGGAAGGTGCGGACCTTTTCCTCATCGTAGCAGAGACGGCCCATGCGATAATAGCCCAGCTCCACAAAGTTCTTGTAGCCCATCTTTTTGGCCATCCGGTCGCGCACATGCACCATCCGGTCGTAGATGTCGTCCAGCTCCGCCTTATGGGCCTCGAGACCGCGGCCCAGCACCTCATAGCACTCGCGCCGGGTGTCCCGATCCTCGTCCTTGGCGTATTTCATCAGCGTGGCGCGGGGCATGGTCTCGCCCCGGAAGGTGAATTCCATCCCGCTCATCAGATCGGAATACTCCCGCACCAGTTTGTTCTCCTCCACCATATCCTCGATGATATCCGGGGACATGGCCTTGCGCTGCACCTCCAGGGACTGGAAGAGCACCGGGGAGAGGGCCTGTTCCAGCTCCGGGCGGAAGGGCGAATCCAGCAGCGCGGCAGCGTAATCCACCTCATAGCTCTGAGCGACCGGGCCGACCTCATCGTAATAGTCCATCTCCGCTTTGTAAAATTCATCCACGGTGTTGATGGTATAGCGCATGTTGGCCAGGGAGCTGTTGGTTGCCAGCTCGCACAGGAGCTTCAGATACTCCTCCCGGGCGGCGAGGATCTCTTCCACGCTCCCGGCCTTCCGGGTGCGGGCGATCACGTCCTCCATGACCGCTTTAATCTCCTCCAGTGTTACGCGGCGATAGGGCAGTTCGGAAACTTTCATAACGGATTAACCTCTCTTTTGATACTCTTCCGCCTCCCGGGCGGTGTTGACCAGATAGCGCATGACCTCCAGCGGATAGTCCCCCGCGGCGGTCTCCCCCGTCACCATGACGGAGGCCGCGCCGTCCAGCACGGCGTTGAAGATATCGCTGACCTCGGCCCGGGTGGGCACGGGGCTGTGCTCCATGGAGGCGAGCATCTGGGTCACGATCATGAAGCTCTTGTGATGCCGGCGGCAGAGGGCGGCGATCTCCTTCTGCACCCGCGGCAGTTCCCAGAGGGGGACGGCGTTGCCCAGATCCCCACGGGCGATCACGATCTCGTCGCTGGCGGGCAGCAGCTCCTCAAGCTTCTCCAGCCCCAGGCGGTTTTCGATCTTGGCAAAGAGACGCACATGCTTACAGCCGTTCGCCTCCAGCTCTTCGCGCACGGCCTCCAGATCCTCCCGGCAGCGGACAAAGGGCTGCATCACCCCGGTGACGCCGTAGTCCTTCGCCACACGCAGATTGGCCCTGTCGCTCTCGGTCAGGGCCGGGAGCCAGAGGTTCAGCCCCGGGATGGCCACGCTCTTGCGACTTTTGAGCACGCCGCCCTGGATCACATGGCCGCGCAGACCGCCCCGGGCCTCAAAGACCTCGACGCGGATCTTCCCGTCGTCCATCCAGAGCTCCTGCCCCGGCGTGATATGCTGCAAAATCACCTCCGGCAGCGGGATGCCGCCGGGCTGATGGAGCAGGATGTTCTTCCCCTCGATCATGTGCACGTCATGGGACATGGGGCCGATGCGCAGTTCCGGGCCCTGCATGTCGATCAGCAGCTTCGGTTTGACGCCCAAGCGCCGCGCCGCCGTATGCAGCGCCTCCACCTGGTCCGCGGCCTGTGCCAGCGTCACATGGGAGAGGTTGAGGCGTACGCCGGTCATTCCCGTGCTCAGCATCTGTTCCAGCAGATCCGCGCTTGCGCAGGCGGGGCCCAGGGTCCCATAAATCTCCAGCATTCTGCTCTCTCCTCTCTATTTCGCATAATACTTCATATTACCATCATAACGGAGAGTGGTTTCCAAGTCAATTCTTTTTTCGTTTCTCTTGCCGGCCGTCTTTATTGTCAACCTTTATTTCTATTCCGGTTGACAATTTGTTCAACCCGGCGTATACTGCACGGGAACATGGCCCCTGTCGGGGCCGATCCGGAGGTAAGGCATGACTTCAAACAAGCTCTCTGTCCGCGACCTGGCGGTCATTGCCATCGGCGCGGCGCTGATCGCCGTCTGCTCCTGGCTGTCCGTCCCCTTTACGGTGCCCTTTACGCTCCAGTCCTTTGCCGTGTGCCTGCTGGCCGCGCTGCTGGGCTGGAAGCGCGGCGTGCTCACGGTGCTGGTCTATATGCTGCTGGGCGCCGTGGGGCTGCCGGTGTTCGCCGGCTTCAAAGCCGGCTTTGGCGTGCTGCTGGGCGCCACCGGCGGCTACATCATCGGCTTCCTGCTGACGGCGCTGGTGATCGGCCTGGGCACCGATCGCTTCGGCGTAAAGCCTCTGCCTCTGGCGTTGGCGATGCTGCTGGGCATGCTGCTGTGCTACGCTTGCGGAACGGCCTGGTTTGTGGTAGTCTATACGCGCAGCAGCGGCCCCATCGGGGTCCTCGGCGCGCTGAGCTGGTGTGTGTTCCCTTTTCTGGTTCCGGACGCGCTCAAGTGCGCGCTGGCCCTGCTTCTGGCCCGCCGGCTGTATTCTGTCGTGAACAAGAGATGATTTCTTTATGAGCGTAAAAGACGCGGTTTTGTCCCAGCTTCTGAAAGACCGGGGCGCCTACCGCTCCGGGGAGGAGTTGGCCGAGGCTCTTTCCGTCAGCCGCAGCGCCGTATGGAAGGCCGTGCGCCAGCTGCGGGCCGAGGGGCACCCCATCGAGGCCTCCACCCGCCTGGGCTACCGCCTGACGGGCGGCGACGTGCTGAGCCGGGAGGGCATTCTGGCCGCACTGACGAGCACGGATTACGATATCCACGTCTACCAGAGCGTCCCCTCTACGAATCCCCTGCTGAAAAGCTGGGCCGAGGAGGGCGCGGCGGAGGGCTGCGTCGCCGTGGCGGAGGAACAGACCGCCGGGCGTGGCCGCCGCGGGCGGAGCTTCTACTCCCCCAAGGGCACGGGTCTGTATCTGAGCATCCTGCTGCGCCCGAAGCAGCATGCCGAGGCCGCCCTGCAGATCACCACCGCCGCCGCCGTGGCGACGGCCGAGGCCATCGAGCAGGTCTCGGGCCTGCCCTGTGAGATCAAATGGGTCAACGACATCTACCGTGACGGCAAAAAGCTCTGCGGTATTCTGACCGAGGCCTCTCTCGACGTGGAGAGCGGCGGTCTCAACTACGCGATCCTGGGCATCGGCATCAACGCCCTGCCCCCGGCGGGCGGATTTCCGCCGGAGCTGCGGGGCATCGCCGGTTCCGTCTTTGAAGGCCGCGGAGAAGCGGATCTGCGCTGCCGCCTGGCCGCGGCCCTGCTGGACCGCTTCGCCGGGTATTACCGGGAGCTGGGCAGCGAGCGCTGCTTTGAAGAATACCGGCGGCGTTCCCTGGTCCTGGGCAAACGGGTCACGGTCTTTTCCGGCGGCGAGGCCCAGGGAGAGGCGCAGGTTCTGGAGCTGGAACGGGATTACAGCCTGCGCGTGCGCTGGGACGACGGATTGGAGAGCTGCCTCAACTCCGGGGAAGTGAGCGTGCACCCATGAAGAACACCACTCTCTGCTACATCGCCCGGGGTCGGGACTATCTGATGCTCCACCGGGTCAAAAAGGAAAAGGACGAGAACAAGGACAAATGGATCGGCATCGGCGGCAAGTTTGAGGAGGGCGAGAGCCCGGAGGACTGCCTGCTGCGCGAGGTGCGGGAGGAGACCGGTCTGACGCTTCAAAGCTGGCGCTATCGGGCCATCGTCACCTTCGTGTCCGACGAGTGGGGCACGGAGTACATGCATCTCTTCACCTCCGACGACTACAGCGGCGCGCTCCGCACGGACTGCGAGGAGGGAGAGCTCCGCTGGATCGACCGGGACGCGCTCCTGGAGACGAACATCTGGGAGGGCGACAAGATCTTCCTGCGTCTGCTGGATACGGAGCAGCCCTTCTTCTCCCTCAAGCTCCGCTACCGGGGCGACAGCCTGGTAGAGGCCGTGCTGGATGGGAGAGAATTAGTCATTAGGCATTAGACATTAGTAAAACAGGCACCAAGGGCTCTCCCTTGGTGCCTGTCCAGTCTGTCAAAAAACCACCCAAACGCCCTCGTTTCTGGTACAATAGGAGCGGGGGTGTTGTCATGGATGAATGGAAAAAAGACGCACGGCGTGATG
>CACYOR010000060.1 GCA_902775985.1 Oscillospiraceae bacterium
AGGGCCTGGCCCGCAAGGGCGTGCTGGTGGTGAACTTCGGTTATCGCCTGGGCGTCTTCGGCTTCCTGGCGGATGAGGAGCTGATCGCCGAGAGTCCCAACGGCAGCACCGGCAACTACGGCCTGCTGGATCAGATCAAGGCCCTCGAATGGGTGCGGGACAACATTGCTACTTTCGGCGGCGACCCGGAGAACGTGACCCTGGCCGGGGAGTCGGCCGGCTCGGCCTGCGTGAGCGCCCTGTGCACCTCGCCTCTGGCCAAGGGCCTCTTCCGCCGCGCCATCGGCGAGAGCTCCACCGTCACCGCGCCGAAACCGGCCCACTCCTACCGCCTGCTGGAGGAGGCGCTGGCCACCGGCAAGGCCACCAAGGAGCGCTTCGGCGCTGCCACGATCGAGGAGCTCCGGGCCGCCCCGGCGGAAAAGTTGGCCGCGGCCATGGACGTCAATCACCACATGACCATCGACGGCTATGTGCTGGAGAAATCCCCCTATGAGGCGCTCCGGGCCGGGGAGAACAACGCCGAGGCGATCCTCCACGGCTTTAACGCCCAGGAGGCCGCGGCCTTCACCCTCTTCTCCAACGCCAATCTGAAAAACTACGAGGAGAAGGTACGCCGCTATTTCGGGGACGAGGCCGACGCGGTGCTGGCCCTCTATCCGGTGAGCAGCGACGCTCAGGCGAAGGCGAGCTGGAACGAGATCTATTCCGCCATCTTCTTCACCCACGGCCATTACTGCTGGACGCGGCAGGCCACGGCGCTGGGGATCCCCTCCTATGAGTACCACTTTACCAAGACCAATGGCCGCCTGGGCAACTGGCACAGCGGGGAGGAGGTCTACTGCTACGGCAACATCCCGGTCAATTCCAAGCTCTATGACGCGGCGGACCGGGAGCTGAGCGAGATTTTCAGCTCCTATTTTGCCAACTTTGCCAAGACCGGCGATCCCAACGGCGAGGGCCTGCCCCGCTGGGAGATCAGCACCGACGGTGCGACCGTCCAGGAGCTGGGCGAGCGCGTCGGCCCGACGGCGGACAAGTCCCTGGCTCTGTATGAAATCCTGGATCGCATGCAGGGGTTTGAAGGATGAGGCATCAGGCATTAGGCAACAGGGACGACGTAGGGGCGATTCAAGAATCGCCCGTTGCCCCGGCCGCGCACCAAGCTTGTAGTGTCATTGCGAGACCAGTCCGCAGACTGGTCGTGGCAATCCGCACTCCCCGCGGCCAGGTAAAAGAGAACGGATTGCCACGTCGCTGCGCTCCTCGCAATGACAGAACTGGAGATGGCGCGTAAAAACGAACTTGGCTACGGGCAGGCTGTCGGCCCCTACGGTGAAAACCGCAATACATGCATAAAAACAACAGGGGCGGATGTGATTCCGTCCCTGTCTTCTAATGCCTAATCACGGATGCCTTAAACTAAATGCATATACTTGTCCGGAATGTGGCAATAGCCATCCGGATTCTTTTCCAGGTACTTCTGGTGGTATTCCTCCGCCGGATAGAAGTTTGCCAGCGGCAGCAGCTCCGTCTCCATGGGGCGGGAATACTTCTGCTGCTCCTCGTCGTAGCGCTCCCGCAGCGCGGGCAGCAGGGCGGGATCGCTGTAATAGATGCCCGTACGGTACTGGATGCCCATGTCCGGCCCCTGCCGGTGATAGGCCATGGGGTCGATGACGATGAAATAATAGTCCAAAAGCTGCCGCAGGGAGATCTTCTCCTCATCAAAATCGATGCGCACGGTCTCGGCATGGCCGCTGCTGGCGCAGACCTCCTGATAGCTGGGATTGGCGGTGGGGCCGTTGGCATAGCCCACCTGGGTGCCCACCACACCGGGGAACTGGTCGAAGAACTTCTGAGCCCCCCAGAAGCAGCCGCCGGCCAGATAAATGCTCTGTATGGCCATGAATGAAACCTCGTTTCCAATTGAATTGCGTCCATTGTAACATGAGCGCGGCCACAATTCAAGGGGAAAGGAGCGAATCCGTATTGACGGGAGGAGAAAAATCCGATAGACTGAAACCAGTGAAACCTCGAAACATTTACCATAAAGGAGAAAATCGACATGCTTGAAAAACTGAAACAGGACGTCCTGGAGGCAAATCTCTTGCTCCCCAAGTATAATCTGGTCACCTTCACCTGGGGCAATGTCTCCGGCATCGACCGGGAGAGCGGCCTTGTGGTCATCAAGCCCTCGGGCGTGAGCTACGACGGTATGGGCCTGGAGGACATGGTGGTCGTCGATCTGGACGGCAACGTGGTCGAAGGCAAGTGGAAGCCCTCCAGCGACACCCCCACCCATGTGGCGCTCTACAAGGCCTTCCCCAACATCGGCGGCGTGGTGCACACCCACTCCCGCTGGGCCACCACCTTTGCCCAGGCCGGTGTGGACATCCCCGCCATGGGCACTACCCAGGCCGACTATTTCTACGGCGACATCCCCTGCACCCGCCCCATGACCGAGGCGGAGATCCAGGGCGCCTATGAGGCCGAGACCGGCAATGTCATCATCGAGACCTTCCGCAAGCGCGGCCTGAACGCCGACGACGTGCCCGGCGTCGTGGTCATGAGCCACGGTCCCTTCGCCTGGGGCACCGACGCCCATAACGCGGTGCACAACGCCGTCGTGATGGAGGAGGTCGCCTTCATGGACTGGCACGCCCTGATGCTCAACCCCGTGCACCGGGATATGCAGCAGGCCCTGCTGGACAAGCACTATCTGCGCAAGCACGGCGCCAACGCCTACTACGGGCAGAAATAAGGAAAAGCGATACCATACCCACAGGGAGCGCCGCGGCGCTCCCTGTTTTCGTAAAAAAGTTTTTCTCCCTTTGACCCCAACCACGCCTCTCAAACGTGTTCCCGGTGAAAGCGAAAAACAGCTGTCGTTCGCAAAAGGAAGGAGGAGAGCCGAATGGAACGGGAATGGCCCCACACGGGCATGAGCTTCCGCGCTCTCTATGAGGAACATCTGCCGATGGTCTACCGCCTGGCCTACAGCTACCTGCGCAATCCGCAGGACAGCGAGGACGCGGCCCAGGAGTGCTTCCTGCGCCTGATGAAGCAGAAGCGGGAGTTCCGGGACGCAGGGCATGTCAAGGCCTGGCTGATCGTCACGGTATCCAATGTCTGCAAGGACATGCTGCGGCGAAAACAGCGGCAGGAGCTGGAGCTGGACGAGGCGCGGGATCAGGCGTCGCCGCCGGAGACGGACCGGGAACTGCTGGAATTGATCCTGCAGCTGCCGGAGAAGTACAAGACGGTGATCTATCTCTACTACTATGAGGGCTACGCGGTCAGGGAGATCGCGGCGATGCTGTCCCTTACGGCGGAGGCGGTCAAGACCCGGCTGCGGCGGGCGCGGGCTATGCTGCGCGTCGATTTGGAGGAAAACGACAATGAAGAATGAACGTATCATCGCGGCCTATGACAGCATCCCGATGGATCCGGAGCTGTCTCAGCGCCTGTGGAACGAACTGGAAAAGGAGACGGAAACGCAGGCCCGGCGCGTGCGTCCCCGGCGGCGTCTGCGGGCGCTGCTGCTGACGGCGGCGGTGCTGGCCCTGATGAGCGCCACGGCCTACGCGGTCAGCTCCATCCATCAGCAGCGGCAGAGCGAGCTGCGGGAAGAGCTGAAGATCGAGGAAAACCAGGTCACCGGCTATGTGGAGGCGGAGCTTCCCGCCGAGGCGACGGAGGCGGTCAGTCGGGAGCCGCGGGCGGTGCTGCTCTCCGTCTTGCCGGATTTTGACGATTTCCTGCGCGTCTATGTGGACGTGAGCCCGGTGGAGCCGGAGGAGGTGACGGACGGTTATCTGATGGACCAGGACGAGGGGAGCGACTGGGATCTCTACGGCATCTCGTATCTCTCCGGCCTGGACGAGGAGCACTGGCAGGAGGCCTTTATCCACACCCGGGATGACAGCTACACGGAGGATGAGCTGGTTTCGGTGAACGATCCGGAGACAGGCGTGAGCTATCGCTATCCCCACAGCGAGGCCCGAAAGGACAAATATCGGGAGCAGGGCTATGACCCGGAGACCAAGACCCTGACTCTGGAGTGCAGCTTGAACCGCGACGACGTCCCGGCAGGGGAAACGGCCCGGCTGCACATCATCAGCGTGGAGTACCGGGCGAAAATCGACGCGGAGGGGATCGAGATCAATAACGACGCCCAGCCGCTGCGGGACTTCGGTTATGTGGAGGTGCCGCTGCCCCAAAAAAGGCTGCGCACCGTCCGCTTCACCGAGCCGAGAAGCTTCACGGTGGACGGGGAATTCGGGCCTGTCGAAGGAAAGCTCGTCGGCGCGGAGCTCAGCGCCACGGGCCTCACCTGGCTCTATGAGATCGAGGGCGTCTACGGCAGCGAGGATCTGCTGGCTGTTACGGACGAGATGGAGCGGGACGCGGTACTGGAGCTACAGGACGGGAGCCGCAAGCCGGTCTCCCTCTCGGTCCGCTCCGAGCTCGGGCCGAACTTCCGCAACATCTGCGGCTTTGCCGGGACGCTGGACATCGACGCGGTCATCGGCATCACGGCCGGCGGCGTGCACTACGATTTTGAATAAGGCAAATGCCTATCGGACAGGGAGCGCTGCGGCGCTCCCTGCTTTTCGTGAAAACAAGGGCTTGCAAAACGAAAAAAACCTGTGTAGAATAAAGGCCGCTTCTATATATATTTATGATTGAGGCGCCAAACGCGCCGGGAGAGGATCATGGAGACGCTGTCTTCCCGCAAAAATGCCCATATCCGCCACCTTCGTGAGCTGGCCGCTGACGGCGCCTATCGCCGGGCGAGCGGGGAATACCTCTGCGACGGGATCAAGACCCTGCGCGAGGCGCTGCGCTTCGGGGCCGAGGTGCGCTCGGTGCTCTGGAAGGAGCGGGCGGAGACCGTCGAGGGCCTGGACTGCCCGAAACAGTATCTCGCACCGGCGGAGATTTTTGATTACGCCTCCCCAATGAAAAACAGCCCCGGTCCGCTCTTTTGCGTGGCGATCCCGGAGGAGCGGGAGCTGCCGCGGCTTCAAAGCGTTCTGGTCCTGGAAAACGTACAAGATCCCGGCAACGTGGGCACGGTGGTGCGCACGGCCAACGCCTTCGGTATCGACGCGGTGATCCTGGTGGGTGCCTGCGCGGATCTCTATCAGCCGAAAACCGCCCGGGCCACCATGGGCGCCATCTTCCGCCAGCGGGTGCTGTACCGGGATCTGGACAGCCTCTGTGAGCTGCTGAAGGCGCAGGACCTGCCCCTCTACGGCGCGGCGCTGGACGAGCGGGCGAAGGACGTGCGCAGCCTTGATCTGCACCACGCGGCCCTGGCCGTGGGCAGCGAGGGGCAGGGCCTGAGCCGGGAACTGCTGGCGCGCTGCGACGAGACGATCATCATCCCCATGCGGCCCGACAGCGAATCGCTGAATGCGGCGGTGGCGGCCTCGGTGCTGATGTGGGAAATAGCAAGATAAAGAGTAACAGGTAAGAGGAAAAGGATATGGCGGCACTGCAATACTGGCTGTGGCTGTCCTCCGCGGGGCTGAGTCCCCGGGCCAAGGCGGCGCTTTTGGCGCGCTTTGGCGACGCGGAGGCGCTTTTCCATGCCCCGGAGGGCGCCTTCGAGGGCATCCCGGGCCTGAGCCGGGCTGAGGCTGCGGTACTGAAAAAGCGGGATTTGAGCCTGGCCGCGGAGATCCGCGAGGAGTGCGAGCGGCAGGAGATCCGGATCCTGACACTGCAGGACGCGGCCTATCCGCCGCGTTTAAAGCATATTTTCTCGCCGCCCGTGGTACTCTATGTCAAAGGGCAGCTGCCTGTCCTGGAGAAAAACGCCCCCATCGCGGTGATCGGCACCCGCCATCACAGCGCCTACGGCCTGCGCATGGGTGCGGCCCTCGCGGCCGAAATCGCCCAGTGCGGCGGCGTGGTGATCTCCCTGCTCACCAGCGGCATTGAGCAGGAGGCGGCCCGGGCGGCGATGAGCGCCGGCGGCGCCTGTATCGGCGTTTTAGGGACACCTCACGAGCAGGAGGGGCGGCAGCTGGCCGCCGACGTGGCGGCCCATGGAGCGCTGGTGAGCGAATACCCGCCTTTTACCCGGACACTGCGGGAATTCTTCCGCGATCGCAACCGCATCGCCAGCGGCCTGAGCGCGGGCGTACTGGTGGTGGAGGCCCCGGAGAAGAGCGGCACCCAGCTCTTCGTGGCCGAGGCGGCCGAGCAGGGGAAGGAGATCTTCGCCGTGCCCGGCAATGCCGACGCCGCGGGCAGCGCGGGGACGCTTCGGATGATCCAGGAGGGGGCGAAGCTGGTCACCAGCGGCTGGGAGATCATGAGCGAGTTCCAGCCCCTCTACCCGGAGACCCTGCATTATGCGCCACCCGCGCCGCGGCAGCCGGCCGGGGAGGAGAGCACGGCGGCCCCGGTCAAAGCAGTGGCGGAGAAGCCGGCAGTTGACAAGCCGGCCAAGGAAGACTATGATCTGAAATCACAACTGGCCGGGCTGAACGAGACGCAGCTGCGCATCGTCGCCGCCATCGACAGCGAGGCCAAACACATCGACGACATCATCGAGGAGACGGAACTGCCCGCCGGCACGGTGCTCTCCCAGCTCACACTGCTGGAGATCAAGGGCTTCGTGCGGCATGGGCCGGGCCAGCGCTTCTCTCTCAATATCAGGAAAAAGTGAGGATACAGTAAGCATGGCAAGAGCAAAGGATCTTGTGATCGTGGAGTCGCCGGCCAAGGCGAAGACCATTGAAAAATATCTGGGTGGGAACTATAAGGTCACGGCCTCCATGGGCCACCTGCGGGATCTGCCCAAGAGCAAGATGGGCGTGGACATCGAAAACGGCTTCGAGCCCCAGTATATCGCCGTGCGCGATAAGACGGAGCTCATTAACGAACTGAAAAAGTCCGCCAAGAGCGCCAAGACCGTCTATCTCGCGACCGACCCTGACCGCGAGGGCGAGGCCATCTCCTGGCACCTCAAGGAACTGCTGGATCTGCCCGAGGAAAAGGCCAAGCGCGTCACCTTCAACGAAATCACCAAGAAAGTCGTCACCGAGAGCATCCAGCATCCCCGCCGGATCGACCAGGATCTGGTGGACGCCCAGCAGGCGCGGCGCATCCTGGACCGCATCGTGGGCTATAAGCTCTCGCCGCTGCTGTGGCGGAAGGTGAAAAAGGGCCTCTCCGCCGGGCGCGTCCAGTCCGTGGCCACCCGGATGGTGGTGGACCGGGAGCAGGAGATCCAGGCCTTCCAGAGCGAGGAATACTGGCTGCTGGACGCGGTTTTGAACCGGGACGACGGCAGCTTTACCGCCCGCTTTTACGGCCAGGGCGAGAAAAAGCAGGATCTGCACAACGAGGACGAGGTCAACGCCGTCATCGCCGCCACGGAGCATGCGCCCTTTGAGGTGAGCAAGGTCAAGCGCGGCGAGAAGCAGCGCACCCCCGCGCCCCCCTTCATCACCTCCACCCTGCAGCAGGAGGCCTCCCGCCGCCTGAGCATGACGCCGCGGCGCACCATGTCCATCGCCCAGCAGCTCTATGAGGGCGTGGAGATCGCGGGCCTGGGCAGCGTGGGCCTCATCACCTATATGCGTACCGACTCGCTGCGCCTGTCCGAGGAGGCGCTGAGCGCGGCGCGCAGCTTCATTGTGGAGCACTACGGCGCAGCGTACTGCCCGGCCCAGGCCCGCCGCTTCAAGACCAAGGCCGGGGCCCAGGACGCCCACGAGGCCATCCGCCCCACGGACGTGAACCTGACGCCGGAGCGGGTGCGCAAGGATCTGACCCAGGAGCAGTACCGGCTCTACCGGCTCATCTGGGGCCGCTTCACCGCCTGCCAGATGGCCAATGCCGTCTATGACAACGTCTCCGTCGACGTTCTGAGCGCGGGCTACACCTTCCGCGCCAACTATTCCGAGCTCAAGTTCCCCGGCTACACCGCCGTCTACGAGGAGGCGAAGGACGAGGAGAGCGACGAGCTGAAAAACCCGCTGCCCTCTCTCAGCGAGGGGGAGGTCCTGCGTCTGGAGAAGATGCAGAAGGAGCAGCAGTTCACCCAGCCCCCCGCCCGCTACACCGAGGCGACGCTGATCCGCGCCATGGAGGAGAAGGGCATCGGCCGCCCCTCCACCTATGCGCCCACCATCTCCACCATCACCGCCCATGACTACGTGATCAAAGAGGGCAAGTATCTGCGCCCCACGCCCCTGGGTGAGGTGGTGACGGAGCTGATGAAGGAGCGCTTTGCCGACATCGTGGATCTGAAATTCACCAACCACATGGAGTCGGAGCTGGATGAGATCGAGAGCGGCCGGGCCAACTGGCGCGACGTGCTGCAGGAGTTCTACACCGATTTCGAGCAGGAGTTTGAGAAGGCCGAGCAGGAGCTGGACGGCGTGCGCATCAAGGTGCCCGATGTCCTCTCCGATGAATACTGTGAGGTCTGCGGCCGGCAGATGGTGGTGAAGAAGGGCAAGTTCGGCCACTTCCTGGCCTGCCCCGGCTTCCCCGAGTGCACCTTTACCAAGCCCATCGTGGTGGAGATGCCCGGCAAATGCCCCAAGTGCGGCAGCCGCATCCTCAAGCGCACCAGCAAGAAGGGCTATGTGTTCTACGCCTGCGAGCGCGGCACCGACTGCGGCTTCATCACCTGGGACGTGCCCACCAAGGACTATTGCCCCGCCTGCGGCAAGACCCTCTTCAAGAAGGCCGGGCGCGGCCCGCTGAAGTCCTTCTGCATCAATGAGGCCTGCCCCAACTTTGTCCCCGAGGACAAGCGCGGCTATAAGAAAAAGACCGCCGAGGAGAAGGCCGCCTCCGCCAAGAAGACGACGGCGAAGAAGACGAGCGCCAAGAAAACAACGACGAAAAAGACCGCGGCGAAGAAAAGCGCCGATAAGGAATAAGCCATGGAGCCTGTGACAGTTTTGGGCGCGGGCCTGGCCGGGAGCGAATGCGCCTGGCAGCTGGCCAAACGGGGGATCCCGGTGCGCCTGTGGGAGATGAAGCCGGAGAAGATGACCCCGGCCCACTCCTCGGAATACTTTGCGGAGCTGGTCTGCTCCAACTCCCTGCGCAGCGACGAGCTTTCAAACGCCGTGGGGCTGCTGAAAGCGGAGATGCGGAAGATGGGCTCGCTCATCATGGAGAGTGCGGATCGAAACCGCGTGGCCGCCGGCGGCGCACTGGCGGTGGACCGGGTGGGCTTCTCCCGCTACATCACGGAGAAGCTGCTGGCCTGCGAAAATGTGGAGCTGGTGCGCGCCGAGGCGACAGAGATCCCGGATGGGGACGTGGTCATCGCCACCGGCCCCCTCTCCAGCGACGCCATCGCCGAGAAGATCGCCGCCCTCTGCCCGGACAGCGACCTGCATTTCTATGACGCGGTGGCCCCCATCGTGACCCTGGAGAGCGTGGACATGTCCAGCGCCTTTTTCGCCTCCCGCTATGACAAGGGAACGGAGGATTATGTAAACTGCCCGATGGACAAAGACGAGTATCTGGCCTTCGTGAAGGAGCTGGTCTCCGCCAAGGAGGCGGAGGTGCACGGCTTTGACGACGGCGGGGTCTTCGAGGGCTGCATGCCGGTGGAGGTCATGGCCCGCCGCGGGGTGGACACCCTGCGCTACGGCCCCCTGAAGCCGGTGGGGCTGAAGGATCCCCGCACGGGAAAGGAGAACTACGCCGTGGTGCAGCTGCGGCGTGACAACGCCGACGGCACCATCTACAACATGGTCGGCTTCCAGACGCACCTGACCTGGGGCGAGCAGAAGCGGGTCTTCTCCCTGATCCCGGCCCTGCACGACGCGGAGTTTGTGCGCTACGGCGTGATGCACCGCAACACCTATCTCAACTCCCCGCAGCTGCTGGATCGCTATTATCGCCTGCGAAGCGACCCACGTATCTCTTTCGCCGGGCAGATGACCGGCGTGGAGGGCTATGTGGAATCGGCGGCCTCCGGCATGCTGGTGGGCATCGAGACCGCGGCCCGGGTCCTGGGCCTGGAGCCGGTGGACTTCCCGCAGGAGACGGCCATCGGCGCTCTGGGGCTCTACATATCCGGCGGCAGCGTGGGCGATTTTCAGCCCATGAACATCAACTTCGGCATCATTAGCCCTCTGGACCATCGCGTCAAGGGCAAGAGAAATAAAAACGCGGAGATCTCCCGCCGTTCGCTGGAGATCCTGGAAACGCTGATGGAGAAGGAGGTCTTTCATTGTGAAGATCATCGTTGACGCCATGGGCGGCGACAACGCCCCGGGTGAAATCGTCAAGGGCGCGGTCCGCGCACAGCGGGAGCTGGGTGTGGAGATCGTGCTGGTCGGCCGGAAGGAGGATGTGGAGGCCTGCCTGAAGGCAGAGAATTGCACGGACATCCCGGTGATCGACGCCCGCGAGGTCATTACCATGGAGGACGACCCCAGCACGGCGACCCGCCGGAAGAAGGACGCCTCCATGACCGTGGGGCTCAATCAGCTCCGGGACGGCGCGGCGGACGCCATGGTCTCCGCCGGCAGCACAGGCGCTCTGCTCACCGGCGCGACGCTGATCGTCAAGCGCATCCGCGGTATCCGCCGGGCGGCGCTGGCCCCGGTCCTGCCCGCGGGCGAGCACGGCGTCATGCTCATCGACTGCGGGGCGAACGTGGAGTGCACGCCGGAATACCTGCTGCAGTTTGCCTATATGGGCAGCTTTTACGCCAAAAAAGTGATGGGCTGCCCGGAACCCCGGGTGGGCCTTCTGAACGTGGGCACCGAGGACACCAAGGGCCGCAGCCTCCAGCATGAGACTTTTGCGCTCCTGAAGCAGGCCGACGCCGAGGGGCGCATCCGCTTCATCGGCAACGTGGAGGGCACCGGCGTCTTTACCGGCGGCGTGGACGTGGTGGTGACCGACGGCTTTACCGGCAATGTGCTGCTCAAGGCCACGGAGGGCGTCATCAAGTACATGATGAAGTCGCTCAAGGGCGTCTTCTATGCCAGCCTTCCCAACAAGCTGGCCGCGGCGGTGCTGAAAAAAGATCTCAAGAAAATGGCCAAGTCCATGGACGTCAACGAGGTGGGCGGCACGGCCCTGGTGGGCATCAGCAAGCCCGTCATCAAGGCCCACGGCTCCTCCAACGCGGCGAGCATTTTTGCCGCCATCCGGCAGGCCAAGATCTTTGTGGAGTCCGGCATCATCGCCGACATCACCGAGAACATCGAGTACATGAAGCTGAAAACGGAGAACGATGGATAAACTGGAAGAAAAAATCGGATATGCTTTTCAGAACCGGGATCTGCTGCGCACGGCCCTGACCCACAGCTCCTACGCCAACGAGAAGCACGCCGACGGCCTGCCCTGCTACGAGCGCCTGGAGTTTCTGGGCGATTCGATCCTGGGCCTGGTGACGGCGGATTTCCTCTATCATCACGAGCCGCCCCTCCCAGAGGGGAGCATGACCCGCCTGCGGGCGGAATTGGTGTGCGAGCAGGCCCTGCACAAGGTGGCGCTGGAGCTGGGCATCGCGCCCTATATGCGCCTGGGCCGGGGCGAGGAGCACACCGGCGGGCGGGAGCGCGCCTCGGTGCTGGCCGATATGGTGGAATCCATCATCGCCGCGCTCTATCTGGACAGCGGCCTGGGCGAGGCGCGGCGCTTCATCCTGGAAAAGGTCCTCAAGGACGCGGAGATCAGCGAGACCCACCGCTCCAAGGACTACAAGACCGAACTGCAGGAGCTGGTTCAGCGTCAGCCCCACCAGCAGATCCACTATGAGCTCATCGGGGAGAGCGGGCCCGACCACAACAAGACCTTCTCCTTCCGCGTGAGCATCAACGGCGTCCCCGCCGGCGAGGGCAGCGGACGCAGCAAGAAGGAGGCCGAGCAGATGGCCGCCTGCAAGGCCCTGGAGGCGCTGCAGGCATGAGCGCCCGGGAGAGCATCATCCCCGTTTTTGTGCCCCACTGGGGCTGCCCCAACGACTGCGTCTTCTGCAATCAGCGGCGCATCACCGGGCAGCGGGAGCCGGCCACGGCCCAGACAGTTACAGACGCGATGAAACAGGCAGCCGCCTTGCCCTCCGGGGCAAAGCGGCAACTGGCGTTTTATGGGGGAAGCTTCACCGCCATTCCGGAGGAGCAGCAGGAGGCTCTGCTTGCCGCGGCGAAGACCTATCTCGACACCGGAGAGCTTACATCCATCCGCCTCTCCACCCGACCGGACGCCATCGACGCTGTGGTTTTGCGGCGCCTGAAACATTACGGCGTTCAGACCATCGAGCTGGGCGCCCAGTCCATGGATGAGCGGGTCCTCGCCCTGGCCGGGCGCGGCCACACGGCGGCGGACGTGGAGAAGGCCTCCTGGGCGATCAAAGCCGCGGGCTTTCAGCTCATCCTGCAGATGATGACCGGCCTGCCCGGGGACAGCGATGAGGGGGCGATCGAAACGGCACGGAGGCTCATCGCGTTGGAACCGGACGGTGTGCGGATCTATCCTACGGTTATTATTCGGGACACGGCCCTCTGTGATCTCTGGCGCGCCGGGCTCTACCGGGAGCACAGCGTGGAGGACGCGGTGCGCGTCTGCGCC
>CACYOR010000061.1:0-12293 GCA_902775985.1 Oscillospiraceae bacterium
CTGCCCTGCTCCACCACCGCGGCCAGCATCTGATATTTGGATACTTTCATGGAATGCACCTTCTATGAAATAATTTCATAAAAACTTGAATAAAATTAAAAGCATTTCTATTATACCGGGAAAACGAAAAAAAACAAGTCTCAAGCGCGCTTTTTCCTCTTGTAAATCCCTTCCGATCCGCTAAAATACAGGCATTCCAGGCAAAAGAGGGGATACACCATGACAAGCGCAAACATCTGCATCATCCTGGCCATCGCCGTCTACCTGGTCGGCATGCTGACGATCGGCGCGATCTACTCCAAACGCAACAAGACCGCCAGCGATTTCTATCTGGGCGGCCGCAAGCTGGGCCCCGTGGTCATTGCCATGAGCACGGAGGCCTCGGACATGAGCAGCTGGCTGCTGATGGGCGTGCCCGGTCTGGCTTATTTCTGCGGCCTTGCTGACGCCTCCTGGACGGTGATCGGCCTTGCGCTTGGCACCTACCTGAACTGGCTGGTCGTGGCCAAGCGCCTGCGCAGCTATTCCCAGAAGCTGGGCGCGATCACGATCCCCGACTTTTTCGCCCATCGCTTCGGCGACAAGAGCGGTCTGATCGAGGGCATTGCGGCGCTGGTCATCATCGTCTTCTTTGTCCCCTACACCGCTTCCGGCTTCGCGGCCTGCGGCAAGCTCTTTACCAACCTCTTCCCCAACATGAACTATCTGAGCGCCATGCTGATCTCCGCGGCGGTCATCGTCGGCTACTGCGCCATGGGCGGTTTCCTGGCTGCCTCGATCACGAGCCTGATCCAGTCCATCGTGATGACGATCGCCCTCTTTGTGATCCTCGTCTTCGGCATTCACTCTGTCGGCGGCTGGAGTGCGGTCGTGGAAAACGCCAAAACCGTGCCCGGCTATCTGAGCCTCTTTGCCAATACTACGATCCAGAGCACGGAGCCCGGCAAGTACGGCTTTATTACCATCGTGTCCACGATGGCCTGGGGCCTCGGCTACTTCGGTATGCCCCATATCCTGAACCACTTCATGGCCATCAAGGACGGTGAGAAGCTCAAGATCTCCCGCCGCATCGGCTCGATCTGGGTGGTCATCTCCATGAGCGTCGCCATCATCATCGGCCTGGTGGGCTTTGCCATGAGCAACAAGGGCATCATCGCCCCCTTTACCAGCAACTCCGCTGCTGAGGCCATTCTGGTACGCATTTCGTCTCTGATGAGCACCTATGGCATCCTGCCTGCGCTGCTGGCCGGCGTGGTGCTGGCGGGCATCCTGTCCTCCACCATGTCCACCTCCGATGCGCAGCTGCTGGCCGCCGCCTCCGGCGTGTCCCACAACATCCTCAAGGGCGTCTTCCGGCGCGAGCTCAGCAACAAGCAGGAGATGACCATTGCCCGTGTCGCAGTGCTGGCGATCGCGGTGATCGCCGCCTTCTTTGCCCGGGACCCCAACAGCTCCGTGTTTGCTATCGTCTCCTTCGCCTGGGCCGGCTTCGGCGCCGCCTTTGGCCCGCTGATGCTCTTTGCTCTGTTCTGGAAGCGCTGCAACAAGTACGGCGCGGTCGCCGGTATGCTCTCCGGCGGCGTGACGATCTTCCTGTGGAAGTACCTGGTCCGTCCCCTGGGCGGCGCCTGGAACATCTACGAGCTGCTGCCGGCCTTCCTGGTGGCCAGCCTCTTCATTGTGGTGGTGAGCCTCGCGACCAAGGAGCCGGAGAAGGCCATCGTCAAGGAATTCGAAAGCATTTAAAAGTCGATACTCGTTTTTCTCTCTCTCCATACAACGAAGCGGCAGGAAGCGAAAGGCTCCTGCCGCTTTGCTGACTTATCAAAACAGCCTCGCAGAGTTTTTCGCTCGCAAGCGAAAAATCAGTTTTCATCCGTTTTCTCCGGCGGCGTGTACGTCGGAGAAAACACTTCTCAGACCGGAAGTGTGCGAGCGCCTTTGGGCGCGAGTGCGCGCTGGGCTGCATCTCTTCCGTCAAGAAAGTCCACAGGACTTTTTTGACGGCCTAACGAAGCGGCCGTCCCTTTCGGGGCGGCCGCTTCAGACTGTAGACAAAGTCGGTTTCTGTCATTGCGAACCAGTGTCGCAACACTGGTGTGGCAATCCGTATTCCCCGAAAACTGTATATTCACTGACATTTTTACCGGAGAACGGATTCCCACGTCGGCCTAACGGCCTCCTCGGAATGACACGTTTTGGGCTTTGTCGACAACTTGAAGCGGCCGTCCCTTTCGGGGCGGCCGCTTTGCCGTTTATTCGTATCGCAGATTCATCCGGAAGATCAGCTTCTCGCCGAGGCTGCCGGTGATATAGCCCAGACCCTCACTCTCCGTCCAGCGCAGCAGCAGCTCCTCCCCGCAGAGGGCCTCGCTCACATGCTCGGTACTGACTTCCAACAGCCTGTCCCGGCGCGCGTCCCGGCCCAGACAGTCCTCCGCCACCGTGTAATAGAAGGTGTTGTTCATGTGGCCGTTTTCGTCCAGGTATTCCGCCGGGACCCGGAAGTGCCGCTCCTGCGTCGTCTCCAGCTTTTTGACGGCCCCGGGCAGGCGGATCTCCTCGCCGGTCTCTACCGGGTCGATGTGCACGCCCAGCTCCTCGTTGTTGACCATGGCCCGACTCTGCCGATCCACCACCGCCCAGATGGAGCTCGCGGCCAGCAGCGTCTCACCCTCGGCGTCCCGCAGGACGTAAAAACGGGGCATCATGCCGTGGCGCGTCTTGCCCGGCCAGGTGTTGGCCTGGATCGTCTCCCCCGGCTGGGGCCAGCGGCTGACCTGCAGGCGGTACTTGATGATCACCCACATGAGACCCCGCTTTTCCAGGTCCGGCCCCGAGAGCTTCAGGGGGATGCACTGCTCGCCCGCGATGTCCTGCAGGAACTTGAAGAGCGCCTGGGTGCTGAGCCCCTCGGCTCCGACGGTGTACGATCTCTGATAGACTTCCATGTTTATCCTTCTTTCATATAGACCCAATAGCTTCCAAACTCTGCCCGCGCCCAATCCTCCGGCGCCGGGGTCCCGGCCCGGACCACACAGCTGACGGAGCCGGGCTGCCCCTCCAGCTGAGCAAAGTCCGGGTTGCGGTACTGATAACGCAGGGAGTAGGGCGGTGCCTCTCCGCTTTTGCCCTGAAAATACAGCGCGTCGATCCGATGGGCGAACATCGTCAGGATCTCGCTCACATTGGCGCTGCCGGTAAATTGACTGTCCGGGGTGATGAAATAGCGTTCGCTGTCCTGCTCGCCGGCATACGTCACGGCGTCAAGGAAATCGGCGAAGAAGACCGATTCCATCCGCTCGGCCCAGGAAGTGAAGTACTGCCCGAAAAAGAGGGCGGCGCAGAGCCCATAGCAGCCCAGCAGCGCCACGGCCGTCTCCCGCCGAAAGGCCAGCAGCCCATCCATGCCCCGTACGATCAGCAGGATGTGGGCGTAGAAGAGGATGTTCAGCCGGTTTACATTGACGTTGTTGATGCACAGGCCCAATACGAGGCTGCAGAGCCAATAGAGCAGCAGCAGCCGGCCCTCGGCCGATTTATCGCGGATTGCGTCCCGCAGCGTAAGCCCCAGACCATAGAGCAGCAGCGGCGCGGAGCAGAGATAGACCGTGCCGAAGCCGTCGATGGCGTTCCAGATCAGGTCGGGCCGCTGCAGAAAGCCGACGTGCCAGAGCGCTTTGAAATTCTGTAAAAGCTGAGTCCCCATGTGCCCGGAGAAGAACAGAATATCGCCGGAGCGGACGCTGCCCGGGAAAAAGGGCAGGGTCACAAAGGGGAGGGAGAGAGTCTCCCAGCCCAGGGCGTTAATCAGCATCGTGCCGTAGATGGGCCAGGAGAGCCCCAGATAGAGCAGCACGCACAGCAGCACCCGCCGCAGCGGAACCCGCAGCGTGATCACCGCCAGCAGCAGGAAAAGCGGCACCATCACGAAGGACACGCCGTAGCTGTACATGCACAGGGCGAAGGGCAGCATGGACAGATAGAGGGCCCAGCCATGGCGGCGGCTATCGGCCAGCAGGGCCAGACCGATCAGAAACAGATGGGGAAAGAGATTGCAGTCCAGGGCCCAGCGGCTCTGCATGAAGTGCCAGGGGTCCACCGCCAGAAACAGCAGGCCGACCAGCGCGGCGCGCTCCCCGCGCCAGAGGCGCAGAAAGGCATAGGCCGCGGCCATGCCGCCCAGACTCCAGAGCAGAAGCGGGAGCCGGGCCGTCCAAACCGAGAGGCCGAAGAGCTTGATAAAGGGCACCATGCAGTAGCTGAGCAGCACGCTCATCTGCCCATAGCCCCAGGCGGTGAAATGGGCGGGCAGCCAGGTGCCGAAGCGGTCCGTGCCGTGATCGGCCAGGGCCAGCGCGTCCACCGCCGCCATGGCGCCGTCCTGGTTCATGCCGCCGGGGATCGAGCCAAAGCCGTAGAGTCTCAGACAGCTCAGCAGCAGGATCAGCGCCCAGAGCAGCAGCCGGGCCCGGCGGGACAGGGGAGCGATGGAAGACCGCGTTTTCCCCAGCAGAGCCCCGATCACCAGCGCGGCCAGCAGAAAAAGACACAGGAGATTGACGGTGTCGATCATGTCTTGTCCAGGGTGTAGTGCCGGGAGAAGGCGTTGACCGAGCAGCGCTTTTCCACGATGGTTTTGCCCATGGCCTCCGGCTCCACAATGGCCTGGCCGTTGAGACGGCGGATGGGGAAGGCCTCCAGCAGGGCCGGGCAGAGGCTGACCGAGGGGCCGGTCAGCACGACCTCCGCGTTCCGGCTCAGCTCCAGGATCCGGGGCATGGTCTTGTTGATGGCGGCGCTGCCGGTGACGACCACCAGATCACAGTCGGGCAGCAGATATTCACAGGCGCTGTCCGGGTAGTCGCCGGGCTTGGGTTCCCGATCCAAAATGAAATACGCTTTGGTCGGGGCCAGCAATTCCTCGGTAATGCCGCTGTGGCTGATCAGATGGCCCACAAAGCCGACGGTGCGGCCCTGCAGATCGATCCCCTCCAGCGCGCTGGAGGTATAAAAGCCGCCCAGAGCCTCGGCGTGTTCGGGCCGGTTGAACCAGGCGTTGACGACGGCCATGCCCTCGCTGGCCTCCTCCAGGTTCCAGGAGAGCAGGGCCTCGGCGGCCTCCTTGAGCGGCCGGCCTACCAGCGTGTCAAAGCGGCGGGGAAAACTCTCCCCCGCGGTGTGCATCCCGACGCCGGCCCGACCGTCGGAGAGGATGGCCGCCGTCCAGGACACGCCGTGGACCAGATCCCTTACCCAGAGCCCGGTGTCGCCAGGAAGGGAATCGAGCAGGATTTCGTAATAGGCTTTCGTCTGCATACTGCGCTCCCCGTTAAAAAACTTTTTCTATAGTATAAACCAGCCTTGCCCAAAAAACAAGAAGCCCACGGCCGTTCACACGGCTGTGGGCATTGCGGTTCTTCTGCGGGAAGAAGAGCGGGGAAGTTCATTCCAGATACTTGGTGTCCGCCGGGGGGAGGTACTCGTGCTCCGGCATGTGGTAGGGCTGCTTGTGCTCCTTCTCCTCCTCCAGACTGTCGCGGACAAAGTTGATGAACTCCTCCACCAGCTCGCTGTGGCGCTGCTTTTTAGCCCAGACCAGGGCGTACTCCACCTGGCGGGCGGAGTCGACAATGACCTTTTTCACCAGCATCCGGTTGGGAGTGTAGGTGGTCTGGGGGAAAATGCAGATGCCCACGGACTGCTCGGCCAGGGCCACCGCGTCCAGATAGTTGGCCAGCTCGCAGATGATGTTGGGCTCGGCGCCGATCTCCGCAAACCAGCTGCGCAGCGCCTCCACGCGGGAGCTGCGGCTGGGGGCGATAATGGGCTCGTTGGCCAGACTGCTCAGAGGGATGGACTCGCCCTTCGTCCGGGCCAGGGGGTGATCCTTGGGGATCATGGCGACCCAGGGCTCCCGACTGACCGGGAAACCGGCCAGATTCTCACTGTCGTAGGGGGCGGCCACCACGGCCACGTCGGCCAGGCCCCGGTTCAGGCGCTCCAACACCTCGTCGCCGCTGCCGTTCCAGAGGCGGAATTTGACATCGGGGAACTCCCCGCGAAAGCCGGAGATCCAGCGGGCCAGCAGGAACGGGGCCCGGCCATCCACCACGCTGACGTTTACCGTGCCGGACAGACCGTTGAGGGACTGAATCTCCTGCTGGGTCTGCTCGGCCAGCTCCAACAGCTGCACGGCCCGGCGATAGAGCAGGCTCCCGGCCTCGGTCAGCTTCAGATGGCGCTTGCCGCGGACAAAGAGCGTGGTGCCCAACTCGACCTCCAGGGCTTTGATCTGGTTGGACAGGGGCGGCTGGCTCATGTTCAGCCGTTCGGCCGCCCGGGTGATGTTGAGTTCTTCTGCGGCGGTGACAAAATAGCGCAGCGTACGCAGATCCATAGGGCCTCACCTCGGAATAGTTATGCACCCAGTATACAAATAAAGTATGAAAAATGCAACAGAATTGATAGTTTTCTTTCTCCGGGGGATATGATATGCTTTCCCTCGGACAACTTGCGGAAGGTCCCGTTTCTCTCGCACAGCAGCTCCGGCTGTGACGGGGACAGTCCGGCGGATAACAGGAACCGGTCAGGCGATGCGCTCAGCCTGACCGGTTCCTGTTTGCTTTCCTATTTCCTTTTTTCGCTTGCCTTTACTGACCGGCGTTGCGGCGCAGGACCAGCAGGCCCACACCGGCGGCCAGAGCCACGGCGGCGATGGCGCCCAGCACGACGGGCAGAGAGCTGCGGGCTTCGGTGGCGGCGTCGGGCGTGGCCTCCTTGACAGCGGTGGTCTGCTCGCCTTCGACAGGCGTCACGGTCTGCTCACCGGCGGCGTTGGGGTCGGCCGCGATCGGGTTGTCAGCGCTGACCGGGGTGGTGCCGTTGTTGGTGCTCACGGCGGTGTTGCCGGCGGTGCCGTTGGCCGTGCCGGTGCTGCCGCTGTTGGTATTGGTATTCGTGTTCGCGTTGGTATTCGTGTTGCTGCCGCTGTTGTCGGCACCGGTCTGGGCGCCGGCATTGGGATCGGCCGCGATGGCGGGGCCGGTGTAGACGACCGCGGCTGGCGCGGAGAACACGGTGTCGCTCTTGGCGCCGTCCTTCTCACTCCAGACGCCCACATAGTAGTAGCGGGTGCCCTGGATCTCGCCGGGGGTATAGCTGGCGGAAGTGGCGCCGGCAATCGCCTGGCCGGCGGCGTTGTCGTTGGAGGTGCTCACGTACCACTGGTAGCGGATGGTGCTACCGTCGCTGACGCTGGCGGTGACGGAGAGCGTGGTGCTCTTGCCGGAGGTCAGCTCAGCGCCCTCGGGCTGGGAGGTGATGACCGGACTGGTGCCGTTGGCGACGCCGGTATTAGCGACGACACGGCCGTTGGGATCCCGGTCGGTGGTGGTGCCGTTGGCGTTGGAGCCGATGACGGAGATGCGGGCGCCGGCGGAATAGACCGGGCCGTTGGGGCCGTCAAACTTGGCCTCGACCTGCCAGTGGTTCATGTTGGCGGGGATGTTGGAGATGGTGAGCGAATCGGTGCCCAGACCCCAGACCGTTACGCCGTCAAAGTACATCGAGGCGGCGGAGGCGTTGATGGTGGCCATACCGTCGGAGCTGACCAGACGCCAGGTGATGCCGGTGGAGTTGGCGGCATGGGCCACGAAGGTGGCCTTTCCCCCCTCCTGAACCGTCTCGCTGGTGGGACTCTTGGTGACCTGAACATCGCCGGTAATGACGACGACGCCCGGATCCGTCGTGCTGATGATCGTACCGTTGCCGTCGATCACCGTGACAGGGGCCGGCGTGGGCTGTGCGTTGTTGCTGACGACGCCGTCGCCAGACTCACCGTCAAAGATGATGGTGGCCTGCGCAAAGGCCGTGGTGCTCAGCAGGCAGAGCATCAGCGTCAGCACCACAAGCAGAGACAGAGTTTTTTTCATCTTCATTTCCTCCAGATTCTTGATTTGCGTGTTTGCCTTGAGGGTCAGCGATGGCCTTGGTAAACGCTGATTAATACGCCTTCGGCATCTGACGGCAAATCATTCGTCATCTCTGCGTTACAAAAACTTGAAATACACAAAGTATTCCTGCGTTTTTGTGCCTTGATCTGACGAAGATTTACTCGCCAGCTGCTCTCGCCGCATGTAATCATCGTTTCCCTTGGCTTTCCTTCGTGGGCAGTCGCGCCATCAGCGCCGCCCCGTGCTCCCGCAGATAGCGGCGGGAACGCTCATAGTCGGGAAGAACCCGCCGGACATTCGCCCAGAAGCGGGGGGAGTGGTTCATCTCCAGACGGTGGCAGAGCTCGTGCACCACCACGTAGTCCAAAACCTCCTCCGGGGCCAGGAGAAGAAGACAGTTGAAGTTCAGATTGCCCTGGCTGGAACAGCTGCCCCATTTGCTGCGCTGCCGCCGGACGCTGATGCGCCCATAGTCCACCCCCACCAGGGGGGCGTAATGGGCGGCGCGCCGGGCAAAGAGGTCACGGCCACGCCTCTGGAGGGCTTCCAGCTCTTCCTCGGTCAGGGGCGGCACGGCAAGTGCCTTCTCCCGCCGCAGGCGGGCCTCCTCCTGCTTGCGGTCGATCCAGCTCCGGTTTTTCTCCGCAAAGGCTTTCAGCTCCCGCTGCGTGGCCCAAAACGGGGCACGCAAAAGCACGCGGCCATCCGGCTTGACCTCAAGACTCAGGCTTTTGCGCCGGCTGCGGATCACTTCAATCTCCGTCATTCCTCGTCTCCCGATTCGTATACACGGGTATTATACTAAACTTTCGACAAAATCACAAGTGAAAGTATAAAAATTGCCAGCCGAAGCCGCCCTTTTTTCAGAAATTTTTCTTGAAGCTTTTTAAAAAACCGTGACCTGAGGCATTGAGTGCGCACCGCCGCAGCGCAGGGAGCCTTTTTTGACAGGCCCGCAGACAGCCCAAAGCGCCCGGGAGGGCGCAAAAACGGCAAAAAGAGAACGAAGCGGCGCCTGCCGCTCCGTTCCCTTTATGGTTGAGGACAAAATGAAAAAGATGAAAACTGTTGCTTGCTGACTATAGAATAGTCGAAAGATGTTTCATAAGTAAGGTAAAAAATGTTACATAAATGTTAAATGAGAAAAATTTTATAGCTAAACCTGAAAATGTGCGGAAACGGCACAAGCGTCGGAGCGGGAAACGGACTCTCCCAAGGCTTGATTTGTTTCGCCGGCGCGGGTATACTGTACGGGAAAACGGAAGAAAGGAAGAAGAACATGACGGATTTTCCCTTTGACGAACACACGCCGCTCATTCAAATCTGGGAGGCCTATCCCTGGCTCTCCGAGGTGCTGCCGAAGATGGATAAGCGCTTTGCGGTCATGAATACCGCGATGGGAAAAATACTGATGAAGAAGAACTCGGTGACCGATCTGAGCAAGGTGGCCGGGTTTTCTCCGGAGAAACTGCTCAACCGTCTGAAACGGGAGGTCGAGCAGCACGAAGCACAGAACAACTGAACGGCAAAGGCCTTCCCCAAGCGGGAAGGCTTTTTGTTATGGATCGCTCTCGTAGGGCGTGCCGCAGTAGGCGCAGACCCGGCCCTGACCGGGGGCGCCGCAGGCGCGGCAGATCCGGGGCCGCTCGGCCTCGGCGGCCTTTTCCGCGGCGAGACGGCGAGCCTCTTCCGCTTTTCGCTTCCGGCCCTGGAGCCAGGGGAGCAGGCCCCAGGCGATAAGCGAGAAGCCGAGCACCAGACAGACGAAAAAATAGCTGAGGGACCAGCCTTCCTCCCCCTCCTCCATGCTCACAGCGAGGAAGAGAAGGCCCAGGGCGATTTTGAGGATCATCACGCCCAAGGACTGGCGCATGCCGCTGGGCTGTTCCCGGAGATCCGCCCGGCTCGGTTTTTTGCTCATGCCGCTCTACCCCTTTCCTTTCTCTATCTTTATCATAATGCAGATAAAGCCCCGCCGCAAGAAGAAAATGCGGCGGGGCCGAGTGCTTTTTATCCCAGGATCACACGCACCTGCACCTCACTGCCCGGGGCGGGCAGGGGGAGCAGCTGCCCGGAGACAGGCTCGCCGTCGGCCCAGATCGCCTTGACGCCGTACTGGACGCCCTCGGGGTTTTCCACCCGGATGCGGTAGCGCACGCCGCGGTAGAGGCGGGTGACCGTAAAGCCTTTCAGCGTCGCGGGGACGCAGGGATCGACCAGCAGGCCGTCCAGCGTGGGCTTGAGGCCCAGAATGGCCTGGCTGACGCTCAGGAAAGTCCATGCGGCCGTGCCAGTGAGCCAGCTGTTCTTGCCTTCACCAAAGCTGGGGGCGTCCCTGCCGGCGATCATCTGGCTGTATACATAGGGCTCGGTGCGGTGGATCTCGCTGATGTCCTCGATGTAGGCGGGTGCGGTGCGGCGGTAGACCTCAAAGGCCCGGTCGCCGTGGCCGAGCAGCGCCTCGGCGCAGACGATCCAGGGGTTGTTGTGGCAGAAGATGCCGGCGTTCTCCTTGTATCCGGGGGGATAGCTGGAGATCTCACCCAGCTCCAGATGGTAGCGGGTATAGGCGGGCTGCAGCAGCACGATGCCGTATTGGGTGTCCAGCCGCTCCTTGACGCTCTGCATGGCTTTCTCAGCCTCGCCGCTGTCCTTGCCGATGCCGGCCATGACGCACATGCCCTGGGGCTCGATGAAGATCTGGCCCTCTTCGCAGTCCCGGCCGCCCACCACCTGGCCGTAGGCGTCGTAGGCGCGGCGGAACCACTCACCGTCCCAACCGGCGTCCAGTACGGTCTTTTCCATGGCGGCGATGGCGGCTTCCGCCTCCTGCGCCTCCTCATCCAGACCGAGGTGGCGGCAGATGGCGGCGTAGTCCCGGCCGTATTTGACGAACATGCCGCCGATGAACACGCTCTCGGCCACGGGCCCCTCACTGGGGCCGGAAATCTGGAAACTCTCGCCCGGATGGGCGGAGAAACAGTTGAGGTTCAGGCAGTCGTTCCAGTCAGCCCGACCGATCAGAGGCAGACCGTGGGGCCCGAGATGGGTTTTCGTAAAGTTGAAGCTGCGGCGCAGATGCTCCATCAGCGGCCGGGCCAGCGCGGGATCGTTGTCAAAATCCACCCTCTCGTCCAGAATGCTCCAGTCGCCGGTCTCGCTCAGATAGGCGGCCGTGCCGGCGATGAGCCAGAGCGGGTCGTCGTTAAAGCCGCTGCCGATGTCGGCGTTGCCCTTCTTGGTGAGGGGCTGGTACTGATGATAGGCGCTGCCGTCGGGGAATTGGGTGGCGGCGATGTCGAGAATGCGCTCCCGGGCGCGCTCCGGGATCATGTGCACAAAGCCCAGCAGATCCTGGCAGGAGTCCCGGAAGCCCATGCCGCGGCCCATGCCGCTCTCATAGTAGCTGGCCGAACGGCTCATGTTGAAGGTGACCATGCACTGGTATTGGTTCCAGATGTTGACCATGCGGTCCAGCTTTTCCTCGCCGCTATCCACATGGTAATGGGAGAGAAGCTGCTCCCAGCCCGCGTCCAGAGCGGCCCGGGCGGCGTCAAAGGCGGCATCGTCGGCATAGCGGGCCATCATGGCCTCGGCCCGGCTGCGGTTGATGCGCCCGGGGGCGGCCCATTTTTCCTCCTCCGGATTTTCAATGTAGCCCAGGCCGAAGATCAGGCTGTCGCCCGCGCCGGGCTCCAGGGTCAGGTCGAACTGCTGGGCGGCTACCGGCTGCCAGCCGTGGGCCACGCTGCCGGTACATCCGCCCTTAAGCACCGCCTGGGGCCGGGCCGGACTGCCGTAGACGCCGATAAAGGCGTCCCGACTGGTGTCAAAGCCGTCGGCGTCCCGGTTGGCCCAGAATACGGCGTAGTGGTTGCGGCGCTCGCGGTATTCGGTCTTGTGGTAGATGGCCCGGGCGTCCACCTCCACCTCGCCGGTGGAGTAGTTGCGCTGGTAGTTGGAGCCGTCGTCCATCGCGTCCCAGAGGCAGAACTCCAGGAAGGGGAAGAGCTGCAGGCTTTTCCGCTCGGCGCTCTCATTTTGGAGCCGTACCCGCATCAGCAGACAGGTGTCGCCCTTGGGGACAAAGAGCTCCTGGGAGACCCGCAGGCCGTTTTTGCAGCCCTCGATGACGGTGTAGCCCAGGCCGTGGCGGCAGCAATAGCTGTCCAGGGCCGTCTGGCAGGGCTGCCAGCCGGGATTCCAGACCAGATCTCCTTCCCGAATATAGAGATGGAAGCCCTCGGAATCCAGGGGGCAGTTGTTGTAGCGGTAGCGGGTCAAACGCCGCAGCCGGGCGTCCTTATAAAAACTGTAGCCGCCGGCGGTGTTGGAGCA
>CACYOR010000061.1:12359-18271 GCA_902775985.1 Oscillospiraceae bacterium
AAGAATCAATGTCTTCACTTTACAGCACATTGCTCAAAATTGCAATATCTTTTTCGATGTATTTGGGATTTTTTAGGCAATTTGCAAGACTTTCTTCGGAGAAGGGATAAAAAAGACCCTTTGAGCCCGGTCTTTTCCGTCAAAACAGACAAAAACGAAGGGGTGCTTCTGTGAAAAGCAGACAAACTTTTTTAAATTCAAAAACTTTTTTGATCAAAGACTTGCATTTTTTCGAGAAATAAGCTACATTTGAATCAACGAAAACGATTAAGTAAGGAGCTGGTTCCCGTGGTTTCCATGAAAGACATCGCCAAGAAATGCGGTGTCTCTGTGGCCACGGTGAGCAAAGCCCTGAACGATCAGCAGGACATCAGCGGGGAGACACGGGAGCGCATCCGCCGCGTGGCGGACGAGATGGGCTATCTGACCAACGCCTCGGCCCGGGCCCTCAAGACCAAGCGGACCTATAATCTGGGCATCCTGTTTGTGGACCTGCAGAACAGCGGCCTCACCCATGAGTATTTCGCGGCGACGCTCAACAGCTTCCGCATCGAGGCGGAGCGCTGCGGCTATGACATCACCTTCATCAACAGCAATGTCGGGCATCGGAATACCAGCTTTCTGCAGCACGCCCGCTACCGGGGCGTGGACGGCGTGGCAATCATCTGTGTGGAATTTCAGGACCCTCTGGTGCAGGAACTTGTCTATTCCGACATCCCGGTGGTCACGCTCGACCATGCGTTCAACAACCGCGCGGCGGTCCTGTCCGACAACCTGAACGGGATGGAGTCGCTGGTGCGCTATGTCTATGAGAGAGGGCACCGCCGCATCGCCTATATCCACGGGGACGACACGGCGGTCACCGAGAGCCGGCTGACCGGCTTCTATCGCGCCTGTGAGGAACTGGATCTTTCAATCCCGGATGAATACATCGGCTCCTGTCATTACCATGAACCGATCAGCTGCCATGCGGCGACAAAGAAGCTGCTTGCCTTGCCGGAGCGGCCCAGCTGTATTTTCTTCTCGGACGACTATTCCTATATCGGCGGCGTCAACGCCATTCGCGAGGCGGGCCTGCGCGTTCCGGAGGATGTTTCCATCGTCGGCTATGACGGAACGGATTTGGCAAAAATGGTCAGCCCGCGGCTCACAACCTGGGCCCAGAATACCGATGAGCTGGGACGGCTTGCCGCGGCGATGCTGATCCGGAGAATTGAAAACCCCCGCACTACGCCGCCCGAGCACATCGTCGTCCCGGGCAAACTCCTGGAGGGCGAGTCGGTGGCGCAGCTGACATAAAACCCGGGAAAACACAATACGGTGATTCGCAGGGCATCCTGCAAAAAATAAAATCACATTATTTTTTTTAAGGAGGAACAAACATGAAAAAACTGTTCGCACTCGTTCTGGCTCTTGTCATGGTCGTTGCATGGTCGTTGCTCTTGGCGCTCCCATGGCCTCTGCCGACGGCAAGACCGTCATCAACGTGATGTCTTTCACGGATGAGGTCCCCAAGATGATCGACCGCTATCTTGAGCTGCACCCCGACTTCGCTGACAAGTATGAGGTCAAGACCACCATCATCGCCACCACCGACGGTCTGTACCAGCCCGCGCTGGACCAGGCTCTGGCTTCCGGCGGCGCTGACGCCCCCGATCTGTACTGCGCCGAGTCCGCTTTCGTCCTGAAGTACACCCAGGGCGACATGGCTGACTTCGCCGCTGCCTACGAGGATCTGGGCATCGACGTCGATGCTGCCATCGCTGCTTCCGAGATCGCTCCCTACTCCGTCGAGATCGGCACTCGTCCCTCTGACGGCAAGGTCGTCGGCCTTGGCTATCAGGCCACCGGCGGTGCGTTCATCTATCGCCGCTCCATCGCTCAGGACGTGTTTGGCTCTGACGATCCCGCCGTTGTCGGCGAGGCCATCGGCGCTGGCACCCAGAGCTGGGACAAGTTCTTTGAGGCTGCTGCCGCTCTGAAGGAAAAGGGCTATGCCATCGTCTCCGGTGACGGCGACATCTGGCACGCCATCGAGAACAGCTCCGACGCCGGCTGGATTGTCGACGGCAAGCTGAACATCGACCCGAAGCGTGAAGCTTTCCTGGATCTGTCCAAGGAACTGAAGGATAACGGCTACCACAACGATACTCAGGACTGGACCGAGGCCTGGTATGCGGATATGGCCGGTATCGGCGACCAGCCCGTGTTCGGCTTCTATGGCCCCGCCTGGCTGATCAACTACGTCATGGCCGGTAACTCCGGCGGCTCCGCTCCCGGCGAGGGCACCTATGGCGACTGGGCCGTCTGCCCCTCCAACGTCGGCTTCTTCTGGGGCGGCACCTGGCTGCTGGCCAACAAGGACACCCCGAATGCTGAGGCTGTTGCCGAGATCATCAACTGGATCACCCTCGACGACTCCGAGGACGGCCTGCAGTATGGCTGGGCCAACGGCACCTGGTCCGGTGAGCAGGGCACGAAGGACACCGTCGCTTCCGGCACCGTTATGGCCAAGTCCAACGGCGAGCTCGATTTCCTGGGCGGCCAGAACATGTTCGAGGCCTTTGTTCCCGCCAACGAGTATGCCAACGGCTCCAACCTGACCCAGTACGACGAGACCATCAACAACTATTGGCGTGACGCTGTCCGTCAGTACACCGCCGGCAACCTGAGCCGCGACGAGGCGATCGCTGCCTTCAAGCAGAACGTCGCCGACAACCTGGACGTCGAAGTCGACTTCTGATCGAAGCGAAGAAACACAGGGTTCTGACAAAGCAGATGCGGGGGAAGGATAGCTTCTGCTATCCTTCCCCTCTTGTCGTGCGGGTCGTGGACTCGGATCTGTGCCGGCGCGCCCGGCGCAGATCCGAGTCCGCAGGACTCACCGGCTCCCGAAACAAATCCCTGAAGGAGTGAAGAGACGCCATGAACAATACCCTGCAAAAAAAGCACGGCTTCAGCTATGCCAAGTACGGCTATCTGTTCAGCCTGCCCTTTTTTATTGCCTTCCTGGTCTTCAACCTCTATCCGACGCTCTATACCGTTGTGCTGGGCTTTACCGACAGCAAGGGCCTGGGCAACATCACCTTCCATATCCTGAAGGATGATCCCTGGAAGAACTTCCGCACGGTTCTGAAAGCGCCGACCTTTATCCTGTCCATCAAGAACACCCTCATGCTCTGGATGATGAACTTCATCCCCCAGATCACGCTGGCGCTGATCCTGACGGCCTGGTTCACCAGCCGCCGCAACAAGGTCCGCGGCCAGGGCTTCTTCAAGGTCGTCTTCTATATGCCGAACATCATCACGGCCGCCTCTGTGGCCGTATTGTTCAACACGCTTTTCGGCTATCCCAAGGGCCCTGTGAACGACCTGCTGGTGAGCGCGGGATTGCGGGATGGCGCCTTCAACTTTATGAACAGCCCCACGGCGACCCGCTGGATCATCGCCTTTATCCAGTTCTGGATGTGGTACGGCTATACGATGATCGTGCTGATCTCGGGCGTGCTGGGCATTAACCCTGAAATCTACGAGGCGGCGGAGATCGACGGCGCGAATGACCGGCAGATTTTCTTCCGCATCACGCTGCCAAACCTGCGCACGATCCTGACCTACACCCTGGTCACCAGCCTGATCGGCGGATTGAGCATGTACGATATCCCGAAGATGCTCAATGCCGGCAACCCGAACAACTCCACGCTGACGGCGACCATGTTTATCTACAACCAGTCCTTCCAGAACAGCTACATGTATGCCCGCGGGGCCGCGGCCAGCATGATCCTCTTCCTGATCATTGCCGTGCTCTCGGCGATCGTGTTCTACCTCATGCGGGACAGAAAGTGAGAAAGGGGGAAGCGTCATGTCTAAACTGGAAAGAAGAGACGGCAATCCTGTCGTAAAGTTCTTCATCTATTTCGTCTGCATCATTCTCGCGGTCCTGAGCATTTTCCCCTTTGTCGTCATGTTCATCAACTCCACGCGCAGCACCTTTGAGATCCAGCAGCACGCGGTCTCCCTGATCCCGTCGAGCCATCTGCTGGACAACTGGAAGGTGTTTACCGGCAAGTCCTTTAACCCCACCACCGGCTTTTTGAACTCCCTCATCGTCGCCGTCGGTGCGACCGCGCTGACCGTCTATTTCTCCACGCTGACGGCTTACGCGCTCGTGGCTTACAGCTGGAAGCTGCGCGGGGCGATGTTCACCTTCATCCTCTGCGTTATGATGATCCCCTCGCAGGTCACGGCCATCGGCTTTTATCAGTTCATGTACCGCATCCACCTGACGAACAATCTGCTGGCCCTGATCTTACCGGCGATTTATGCGCCGAGCTCGGTCTTCTTCTTCCGGCAGTTCATGCTGGCCTCGCTCCCGCTGGAACTGCTGGATTCCGCCCGTATCGACGGATCCCGGGAGTTCCACACCTTCAACCACATTGCCATGCCCATCATGAAGCCCGCCATGGCGACCCAGGGCATTTTCACCTTTGTCTATACCTGGAACAACCTCTTCATGCCCTCCATCCTGCTGACAAGGGATGAGGTGAAGACGATGCCGGTCATGGTCTCCATGCTGAAGGGCGATATCTACAAGCGCGAGTACGGCGCCATTTACCTGGGCCTGGCCCTCACGGTGCTGCCGCTGTTCGTCGTGTACTTTGCCCTCTCCAAGTACATCATCGCCGGCGTGGCTCTGGGCGGCGTCAAGGGATAAATGGAACGCCGAAACAAACTGCGCTCCTCGCTGGGGGCCTTTCTGCGCGTCCTTGGCGATCTGATGCTGCTGAACATCCTGTGGCTCCTCTGCTCCCTGCCGGTCGTGACCGTCGGCCCGGCGACGAGCGCCCTGTGCTGTGTCCTGCTCAAGATCGCCCGGGGCGAGCCTGTCGCCACGGCACGGACCTTCTTTGGCGCGATGAAGCGCGGCCTCGGTCAGGCGCTGCTGTTGGGCCTGCTGGGTCTGCTGGGTCTTGTGATCGCGGCGGGGGACTGGTATTTCGCCGTCGCGCAGGAGGGGAGTATGCGCACGCTGTTCTTCCTCGTCGCCGTGATCGTGAGCATGGTGGTGCTGGCCTTCTGGGCCTGGGCCTTCGCGCTGCACGCGGGCTTTGAAAACAGCTTTGCCGGCACGGTCAAAAACGCCCTCTCCCTGGCCTTTGTCGAGCCGAAGAGAACGCTGCTGATCTGGATCGGCTTTGCGATCCCGGTGCTGAGCTTTCTGTTCCTGCCGGAGATCGCGGTCATCTACCTCGGCTGGGCGTTTCTCCTCTTTGCCGTCTCTGCGCCGGCCTATTTCGCCGCGCGTGCCCAGGTAAAGGTCTTCGCCCGCTTCGGCGGTCCCGCGGCCAGGATCGAGCCGGAGGAAGAAAACTTCTATCAATAATCAAAAAAGGAAACCGATGCGCTTCGGTTTCCTTTTTTCGGAGGAACACGTTATGGAACGAAAAGAAGCCCAAGCGAAAGCCCGCGCCCTGGTGGCGCAGATGACGCTTCGCGAGAAGATCAGCCAGCTCCGTTTCGATTCCCCGGCCATCGAGCGCCTGGGGGTCCCCGCCTACAACTGGTGGAACGAGGCCCTTCACGGTGTGGCCCGGGGCGGCACGGCGACCAGCTTTCCCCAGGCGATCGGCCTGGCGGCCATGTTCGACGAGGAACTGGTAGAAAAGCTGGGCGACGCCGCGGCGACGGAAGGCCGCGCCAAGTATAACCAGCTCTCGGCCAAGGGAGACCGGGACATCTACCACGGGCTGAGCTTCTGGTCGCCCAACATCAACATTTTCCGCGACCCCCGCTGGGGCCGCGGCCACGAGACCTATGGAGAGGATCCCTGCCTGACCTCCCGTCTCGGGCAGGCCTATGTCCGCGGCCTGCAGGGCCAGGGCGAGACGCTCAAGAGCGCGGCCTGTGCCAAGCAC
>CACYOR010000062.1 GCA_902775985.1 Oscillospiraceae bacterium
CGCGAGGTCTTTGAAGAGGCCGCGGGCATCTCTCGCTTCCGCTACCGGAAGGAGGAGGCCGAGCGGAAGCTGGAGAAGACCGAGGACAATCTCCTGCGCATCAACGACAAGATCGAGGAGCTGGAGCTGCAGGTCGGCCCCCTGAAAAAGCAGTCCGAGGTGGCCAAACGCTATCTGGCCCTGCGGGACGAGCTGAAAGTGCGGGAGATCTCCGCCTGGATGGCCACGCTGGATAAACTCCACGAGCAGGCCGTCAGCGTCAATCAGGAATACGACCAGGCCACGAAGAGCCTGGAAAAGGCCAAGAGCGATCTGGAGGCCCTCTACGCCTCCTCCGGCAGCATCACCGAGCGGATGCACCAGAAGGACGTGGAGAGTGAGCAGACCCGCGAGCGCCTGAGCCTGGCCGAGTCTGCGGCGGCGGAGTGCGATTCCGCGGCGGCGGTACTGCGGGCCAACGTCCAGAGCAGTGTGGAGAGCAAGGAGCGCATGCTCCGGGACATCGCCGAGCAGGAGA
Organism: Oscillospiraceae bacterium; assembly: GCA_902775985.1. Classification (GTDB taxonomy): domain Bacteria; phylum Bacillota; class Clostridia; order Oscillospirales; family Oscillospiraceae; genus Limivicinus. Next base: position 518 of record CACYOR010000062.1, read on the forward strand.
CCCGGGCGGACGAGATCCGCGCCGGGATCGAGAGCGGCAAAGAGCGCCTGGCGGCAATCGCCAAGGAGCTGGCCGCCCTGGAGGATGAGACCAAACAGAACAACAACGTCCTCGACGGCTGCCGGATGAAGCTCCAGAACCGGGAGAGCATGGTCGCCCAGCTCAGTGAGAAGGCCACCTCCCTGGCCGTCGAGCTGCGCAGCATGGACGGACGCATCCGCATGCTGGCGGATATGGAAAAGGATTACGAGGGCTATTCCCGCGCGGTCAAGACCGTGATGCGGGAGTCGGAGCGGGGCAATCTCCGGGGCGTGCACGGCCCGGTGGCCAACCTCATCCGCGCCGATGATGAGTGCGCCCTCGCCATCGAGACCGCGCTGGGCGCGGCCGCCCAGAACATCGTCATCGACAGTCAGAACGACGGCCGCTACGCCATCGAGATGCTCAAGCGCATGGACGCCGGCCGCGCCACCTTCCTGCCCCTGGATACGATCCGGGGCACGGTGATGAAAGACGCGCCGGAGCGGGACCCCGGCTTCGTGGGCGTGGCCTACGATCTGGTGAAGTTCGATCCGGCCTATGAGCAGATCGTCGCCAACCTCCTGGGCCGCACCGTCGTGGCCGAGAGCCTGAGCGACGCGATCCGCATGTCTCGCCAGAACGGCAACCGCCTGCGCATCGTGACCTTGGACGGTCAGCTCATCAACGCCGGCGGCTCCATGACCGGCGGCAGCAGCGTGAAAAACAGCGGCATCCTCTCCCGGGCCAACGAGCTGGAAAAGCTCCGCAAGCAGCGGGAGAAAGTGGCCGAGAACGAGCGCAAGTGCAACGAGGAACTGGAGCGGGCTCGCTCCAACCAGGCCGCCGTCCGCTATCAGCTGGATATGGCCCTGGAGGATCAGGCGGAGCTGAGAAGCCGCGTGTCCTCCTTTGAGGCGGAACAGCGCACCACCGAGAACAACAATCACCAACTGCAGCTCCTGCTGGACAGCCTCACCGGCGACAGCGATGTGCGCCGCAGCGCGGTGGAAGCCGCCGACCGGCAGATCGAGAGCTTCCGTCAGCGCCTGCGGGAGAAGGAACAGCAGCTGGAGGCGGATCGGGAGACGATCCGCGGCATCCGGGAGGAGATCGACCGGATCGCCAAGAGCAAGCTGGAGCTGGAGGGCAAGCGCACCCGGGCCGAGAAAGAGGCCCAGAACCGCAACGCCGAAATCCTGGATCTGGGCAACATGGTCGCCCGGCTGGAACAGAAAAAGCTGGCCGCGGACATGGAGGAAAAGCAGATCCTCGACAAGCTCTGGGAGAACTACGAGCTGAGCCATACCACTGCTGAGGCCCTGCGCCAGCCGGTGGAGAGCCTGCCCAAGGCCAACAAGGAGATTGCCGATCTGCGCCGGCAGATCAACGCCCTCGGCACGCCGAACCTGGGCGCCATCGAGGAATACGAGCGCGTCAACAGCCGCTACGAGTTTTTGAGCGAGCAGCGGGACGACGTGGAGAAGGCAAAAAAGGAATTGCTGGACATCATCCGGGACATTACCGGGGAGATGGAGACTGTGTTCCTGACTCAGTTCAAGGCCATCGACGCCGCCTTCCGGGAGACCTTCCTGGAGCTTTTCGGCGGAGGCAAGGCGGCTTTGGTTCTGGAGGACGAGACGAACGTGCTGGAGTGCGGCATCGAAATCAAGGTGCAGCCGCCCGGCAAGGCCCTGTCCACCATCAGCCTCATGTCCGGCGGTGAAATGGCCTTCGTGGCCATCGCGCTGTACTTTGCCATTTTGAAGGTGCGGCCCACGCCCTTCTGCGTCATGGACGAGATCGAGGCCGCCCTGGACGAGGCGAACGTCAGCCGTTATGCCTCCTATATGCGCCGCATGGCGGGCAAGACGCAGTTTCTGGTCATCACCCACCGCCGCGGCACCATGGAAGAGGCGGACATGCTCTATGGCGTCACCATGCAGGAAAAGGGCGTCTCCACGGTGCTGGAGCTCGATCTGGAGACTGCGCAGAAGACGATCGAAGAATAAATCATTTCCAGTAGGAGAGACACGATGGGATTTTTTGATAAGATTTTTTCCGGTCTGTCCAAGACCCGGAACAACATGGAGGAGCTGGAAGAGCTCTTCCAGGGCTACGCCCCCGACAGCGAGGACTTCTATGACGAGCTGGAGGAGCTGCTGGTGCTGTCCGATGTGGGCGCCGCCACGGCCGAGCGCGTGGCCTATCTGATGCGCAAAAAGACCTGGGAGGACCGCTTTCGCAAGGGCGACGAGGCCCGCCGCGGCCTGATCCAGGTGCTGACCAAGCTCTTAGATGCCGGTGACACGGCTCTGAAGCTGGAGACCAAGCCCTCCGTCATCCTGATGGTCGGCGTCAACGGTGTGGGCAAGACCACCACCATCGGCAAGCTCGCCCACCAGCTCAAAGAAGAGGGCAAGAAGGTCATGCTGGTGGCGGGGGACACCTTCCGCGCCGCCGCGGCCGAGCAGCTGGGCATCTGGGCCGAGCGCTCCGGGGCCGACATTGTCCGCCATGAGGAGGGGAGCGATCCCGCCGCCGTGGTCTTTGACGGCATCAGCGCGGCCAAGGCCCGCGGCTGCGACGTGGTCATCATCGACACCGCCGGCCGCCTGCACAACAAAGCAAACCTTATGAACGAGCTGGCAAAAATCCGCCGCATCATCGACCGGGAGCTGCCGGAGGCGGATGTGGAGACCCTGATGGTGCTGGACGCCACCACGGGCCAGAACGGCCTCATCCAGGCCAAACAGTTTCTGGAGACCGCCGGCCTCACCGGCATCGTGCTGACGAAGCTGGACGGCACGGCCAAGGGCGGCATCGTCTTTGCCATTGCGAACGAACTGAAGCTGCCCGTAAAGTACGTGGGCGTGGGCGAGGGGATGGACGATCTGATCCCCTTCGACGCCGAGAACTTTGTGACCGCGCTTTTTAAACGATAAAGGAGAGACATATGCCACTGACAAGCAAACAGCGCGCCCAGCTGCGGGGCCTGGCCGCCGCCGAGGATACCATCATCCAGGTGGGCAAGGGCGGCATCAATGACAATCTGATCGCCTCGGTGAACGCGGCGCTCAAGGCCCGGGAACTGGTCAAGGGCCGGGTGCTGGAAAACTCCATGCTCAGCGCCCGCGAGGCCTGCGACGCCCTGTCCGAGGCCTGCAAGGCCGAGCAGGTGCAGGTGATCGGCACCAAATTCGTACTGTACAAACGCAACGACAAGGAGCCCGGGATCGTTCTGGTGAAGGAAAAGAAAAAGGCATGAGAATTGCGCTATACGGCGGCAGCTTCAACCCGCCCCATCTGGGGCACGCGGAGGCCGCTTATACGGTATACGAGGAGCTGAAACCGGATAAGCTTTTGATTATCCCGGCCAATATCCCGCCCCATAAGGAGATGGAAGAGGGCTGCCCCAGCGCCGAGGAGCGGCTGGAGCTCTGCCGCCTGGCCTTCGCGGAGATCCCCGGGGCCGAGGTCTCGGACATCGAGGTGAGGCGCGAGGGGCGCAGCTATACCGCCGACACGGTGGAGCAGCTGCGCGCGGAATACCCGGAGGACGAGCTGATCCTGGTCATGGGCACGGACATGCTGCTCTGCTTTGAGGACTGGTACCGCTTTGAGTACCTGCTGCGGGAGTGCTGCCTGGCCGTGCTGGCCCGGGAGGACAATCAGGAGCTGGAACTGCTGGAGAAGATGCGTCTGCTTCAGAAGGAGCACGGGGCCAAGGTCATCCTCCTGAGCCACACGCCCCTGGCCATGAGCTCCAGCGAGATCCGTGAGCGCCTGCGCCTGCGTCTGCGGGCCGGACTGCTGGACGACAAGGTGTACAGCTGCATCATCCGCAACGGCTACTACGACGCCCTGCCGGAGCTGAGCTGGCTGCGGGAGAAGGCCTTCGCCTATCTGGAACCCGGGCGCATCGCCCACGTGGTCGGCTGCGAGAGCGAGGCGGTCATGCTGGCCAAGACCTGGGGCGAGGACCCGGATGCCGCCGCCACGGCGGGCATTCTCCACGACATCACCAAAAAATATCGGGGAGAAGAGCAGTTGAAACTCTGCCGCAAGTATGGTATCGTGTACGACGAAGCCGAGGCGCGCAACACCGCCATCCTCCACGCCCGCACGGGCGCGGCCCTGGCGCGGGAGGAGTTTCATGTGTCGGAGGAGATCTCCGAGGCGATCCGCTGGCACACCACCGGAAAGCCGGATATGTCGACGCTGGAAAAGATCCTGTATCTGGCCGATTTTATCGAACCCACCCGGGATTTCCCCGGTTTGGAGGAGCTGAGAAAGCTCGCCTATAAAGACCTGAACGACGCAATGGCCCTGGCGCTCTCCATGAGCATGGGGGATCTGCGCCGCCGGGAACGCGAAGTGTACAAGGATACGCTCGAGGCCTACAACTGGTACTGCCTGGAGCGCGAATGAAGGAGGAAAAGCCATGACATTAACGCCCGAACAAATGGCCGCCATCGCCGCCAAGGCATTGGAGGACAAGAAGGCCAAGGACGTGAAGATCCTGAAGACGGCGGAGCAGACCGTGCTGGCGGACTACTTTGTCATCTGCAGCGGCAGCACCGCGCCCCACATCAAGGCGCTGGTGGACGAGGTCGACAAGCAGCTCTCCGAGGCCGGGGAACCCCCGATCCGCCGCGAGGGCCTGCGCTCGGACATCTGGGTGCTGATGGACTTCGGCAGCGTGATCGTCCACGTCTTCACCGAGGAGGCCCGCAAGTTCTACAACCTGGAGCGGCTGTGGAGCGATTCCCAAGAGGTGACCCTCTCATCCTTGCTTGGCCCCTGATGAACGGCAGAAACCTGCACTGTTCATTTAGGGGCGGCCCCGATTTTTCTATATAAACATGAGAGGATCTGATACCAATGAAATACGATTTTGCCGCCATTGAGAAGAAATGGCAGGATAAATGGGAAGAAGTCAAACCCTATGCCGCCGTCACCGGCAGCGATAAACCCAAGTTCTACGGTCTGATCGAGTTCCCGTACCCCAGCGCCGCGGGCCTGCATGTGGGTCATCCGCGCCCCTTTACGGCCATCGACATTGTCACCCGCAAAAAGAGAATGGACGGCTACAACGTGCTTTTCCCCATCGGCTATGACGCCTTCGGCCTGCCGACGGAGAACTTCGCCATCAAGAACCACGTCCATCCGGCCATCGTCACCAAGCAGAACATCCAGAACTTCACCCGTCAGCTCAAGATGCTGGGCTACGGCTTTGACTGGGATCGCTGCGTGGACACCACCGACCCGAAGTACTACAAGTGGACCCAGTGGATCTTCCTGCAGATGTTCAAAAAGGGCCTGGCCTACAAGACCACCATGCCCATCAACTGGTGCACCAGCTGCAAGTGCGGCCTGGCCAACGAGGAGGTCGTGGAGGGCGTGTGCGAGCGCTGCGGCTCTCCCGTCGTCCGCAAGGAGAAGAGCCAGTGGATGCTGCGCATCACCAAGTACGCCGACCGCCTGATCGACGATCTGGACGATCTGGACTTCATTGATCGCGTCAAGGTGCAGCAGAAGAACTGGATCGGCCGCTCCACCGGCTGCGAGGTCACCTTCAAGACCAACACCCCCGACGAGATCACCGTCTATACCACCCGTGCCGATACGCTCTTCGGCGTGAGCTATGTGGTCATCTCTCCGGAGCACCCGCTGCTGGAGAAATGGAAAGGGCAGATTAAAAACTGGGAAGAGGTCGCCGCCTATCAGGAGGCCGCCTCCCGCAAGTCCGACTTTGAGCGCGGCGAACTGAACAAGGAAAAGACCGGCGTGCGCCTGGAGGGCATCGAGGTCGTCAATCCCGCCAACGGTGCGATCGTCCCGATGTTTGTCTCCGACTACGTCCTCATGGGCTACGGCACCGGCATCGTCATGGGCGTGCCCGGCCATGACCAGCGCGACTGGGAGTTTGCCACCAAGTTCGGTTTGCCCATCGTGGAGGTCGTCAGCGGCGGCGATATCAGCAAGGAGGCCTTTGTTGCCAAGGACGACAGCGCTGTCATGGTCAACTCCGGCTTCCTCAACGGCATGACCGTCAAAGAGGCCATCCCCGCCATGAAGAAGTACGCCGTGGAGCATGGCTTCGGCAAGGAGAAGGTCAACTATAAGCTGCGCGACTGGGTCTTCACCCGTCAGCGCTACTGGGGCGAGCCGATCCCCCTGGTCAACTGCCCCAAGTGCGGCTGGGTACCCCTGCCGGAGAGCGAGCTGCCCCTGCTCCTGCCAAACGTGGAGAGCTATGAGCCCACCGACGACGGCGAATCTCCGCTCTCGGCCATGACCGACTGGGTCAACACCACCTGCCCCTGCTGCGGCGGCCCCGCCAAGCGCGAGACCGACACCATGCCCAACTGGGCCGGTTCCTGCTGGTACTATCTGCGCTACATGGATCCCCACAACGATGAGGCGCCCTTCTCCAAGGAGGCCGAGGAGTACTGGGGCCCGGTGGACTGGTACAACGGCGGCATGGAGCACACCACGCTCCATCTGCTCTACAGCCGCTTCTGGCACAAGTTCCTCTACGATATCGGCGTGGTGCACACCAAGGAGCCCTATGCCAAGCGCACCTCCCACGGCATGATCCTGGGTCAGAACCCCCACTATGTGGGCAATGTGAGCACCGAGGAGGAGAAGCAGGCCCTGATCGAGAAATACGGCAATCAGGCCCTCCGCCCCGCGGTAAAGATGTCCAAGTCTCTGGGCAATGTGGTCAACCCCGACGACGTGGTCAAGGCCTACGGCGCCGACACCATGCGCGTGTATATCATGTTCATCGGCGACTTTGAGAAGACCGCCACCTGGTCCGACGAGGCTGTGAAGGGCTCCAAGCGCTTCCTGGATCGCTGCTGGAACCTGATGGAGCTGGCAAAGGACGATTATGCCGTCACGCCGAAGAACGAGCCCATCATCCATAAGACCATCAAGAAGGTCGGCGACGACATCGAGACCCTGAAGATGAACACCGCCATCGCCGCCCTCATGACCATGGTCAATGAGTTCTACGCCAACGGCTGCACCAAGGGCGACCTGCAGTATCTGGTCCTGTTGCTCTCTCCCTTTGCCCCGCATATCGCGGAAGAGATGTGGGAGCAGCTGGGCTTTGCCGCGAAGACCGGCAAGATGGCCATGCAGAACGATTGGCCCGTCTACGACGAAAAGAAGACCGTCGAGGCCGAGCGCGAGATGGCCGTTCAGGTCAACGGCAAGCTGCGCGCCACCATCAAAGTCCCCACCGATTCCGACGATCAGACCGTCATCGACGCCGCTCTGGCCGAGGAGAAGGTCAAGCGTCAGATGGAGGGCATGAGCCTGGTGAAGACCATCGTTGTCAAGAACAAGCTGGTGAATTTAATTCTTAAACCGGCGAAGTAAAGGTTGACAAGCGGGGTCCAAGCGGGTATAATGTCTCCGTTAGAAAGCCAATTTATTGGCCCTTGAAGCGTCTTGGGACGTTTTTGGAGGGAGGGAAATACATGTCTGAAATCTACGTCAAGGAGAACGAGTCTCTGGACAACGCTCTTAAGCGTTTTAAGCGCAGCTGCGCCAAGTCCGGTGTTCTGGCGGATCTGAGAAAGAAAGAGTACTATCAGAGCCCCAGCGTGAAGCGTCGTAAGAAATCCGAGGCCGCGCGCAAGAACAAGAACAAGCGCTATTATTAATCCAACACAAAAAGCCGCTCCGTCGGGAGCGGCTTTTTCGTATGTTAGATGAGATCAGATGACGGGCTTGGTCTCCTCGCGCCACTGGGCGTAGGCGTTCAGCTCCGGCTCGATGAGCAGCAGGGCGGCGCCGAAGACGGCGATGTCGTCCGCATAACCCAGGACGGGAACACTGTCGTCGATCAGGTCCCTGCCCTTGAGCAGGTAGAGCACCGCGCAGACCAGAGAGACGATGACCTTCGGGGAGATCACGGTGTACTCCTTGGTGATGTAGCTGCGGATCAGGGAGATGCACAGCGGGAGACGGGAGAGGGCGTTGCCGACCGTGGGGACTTCCTTCAGCTTCTCTTCCAGCTTCTGCAAAATGGCCTCCAGCCCGGCGGGATCGCCCAGCAGCTGCTCGGCCTGAGCGGTAAACTGGCCCAGGATTTCCTTGGCTTTGTTGAGATCAATGGGAGAATTCATGAAATAACCTTCTTTCGTAAAAGAAATTATAACAGTATTGTAGCGCGTTTTTCCTGAAAATGGTTACGAGACTGTAAACGCCGAGGCGGAAACGAATGCTTACCTGGAAGTAAGCGGATTACTTCAAAGTGGGTACTTGCCGCCGGACCTGTGCCAGTGGTATTATACGATCACAATAATAACGGCTTTGGCCGAATACAGGAGGATACCCATGAAAGATTTTGGCGTACAGCCCTTTTTGTTCCCCATGCCGACCTATATGATCGGCACCTATAACGAGGACGGATCCGTGGATGAGATGATGATGGCCTGGGGCGGCATCTGTGCCGAGGATATGGTTGCGCTCAACCTGGAGGAGGATCACAAGACGGTGGCCAATCTGAAGGCCCGCGGGGCCTTCACCCTCGCCATTCCCGGTGTGGACACCATCAAGCCCTCCGATTACATGGGTACTGCCTCGGGCAACAAGATCCCCGACAAGTTTGAAAAGTCCGGCCTGCACGCCGTAAAGAGCGAGCGGGTGGACGCGCCGGTGGTGCTGGAATACCCGGTCACTCTGGAGTGCACGGTGGAGCGCTTCGAGGAGGAGCCCTACGGCCTGCGTGTTCTGGGCAGGATCGTCAACGTCATGGCGGATGAGAAGGTGCTGGACGAGCAGGGCCGCATCGACTGCGGCAAGATCGGCGCTTTCGTCTTTGATCAGATGCGCTTCGGCTATTACGGCATCGGCGAGTATCTGGGCCAGGCCTGGAACATCGGCAAGGAATACCTGAAAAAGTAAAGAGAATAAAAATGGCTCGCCGGTCGCTTCGACCGGCGAGTTTGCTTATATCAATTGTTGATCAAAGCCGTCCGCGACCAGGCGCGCCCAGGCCAGGCGGACTTCCTGCGGCACTTCGACGGGCGTCTGAAAGCCGCGCTCGGCGTAGACGTCCAGGCGCTGCAGATCCCCCACCATGATGGTGACCTCCTGTGGCGGAGGGCCGCCGGGGAAATACTCCGCAAAAGAGAGGCGGGGTGTGCCGATGTGCCAACGGACTTCCGGCCACTGCTTTTGCCCCGTGGCCAGTGCTCGCTTATGCATGTAGGGCTTGCAGACGATCAGAGCGCTCCGGGGACTTATGCCCCGGGAAGCGAGAAGCTCCTGCGTGAAGACGAAGTTTTCCCCTGTGTTGGTGGAGCGCGGCTCGGTCAGAAGGCGCTCCGCAGGGACGCCCAGTTCCCGGCAGCGCCGGGCGAAGATTTCCGCCTCCGGTTCGGTCCAGAGATCCCGGGTCATCCGCCCCAGACCCCCGGTACAGACCAGCAGGGGAGCGGCCCCGCTGTGATACACGGCGGCGGCGTAGTCCGGCACGCGCCGGTCGTGGCTGCCCAGAGCGAGGATCAGATCGGCCTGCCGCGGCGGCTCCGGCGTGTCGGAGAGAAAGCGGTATAGAACTTCGGCGTCGGCCAGCCAGGCCTGCTTTTCCCGCATAGTTTCAGCTCCTTTCGCTTTTCTCCATTATACGGGATCCGGGCGAAAGACACAAGAGGAAAGACCGGCGCTGTGACAGTGCTGTGATGGCCTGTCTGTTATGCTGTCGTTCCCTGTGGCAATGGCGTTTTCAAGGTTTCTTACGACCCAGTTATTCCACCTCTTTTGCATACTTTGTCAACAGCCCGAGCGTGAGACACATTTTCTCTATCTGCCCCCTATTGCCTCTTCCCGACGTTTCTTGTGCTCTTATAGTAAAATGATAAAATTTTGAAAACTGCTGAGATATTTACCCTCCAAATCCCTACTTATAGGGTGAGGCGGAAAGGAAGTGACGCATTTGGAAGATAGCGAAATCATATCCCTGTTCTATGAGCGCTCGGAACAGGCCATTGCGGAACTGGAACGGAAATACGGTGCTGCCGTAAGGAAAACGGCGGCTAATATTCTGGACAGTAAGCAAGATGTAGAAGAATGTGCAAACGACACATATTTAGGAGCATGGAACTCAATACCGCCTCAGAATCCCAATTCCTTAATTGCTTATGTTTGTACAATCGCTCGCAACCTTGCTACATGGAAATTCCACAGCAATACGGCACACAAGCGCAATGGACAGTATGATCTTGTGCTGGATGAGTTGGAAGAGTGCATACCGTCCTCGGTCAACATAGAAACGGATTACGAGGAAAAAGAGCTTTCCGCTTCGATCATCCGTTTCCTGGATACGCTCAGTTATGAAGATCGCTTTTGTTTTCTGCGCCGATATTGGTATGCGGATTCTGTTTCAGATATTGCCGCTATGACACACGGCAACAGTCATCGAATCTCCGTGCGTCTTTTCCGTACTCGTGAAAAACTTTACCGCTATTTGAGAGAGGAGGGTTTGCTCGAATGACGCGGGAACAGCTATCGCGTGTTTTCTGTAACCTCGATGAACGGCAAATTGCCGAGGCGTATCAGTTCGATCCCGATCTTTGCGGGCGCTCCCCGGAAAGGATCGTACACATGAAAAAGAAAAGGATCATTACCTTTGCACTGGCAGCGGCACTCATCTTATCTCTGGGCATTGTAGCATACGCCACAGGCTTTGTGTCTGCCATTACAGAGCTGGCTAGGAGTTTTTATAAGCCCGTTCCCGATGAAGAAATGAGAAATGAACGTCCGGAAGCTGCTGAATATAATGAAAATTGGAACAGTCAAATGGATGAATGGATCGAGATCGGTGAAAACTCTGATAAGACAACTCAAAGCGCTGAACTTGAAGATGGAACAACAATCACACTGACCGAAAACTTTTATGATGGCGAAAGACTTGCACTATCCTATATGCTTAACAGAGAAAAACCGACAGTTGACTACAGCTTCGGCCCCGATCACGAATACTTTGAGCGCCTGTCAGAGAGCGAGGGCCTCTGTTGGTATCAGGATTTATCAGAGACGCAGTATCTGGAAATCATGGCAAAGCTGAAACTGACGGGTAAAGTCGGATTTGTCATTCGCACCGTAAATGTTGGTGATCATGTTACTCTTGCGGACGGAACCGATATCGGTCCATTTGTCGGCGGAGAACTTGATGGATACACCGTTCTCGTTCCTCAAAATGGATTGCCGGATTCGGCTAAAGGGCAAGACAAGTTGGATGTTGTATTTCACGTCAAGACTTATGAAGCATATATCTGGCTTGAAGGCGATAAGGTTTACTCCTACTATCCGATTGTTGAGGGTGTACCTGTTACGTTTGAAATAATCAATAACAGCTCAAATTGACCCTTATCAATCCTAATAATGCGAGCCTGCTTTTCCTTTACGGTACTCTGGATGAGATCATAGAAGATGACGCAAACAGAGAGACGGTGGAATTTGACCGGCTGTTGAGCTGGGCAGATTTCTATGACACCTGTTCCTTTGAAACGAAGAAAATGTTTATCAGTCAGTTTATCAAATCTGTTCGCGTGTCGCGGGACTATAACATTGAGATCGAGTTCAACGTCTCTTTTGACGAGTTCAAAAATCTGAAAGCCAGCGGGGATATGAGCGCATAGAA
>CACYOR010000063.1 GCA_902775985.1 Oscillospiraceae bacterium
CCGGTGACGCGGATCCACATCAGGGCCCAGACCAGGCTGGGGATGGTGCGGATCAGCAGGATGATGACGCGGAAGAGATAGGCCACGGGCTTGGGCATGATGTTGGTGGAGGCCAGGAAGGCAAAGGGAATGGCCAGGATGGCGCCAAAGAGGGTGCCCAGCACGGCGATGGCCATGGTCTGCAGCAGCAGATAGGGCACATCGGTGTCGCCGTTACCGAACATCAGCTTCAGATCCGGATGGGTTACGCCGCTGACGACGCCCTTGGCGACCTCACGGCCGGTGACGGTCAGGCCCTCGAAATGGATGCTGGAGCCGGACCAGCCGACCAGCAGCACCAGGATCAGAACGATCGCCGTGTAGAGCAGCCATTTGCGCGGACGCAGGGCATACATCTCGGCCGCCGTCAATTTCCTATCGATGGCCTGTTCCAGGTTTTTCAGTTTTTCAGCCATGTCGTCCCTCCTCTCAGCTCAGCTTCTTGCGAAGGTACTCGCTGAAGAACTCGATCGCCACGACGACGACAAACAGCGTGAGCAGCACCATGCCCAGACCGTTGTAGTCGCGCCAGCCGATGCGCTCGTTGATGGTGATGCCCAGGCCGCCCGCGCCCACATAGCCCAGGATGGCGGAGGCGCGCACGTTCATCTCAAAGCAGTAGAGGCTGTGGCTGAGATACACGGGCAGGATCTGGGGCACGCAGGCCGACCAGAAAGCCTGGAACTTATTGGCGCCCAGGGCCTCCATGGCCTCGAAGGGCCCCATGTCGATGGTCTCGATGCTCTCATAGAGCATTTTGGCCACGATGCCGAAGGTGAAGATCGCGATGGCGAGGGTACCGGCGAAGGTGCCCAGGCCGAAGATCAGCGCGCAGACCAGGGCGATGACCAGGGTCGGCACGGTGCGGATCAGGGCCAGGATAAAGCGGAAAACGGAAACGATGGCGGTGTTGTGGTTGATGTTCGTAGAGGAGAGCACCGACACGGGCAGGGCCAGCAGGCAGCCGATGACCGTACCGAGAATGGACATCTTGATGGTGTCGATCAGCGGCCCGGTGACTTTGTTGAAGAAGTCCCACTTGGGATGGAAGAGCTTGACAAAGAGGTCCAGAAGCTTGTCAAACTTGGTGATAATTATGGTCAGGTTGAAGCCGGTCGCGCGCAAAGAGATCAGGATCGCGGCCAGAAGGAGCAGCAGGATCAGCGGGGCGCGGCTGCGGCGGCGAACTACACTGTGGCCGTTGGAGAGCGTGATGACCTGGGGCTTGAAGATCCGGTCAAACAGGGCTTCCCTGCTCCGGTAGTTTTTCCCCTTTTCTGCCGGCAGGCTGTGTTTTTCTTTCTCCATCGGCTCACTCCCCATCGCCCAGCGTGGGCGCCTTGGTGCCGTTGTACACGAAATCGATCTGCTCCTGGGTGATGGTGGCCGCCGGGCCGTCGAAAACGATCTCGCCGGCGCGCACGCCGATCACGCGGTCGCAGTACTGCAGAGCCAGGTCGATGTGGTGGATATTCAAAAGGATGGAGATGTTGTAGTCTTTGTTGATGCGGACGAAGTCCTGCATGACCTGACGGGCGGTGATGGGGTCGAGAGAGGCCACCGGCTCGTCGGCCAGGATGATTTTCGGGTTCTGGTTCAGGGTGCGGGCCAGGGCCACGCGCTGCTGCTGGCCGCCGGAGAGCTGGTCGCAGCGGGTATAAGCCTTATTCAGAATGCCGACCTTGTCCAGGCTCTCCAGGGCGCGCATCTTCTGCTCCTTGGAAAAGACGCCGAAGAGGACTTTAAAGAAGTTCATATCGGGCACATCGGCCGTCAGCACGTTCTTGATGGCGGTGGAGCGGTTGACCAGGTTGAAGCTCTGGAAGATCATGCCCACCTTGCGGCGGTAGCGGCGCAGCTCCTTGCCTTTGAGACTGTTCACATCCACACCGTCCACGGTGAGGCTGCCCTTGGTCACATCGTGCATGCGGTTGATGCAGCGGAGAATGGTGGACTTACCGGCGCCGGACAGACCGATGATGGCGACAAATTCGCCCTGCTCGATCTGCAGATTAATATCCTTGAGCGCGGTAAAGCCGTTGGGATAGGTCTTGTAGACATTCTTAAATTCAATCATGCGGCGGCTCTCCTTCTATTCCTGTATTCTATTGGAACCGATCAGCGGTATCGGGCGGATACCGCTCAGCGCTTCCAACACGGCGGTCAAAGAAAAAGGGCTCTGTATGCGTATGGATACAGAGCCCTTGTCCTGCTCGAAAAATCAGCCGTCGACAGCAGTCAGAGCGGCGCGGGCGCCATCATAGTCGGAATCAACAGCCTTGGCATAGCCGGTGTGGCTGTAGACGTCGAAGATGGCCTTGCCTTCGTCGGTATTGATGATGTTGATGAAGCAGTCCTGCAGAGCGGCCTTCATCTCATTGGTGTAGAAGGGGCTGGCCTTGGAGACGGCCACGGTGTCGTTGTAGATACCCTCGGTCACGCCGATGACGTTCAGCTCGTTCCAAATGGAGTCGCTGCGGCCCATGCCCTGCTTGCCGGTCTCATCCTGCTGATCGGTGGGCAGCTGCCAGGAAGCCTCGTAGTCGTTGCGGCCGTCGGCATAGCAGACGATGATATCGACGTTCTCAGCGGCGGCATAGGAGAAGGCGGTGCCGTAGCCGGAGTCGATGGGGATGACGTTGGACAGATCGGAGATCTTCTTGCCGTCATAGTTTTCCATCAGCCACATGGTGGGATAGATGTAGCCGGCGGAAGAAGAGGTCTTCTGCACGGCCCACTTGGCGCCGTCGAGATCTTCCCAGGTGAGCTTCTCGCCGTTGTTGACCTTCTCGGCCAGATACTTGCCGTACTCGGAGGGAGCGGCATAGATCAGGGAGCGATAGAAGGTGACCTGGGGGCCGTTCTTCTTGGTGGCGTTGGCATCGCCGTTCCAGTCAGCGGGGTTCTCGCTGTCGTTGCTCAGGCCGTTGCGGGTGGCGGTCAGGATGACCTCGGTGTCGTCGGAGTACAGGGCGTAGGTGCCGCCGGGCAGCCAGCCCACATCGATGGAACCGGCGGACATGGCCTCACCGGTGGCGTCGTAGCTGGTGCCGACGGTGATATCGACCTCGTCGATGTCATAGCCGAGATTGGCCATCTCAGCCTTGACCAGCTCGGGGAGGTTGGCGGTACCGGCAATGATGACGTCGGCGTCCTTGGAGGGGACGAACTCGAGGGTCAGCTTGTCGAAGTGAGGACGGGCGGCCTCCTCGGCGGGCGCAGCTTCCTCAGCGGGAGCGGCGGTCTCGGTAGTGGCGGTCTTGCCGCAGGCGGCGAACAGACCAAGGGCCATCACCAGGACGAGGGACAGGCAGAGAACACGATAGAACTTTTTCATCTTTCTTTCTCCTCATACAAGTGTAATGTTTTTGCAGAAAAGCATACTCTTTCCACGAGGGAAAGTATAGCGAAATTTGTCGATCGGGTCAATCCAAGAAAGCACCCAAAATCGAAAAAAAACCACCGTCGATTCTGTGGAGAAAGTACAAAACATGGGTTTATGTAACATCTGCCTTCCATATCTTGTGTCTCAAAGCACCATGCTCCGGACGAGGCCGATGGAGATATATCCGTTCAAAACAGCGTGGATGTCCGTCCCCTCCTCGGCCAGCTCCGCCGGTGCGGGCGAGGAGCGGTTTTTCATCCGCAGCGTGCCGTCCGGCTGCTCAAGGAAATGATAATCGTCCAGATAGAGCTGCATCGGGGCGAGGCGGCGATCCCAGAGGATGCCTTTCAGCCCCTCCGGCGCATAGGCCGGGAAGTTCACGTTCCAGAGGGCTTTCGCCTCGCGGGGCTTTTGCAGAAGCTCCCGGATAATCCCGGGCAGCTCCCTCTCCACGAGGGCAAAGTCCTCGCTGAAATTCTTGGAGAAGGCAAAGGCGGGAATGCCCTTCATCAGTCCCTCCATGGCCGCGCCTATGGTGCCGGAATAGGCCACATCGTAACCCGCGTTATAGCCCAGGTTGATGCCGGAGAAGAGATAGTCGGCCTTTACGGGCAGCAGATGATTCACCGCCGCCTTGACGCAGTCCGCCGGCGTGCCGCCCAGGCTCCAGGCCGCCCGGACCGGTATGGGAAGTTCCCGGCGGCGGATGGGCATCTCCTCAAAGATGGAGATTTTCTGGCTCATGCCGCTGCACTGCTGCTCCGGGGCCACGACCCAGACCTCGCCGATCTGCGCGGCCGCCTCGGCCAGGACGCGGAGGCCCGGGGATTCGATGCCGTCATCGTTGACGATGAGAATGTTGGGTCTGCTCATCTGGTTTTTCCTCTCTGTCTGTTCAAGTCGGTATCAAGGCTGTATGGCCTTATAGCTTTGTTGACATATTCTAGTTTACGTATATCGTTTGACATATTTTAGTTTACATAATTTAATTGGCGATGCGGTGATGCATGCCGGGGCTGTCGCTGTCCAGCGGAGCGAAGGCATAGCCGTTGAGAAGCCCCCACTGGATGACCTTCTCCACCGCATCCACACTGAAGTCTTTGTTGTCGTGCTGCAGCACCAGAGAGACCCGCTGGGCCGCGCAGCCCTCCACGATGTTCCAGTAGACCTGATCGCTGTCCGTGGTGCCGCCGGCATCGCCGGAGCTGACATTCCAGTCGAAGTAGCAGAGGCCCATCTCCTCCACACGCTGCGTCAAACGGCTCATGATGCCGCGGTTGAAGCGGCTGACCGTGTTGGAGCTGCCGCCCGGGAAGCGGCAGAGGGCGGTATACTCACCGGTCTGGGCATGAATGAGCTCCTGCACGGCGTTGAGGTCCTCGAAAAAGGCCTCCTCGTTGGCGTAGATCGCTTTGTAGTCATGGCTGGCGCTGTGCGCGCCGATGCTGTGTCCCTCCCGGAAAGCACGGCCAATGCAGTCGGCGTAGTCGGGCTCGAGACCGGTGACAAAGAAGCTCGCCTTCACGTTGTAGCGCTCCAGAATATCCAGCAGCCGGTCGGTATAGGGGCCCGGCCCATCGTCAAAGCTGAGATAGATGATCTTCCCCTCCGGGTCGATGACATCGGGATTTTTCAGCGGCTCCACCGTCACATGGCGGATTGCCTCCACCCGATCCCCTCTGGCGTTTTCCAGCCAGTAGCACAGTTCATACTCGCCGGGAACGGTGGGAATGACTTCGCCGTCGCAATGGATATACTGGCTCAGATCCCGGCCCTCTCCGTCCAAGGCAGTTGCCCCCGGATCCTCATAGGTATAGCTTGCCGGAACGCTGAGCGTCTCCTCTCCCAGCAGGCGCAGCTCCGGCCGTCCGAAGGCATAGGGGATGCGGCGCAGGGCGCTGCCGGTGTTGCCGGCGGCGTCGGTCACGGTATAGAGCCATTCCTCGCCCCGGTTCTCCACCTGTACCAGCGCACTCAGATCGCCGTCCACGTTATCCTCGGCCGTATAGCCCTCCTCTTCATAGCCGTCCAGCCAGGAGCAGCGGTAGCCCTCCCGCTGCACAAGGCGGATCACCGGGGCGGTCTGGTCCGTCACATGCACCACCCGCTCGGTCTCATAAGCGCGGAACATGGTGCTGCTCCGGTACGTGATCGTATAGTCCCCGGGTACGGTGGTGTTCACCGTGCCGCTCACCGACACCGGAAGCTCCAGCGGGCTCTCACCGGTGAGGCGCCCCACCGAAACGGCCCGGACGCCCGGATCCACATAGAGCTCCCCGTAAGGCACGGAAATCTCCGCGTTATCATACATGTAAAAACGGACAAAGCGGGAATCCACACGCAGCAGCACCGCCAGGGCTAGCAGCGCCACAGCCAGCACGCTCAGAACGGCGGTCAGCAGGCTGTGATCGGTGGGAATGCTTTTTCGGTTTCTCTCTGTTCTCATCGTAAGCCGCCTCCAGTTTGCATTATACACGCTTTTCCCTCCGCAGAAAAGCGCCTGTGCTATTTTTTCTGTTATTGCAGAAAATATTAGGCTGTGCTATACTTCCTTTGTTGTCAAAAAATATCTCTGCGGCAGCCAGCCGCGGGAAAGGAAGGAACTATGAATCACTCTGACAAAACGATGGACAAGATCGTCGCCCTGTGCAAGAACCGCGGCTTTGTGTACGCGGGCAGCGAGATCTACGGCGGCCTCGCCAACTCCTGGGACTATGGCCCGCTGGGCGTTGAGTTCAAAAACAACGTCAAAAAGGCCTGGCTCAAGAAGTTTGTGCAGGAGAGCCCCTACAATGTGGGCCTGGACGCCGCCATCATCATGAATCCCCAGACCTGGGTCACCACCGGCCACGTCTCCAGCTTCTCCGATCCTCTGCTGGACTGCAAGGCCTGCAAGGCCCGCCACCGCGCGGACAAGCTGATCGGCGACGTGTATCCCGACGTGAACGTGGACGCCATGAGCTTTGACGAGATGGACGAGTTTATCGCCTCTCACGACGCCATCCTCTGCCCGGTCTGCGGCAAGCACGAGTTTACCCCCATCCGCAAGTTTAACCTCATGTTCAAGACCTCCATCGGCGTGACCGAGGACTCCTCCTCTGTCTGCTATCTGCGCCCGGAGACCGCGCAGGGCATCTTTGTGAACTTCGCCAACATCCAGCGTACCACCCGCCGGAAGCTGCCCTTTGGCGTGTGCCAGGTGGGCAAGGCCTTCCGCAACGAGATCACCCCGGGCAACTTCACCTTCCGCACCCGCGAGTTTGAGCAGATGGAATGCGAGTTTTTCTGCAAGCCCGGCACCGATCTGGAGTGGTTCGCCTATTGGAAAGACTACTGCAAAAATTGGCTGCTGTCCCTGGGCATCCAGGAGGAGCATCTGCGCCTGCGCGACCATGAGCCGGCGGAGCTGGCCTTCTACTCCCGCGCCACCACCGATATCGAGTACGCCTTCCCCTTCACTGACTGGGGTGAGCTCTGGGGCATCGCCGACCGCACCGACTACGACCTGGGCCGCCATCAGGAGGCCTCCGGCAAGGACCTGAGCTACTATGACCAGGACGCCAACGAGCACTATATCCCCTACGTGATCGAGCCCTCCCTGGGCTGCGACCGTGTTGCCCTGGCTTTCCTCTGCGAGGCCTACGACGAGGAGGTTGTGGGGCAGGACAAGAAGGGCAACGACGATATCCGCACCGTGCTGCACCTGCACCCGGCCCTGGCCCCCTACAAATGCGCCATTCTCCCGCTCAGCCGCAAGGAGATTCTGACCGGCCCGGCCATGGTGCTGTATCAGGAGCTGAGCAAGGAATTCATGTGCGACTACGACGAGACCGGCTCCATCGGCAAGCGCTATCGCCGCGAGGATGAAATCGGCACACCCTTCTGCATCACCTTTGACTTCAATACCGTCGGCACCGAGACCGATGAGGCCGACCACTGCGTCACCGTGCGTGAGCGCGACAGCATGCAGCAGGTCCGCATCCCCATCAGCGAGGTCAAGAGCTATATCGCCGAGCGCATCAAATTCTGAGTATCCGGCCAACGGGACGCAAAAACGCCCGTTGGCTTTTATAGGGAAGGAAAACAACTGTTATGAAAAACGGATTTGTCAAGGTTGCGGCCGCCGCCCCGGTCATCCGGGTGGCCGACTGCGACTATAACGCCGGGCGCGTGATCGCCTGCCTCCGCGAGGCCGCGGAGCAGGGCGTCAAGGTTCTGGTCTTTCCGGAGCTGACGCTCACCGGCTGCACCTGCTACGATCTGATCGGCCACCGGGTGATCCTGGAGGGCGCGCGTCAGGCGCTGGAACAGGTGGTCAAGGCCAGCGCCGGCAGCGACGTCCTGGCTTTTGTGGGGCTGCCCATTGTGCTGGACAACCAGGTCGTCAGCGCGGCCGCCGCCGTCTATGACGGGGAGCTGCTGGCCGTGGTGCCCCAGGGGCCGGAGACGAACCAGAGCTTCTGGTCCTGCCGCTTCGGCGAGACGGACAGCGTCTTTGCCGACACCCGCATTCTCTTTGAGCATGCCTCCCTGCCCGGGCTGAAGGTGGCCGTGGAGCTGGGCGAGGATATCGACCTGCCCAATCCTCCCGCGGTGGAGCAGGCCATGGCCGGCGCCACGCTGATCGCCCAGATGGCCTCCTTCCCGGAGACCGTGAGCAGCACGGACGACGCGATGCTCGCCATCGTGGCCGATTCCCGCCGTCTCAAATGCGGCATGATCCTGGCCGCCCCCGGCAAGGGCGAGAGCAGCACCGACCGGGTCTACTCCGGGCTCTGCCTCGTGGCCGAGAACGGCGAGATCCTGTCCCAGAGCGAGAAGGCGGACAGCTTTGCCGTCAGTGAGATCGACGTGGAGCACATGGAGAACCTGCGCCTCGCCTCCGGCGCCTTCCCCGGCGACCGGGAGTACAGCAGCATCTCCTTCGGCAAGGAGGCCGAGGAGACCGCGCTCACTCGCAAGTTCTTCATGCACCCCCACCTGCCCAAGACCGCCGAGGAGCTGCCCGACTACTGCCGGCGCATGCTGGACATCCAGGTCTCGGGTCTGGTCAAGCGTATGGAGTACGCCCATCTGGACCACTGTGTGGTGGGCATTTCCGGCGGCGTGGACTCCACGCTGTGCGTGATGGTCTGCGCGATGGCGGTCAAGAAGATGGGCCTTCCCTCCACCAATGTGGTGGCCTGCACTCTCCCCTGCTTCGGCACCTCCAGCCGTACCAAGTCCAACGCCATCATCGTGGCCGAGCAGATGGGCGCCGAGGTGCGCGTCATCGACATCGGCAAGAGCGTCTATCAGCACTTTGACGATATCGGCCACGCCCATGACGACTATTCCATCGCCTATGAGAACGCCCAGGCCCGCGAGCGCACCCAGGTGCTTATGGACATCGCCAATAAGGTAAACGGTCTGGACGTGGGCACCGAGGATCTGAGCGAGTTCATCGACGGCTGGTGCACCTATAACGGCGACCACACCAGCATGTACGATGTAAACCTGGGTCTCACCAAGACGCAGGTGCGCGCCAATGTCCGCTATATTGCCGAGACCACCGAGGACAAAGTGCTCAAGGCCGCGCTTTTCGACGTGCTGGACTGCCCGGTCACACCGGAGCTGCTGCCTATCCACGACGATCAGATCGAGCAGAAGAGCGAGGAGGCCGTGGGCTCCTACAGCCTGCAGGACTTCTTCACCCACAAGATGCTGGTCTGCGGCTTCACCCCGTCCAAGACCTTCCGCCTGGCGAAGCTGGCCTACGGCGGAGAGTTTACCGACGAGGAGCTCAAGCGCTGGCTCACCAGCTACTGCAAGCGCCTCTTCTCCCAGCAGTTCAAGCGCAGCTGCCTGATGGACGGTCCGGCGGTGGAGGCCTTCACCGTCTCCCCGCGCACCGGTTTCCTGATGCCCTCCGACGCGGAGGCGGCCCTCTTCCTCAAGGATCTGGAAAACCTGTAAAGATAATACACGCAAAAGCTCCCCCGGATCGTGTATCCGGGGGAGCTTTTGCGTGTGTAAGGATCGGCTGCAGGCATCAGGGAAGCACGTTCCCTGATGCCTGATGCCTGTTTTACAGATTCTGGGCCGCGTGCTCACCGGCGATGTAGCCGAAGGTGACGGCGTGGCCGAGGGACAGGCCGGGATGGAAGAAGGGATAGTCGGGGGCGCCGTAGAACTGGCCGCCCAGGTTGCCCGCGGCGTAGAGGCCCTTGATGACCTCGCCCTTCTCGGTGGTGACGCGGCCATACTCGTCGGAGAGGACGCCGGCGGTGATGGAGGAGCAGCGGATGTGACGGCGGATGCCCCAGAAGGGCGCCGTTACAAACTTGTGCAGATACTTGGGATCCTTGCCGAAGTCCTCATCCTCGCCCTTCTCGCACAGCTCGTTGTAGCGGTTGAAGGACTCGACGGTCTTGTCGACAGGCAGGCCCAGCTTCTCGGCCAGCTCCTCGATGGTGTCGGCGCGGAAGGTGTCGATCAGCTCGGGGAAGACGCTCACATGCAGGCTGGGATCCTCTTCCTTGAGGTAGCGGGCCATGACGAAATCGGGCACACCCGCGTCGGCATAGCTCATGTAGTCGTTGTCGTAGATCTGGCAGTACCAGCCCTTGGAGCCGGTCTCGGCGTGATCGTGGTCCATGTTCTCGCCGACAAAGCCCGGCTGCCAGCGCAGGACATTGGAGATATAGGCCATGTCGACCTCTTCGGAAACAAAGCGCTCGCCCGCCATGTTCAGGTCCAGGAAGGCGTGTTCGTCCCACATCAGACCCGCGTCAAAGTCATGCATGACGTGGCTGTGAGCCACAGGCTCCATCGCGCCGCCCGCCTCGATGGCCAGGATGTTGCCGTCGCCGGTGCGGTGGTAGACCTTCTTATCGAAGTTCTCGATGTCCGGGCAGAAGCGGCGAACCATGGTGGCGTTGTTCTCATAGGCGCCGGTCGCGAGAATGACGGCCTTGGCGTTGAACTTCACGAAGCTGCCGTCCTGGCGCTGACCCACGCAGCCGACGATGGCGCCGTCCGCGTCCTTGACAAGCTGCACCACGGGCGTGGAGAAATGGACCTGGAGGTTATCCAGGCGCTCCTGCGCGTCGGAGAGGATGCTGGAGACGAGAGAGCCATAGTTGTTGGGCTTGGGTCCGAACCAGGGGGCAAAGACCTCGACCTTGTCCTCGCCGAAGTCATAGGACTGGGTGCCGTCCCAGGCTCTGCCAGTGAAGACCATGGAGGTGTCCTGGTACTTGCTTACGCCGGATTTCTCGTTCTTCCACTCGGTCTCCTCGGTGATACCGCCGCGCTCGCAGACAAAGCGAATGGCCTCTTCGGAGCGCTCGATGTAGGCCTCAAGCAGCTTGCGGTTAGGCCGCCAGGCGTTGACCGCCGTGGCAAAGTTGATCCACTTCTTCAGACCGCCCTCCGTGGAGCCGGACTTGACGATGGCGGAGGAGCAGTTGCCCTGGGAGACGGCGATGGGCTCCTTCTGCAATACGGCCACCTTGGCGCCCAGCTCGGCCGCGTGGACAGCGGCCGGCACGCCGGCGGCGCCGGCGCCGCAGACGACAATATCCACATCGATCTCCTCGGCGAAATCGGTGATCGGCTCAAGGATAACAGCGGAGGCGTTGATGTCCTCGGCCGTGATGTCGGGCAGAACGTAAGCGGAGCCGTCGGACTCGACCTGGGGCTTGGCAGAGCCGGAGACCACGGTCTCGCCCTTGGCCTGGGCGATGCAGTTGGCCAGAGCCAGCTTCACGGCGTTGGTGGTAAGAGAGGCGCCGGAGACGCCGTCGATCTCGGCGCTCTGGGCGGCGAGGACCTGGGCGGTCAGCTCTTCCGCGGCGGCCTGGCCGATGGCCGGGGTCTCCTCGGAGACGTCCAGCACCACATCGACGATGCTGCTTTCATCAAAGGTGGCGGTGACGGTCACGTTGCCCATGCCGACGGCAGAGGCGGAATAGGTGCCGGGGGTATAGATGCCCTCGGCGGAGGCGCTGGTGCTCAAGGCACCGAGACCCACACCGGCCATGGCCAGGGAGGCCGCGGAGGCGAGGGAGCCCTTCAGGAATTCTCTTCTGCTGATCTGAGACATGTGAATACTCTCCTTCTTGTAAAAGTTTCGGGGTTTTGCTACAATGAGTTTATACCCTGTCCCAGCAGTAGGTCAACATTTTTTCACCTTCTTTTGTGATTTTTTTAAGCTGGGACTTGCCCTGAAAAGCAACGAAGCGACCCGAAACCGCCGCCTGTCTCTGCCGAGTGGACAGCAGCCACAACACGACCCGCTTTCTCTTCTGCGTCCGGCTCAACGTAAACGAAACCAAGGAGGACCATGCATGAAACTCTGGATTCTCTGCGCCGCCGAGGCCGATATGACATGGCCGGAGCGCTGCAGCGCCGAGGAATACCGCGCCGCCTGCCTCCGGGCCCTGGAGAGTGCGCCGAAGGCCATCCCCCAAAAGCCCATCCCCGCCGCCGGGCGGAGCGTCTATGTGAGCCGCAGTCCTCTGGCCCAGGCCAGCGCCAGGGCCGTCTACCCGGACGGAAGCTTTGTGATCACGGAGCTGCTGGACGAGCTGCCGCCCCACGCCGCCGG
>CACYOR010000064.1 GCA_902775985.1 Oscillospiraceae bacterium
GCCGGTGAGCCATTCGATATGGGCGTTGTTTTTCGTGTTGCGCAGCATCTCTTTCACCAGATGGGCGGCCACCACATCGGGGTAATCGCCCAGAATGTTGTAGACCTTCCTGGTCTTTGCCGGCAGGTCGATGTTCTCCGCGCCGCCCAGGGCCTTGACCGTGAAATCGGTAATCATAATGCCCGGGGAGAGACGCCCGGCCTTCACCTTGCCGCCCCGCTCCTCCAGCTCTTTGGCAAGGGCCTGGGTGAAGTGGGTGACGGCCCGTTTGCTGGTGCCGTAGAGGTTTAAGCCCAGCATCATGGCGTCGTTGCTGCCGTAGCCCTCCAGGTTGTAGATAAAGCCGCCCTCGGGCTGCTTTTCCATCTGCAGCGCGGCCAGACGGCTGCCCATGACGGCGCCGCGCAGGTCAATGTCCAGAATAGCGTCGATCTCTGCCTCGCTCAGCTCCCAGATGGCGCGCATGGGCTGGTTGACCCCGGCGTTGTTGATCCAGATGTCGATGGCGCCGAAGTGCTTCACGGCGTGATCGATGAGCGCCTGGATGTCCTCACAGGAGACGACGCTGCCCGCCAGACCCTCCACCTTGCCGCCGCCCTCCGCCTGCCGCAGGGTGTCTATCGCTGTTGCCAGACGCTGGGGATTGACGCCGTTGAGCACCACGTTCCAGCCGTTTTTATGGAAAAGCCGGGCCATCTCCCAGCCGAGACCGCGGGTGCTGCCGGTGATCACTGCTGTTTTCATATCTGTCCTCCTGTCCGTGATAGATGTCTATATTGTACCATTTCTCATAAGAAATGGCAACTTGTGCACAATCGATTTGTGCTGAATTGACAATCCGGGGCAAGAGTATTATACTTTCCTTAAAACATACAACGAGAGGGGAGAGCCTTGTGCGAGACCTGCTTCTGACCGCGTGCCCGGTCCTGCTCTGGGTGATCGCGGCGCTCCATCTGCTGTTTCTTTTTCTGGCCTTCAAGGGCTATGCCCGGACAAAAAATATGCTGTATCTCCTGAGCGGGCTGATTGTTTTCGGCCTGTTTTATGATGCGCTGATCCTGTCTCTGGGCGGCGTGATGAGCGAGGGCGGCGCCCTGCGGGCGCTGAGCCGGGCCCGCTTCATCTGCCATGGGGCCCTGATCCCGCTGATCTTTCCGATCTGCGCCTACGCTCTGCGCGCGAAGGGCGGCTGGAAAAAAGCGGTGTGGCTGCTTACCGGTATCCTGATCGTCCTGGGCATTGCCGAGGGCTTTGCGGTGGACCTGTCGCTGCAGCGCGTGGCCGGTATCGTCCGCTACACCTCCGGCGAGGCCACGCCCGCCTGGGCCCAGACGGTGAGCGGACTCTTATCCTACGGCACGGTGGTCCCGCTGATGATCGTGGGCCTGATCGTCTGGATCCGGCAGAAGACGCCGCGGCTCTTCCTTTCCGGCTTTCTGATGTTTTTGTTCTCGGCCCTGGGACCGGCTACCGGGAATTTCGATCTGATCTTTTTCATCAGCATGTTCGGGGAGATCGGCATGGCGGTCTTCTTCCTGCTCTATGCGCGCCGGGCCTCCGCGGCAAAGTGAGAGACATCGATCCCATTTTTGTGTCATTTCATTGAAAGAGAGGAATAACCATGAGCAGTTTCAAAGACCTTCGCATCGTTGACAACTTTTACCAGACTAGCTCCTATTTTCCCATGCCCACCGTGATGATCTCCACCCTGGCCGAGGATGGCAGCACCTCCGTGGGCTCCTACTCCCTCTGCTTCCCCTACTACATCGCGGGCAAGGGCTACTACGCCATGGTGCTGGAGGCCCGCAACTCCTCCAACACGGCCCAGCATCTGCTGGCCGGGCGCAAGCAGGTGGCCATCAACTTCATGCCCGAGGGCCGCGGCTACCACAAGAAGATCGTCGCCCAGGGCTGGCCCGGCGATACGCCCGCCGAGAAGATGAAGGACTTCGGCTTCCATCTGGAGGACGGCCTGTGCATCCAGGAGGATCCCTCCACGCCGCGTCCCAAGGTGGTCACCGAGGCCTATCAGGTCATGGAGTGCACCTGGATGAGCGATCTGGAGAACGCCGAGGAGGACATCGGCCGCCAGCTGGAAGACGGCTGCTATCCGCCCCCGTACCGGAATTTCAACGGCATCACCACCCAGTACGGCGCCCATTTCATTCTGCGCATCGACAAGATGCTGATGAAGCCCAAATACTATGACAACATCATCAACGGCGTCAAGGGCCGCCTCTGGCCCAACGTCCTGATCTGCCACGGCTACCGGGACAGCAAGAACTTCTGGTTTGCCAAGACCCCGCGCCTGGTGCCCGAGCTTCTGCCCATCCGCAACGCCACGCTCTCCTCCGTCCGCTATGCCGCCGACCGCACCGACCCCAACGTCCACTTCACCGACGACGCGCTGGAGATGCTGCTGAACGTGCCGCGCATCTTCCTGCCCACGGTGCTCAAGGGCTGCGTGGCCTGGGCCAAGGAGCACAACGTGACCGAGGTCACGGCGGTGGAGATGAAGATCATCAACGACAAGCGTTCCAAGGAAAAGGGCAAGGGCTGAGGAGGCACGGCCATGTACGAATTCTCTGTACCCATGGCGCTGGCGGACTTTGTCCCCGTTCTGCTCTTCGGGCTCTCCGCGGTCCTGCTGCAGCGGGATCTCTACAACAAGATGCCCAAGTACGCCTTCGCCTGCTTTGCCGCCGGCACCATCAACATCTTCATGGCGGGCTTCCTGAAGGCCCTGTGGAAGCTGCTGTACGCCCTGGGCGCCTGTGATTTCCACGTGCTCAACACCATGTTTCTGCCCACCCAGTCTCTGGGCTTCCTGCTGGCGGGCCTGGGCATCCTGATCATGATGGGCCAGAAGAAAAAGGCCGCGCTGGCCGTCGCGCCGCCCCTCTTCTCCGGCACCTTCCTCTTTGTGGGGATGATGGTGCTGGGCCTGGGTGCCATCTGCGGCAGCCTCAGCGCGCTGGCGCTGCGGATGAAGAAAAAGGCCCTGGTGCTTGTGTTCCTCCTCTGCTTCGTCTGCTACATGGCCATGGGCTATCTCGCCTCCCGGGACGGCTCCTCCGCCGCCATGAACTGGATCGAGCAGGGCGTCAACACCCTGGGGCAGCTCCTGCTTCTGTGGGGCGTTTTTGGCCTGCATAAGGCCGGCTTGCGGAACTATACATTATAAGCATACGCATTCGACGAATGCAATTTTGAAGAAAGAAGGACTCTAACTATGTATCCTGCCTGGTATTTCTGGCTGCTGTTTGCGGCGGCCATGCTCATCAGCTCCATCGGCTTTAAAAACTACGTGTGGTTCATCTCTCTGGGCTACGGCTTCTCCATCGCCGGCGCGGGCCTTTTGATGCTGATCCTTTTCCACAAGGGCCTGAGCCTGGGCACCGTGCTCTGCTGTGTCATTTTCTTCCTCTATGGCTGCCGTCTGGGCGGCTACCTGGCCTATCGCGAGCTGAAAAGCAGCTCCTATAAGAAGAACATGGTGGGCGAGATCAAGGACGGCAAGACCGTGCCCTTCGGCGTGAAGATCGCCATCTGGGTCACCTGCGCCCTGCTCTATGCCACCCAGATCTCCCCGGTGTTCTACCGCCTGTTTAACGGCAGCGGCAGCAACATCTGGGTCTACATCGGCGCCGTCATTATGGTCTGCGGCATCACGCTGGAGTCCGCGGCCGACCTGCAGAAGAACAAGGCCAAAAAGATCAATCCCCGCCGCTTTGTGGACACCGGCCTCTTCCGCCTCGTCCGCTGCCCCAACTATCTGGGCGAGATGATCTTCTGGACCGGCGTCTTTCTCTCCGGCATCGGCGCTGTCCGCGGATGGCAGTGGCTGGTGTGCCTGCTGGGCTACGGTGGCATCATCTTTGTCATGTTCAGCGGCGCCCGCCGTCTGGAGATCCGCCAGAACAAGAACTACGGCAAGGATCCCGAGTATCAGAAGTACGTCAAGACCGTTCCCATCCTCCTGCCCTTCGTTCCCCTGTACAGTGTGGAGAAGTACAAGTGGCTGGTCGCCTGAGTGCGGAACAGAATTCAAAACAAAAGGCACAGGCCATACGGCCTGTGCCTTTTCCTGTGTTGGGTTACGCTTTCTTTGCGGCGGCCTCGGCGCGCTCGCGGCAGATCTCCTCCCAGCTTTTCTGGCTGGCCATCAGCGCGTCCAGACGGCGCATCTGCTCCGGCACGTCGATCTTCTGGGGGCATGCCCGGCTGCACTGGCCGCAGCCGATGCAGGCCCCGGCCTGCTTTTCGGGCCCCAGGGCGGCATAGCGGGCGACCAGGTTGAAGCTCTGTGCCACGGCCATGTCGTTGGCCATGCTCATCAGCATGGGGATGTCCAGCTCCTTCGGACAGCCGGCGCAGCAGTAACGGCAGCCGGTGCAGGGGATCTGACGGGAGAGCCGATCGGCGATCTCCGAGAGGAGGGCCAGCTCCTCCTCGTTCAGGGGCTTGTGCTCGGAGAAGGTCTTGAGGTTGTCCTCCATCTGCGCGAGATTCGACATGCCGCTGAGGATCATGGTCGGTTTCGGCAGCGTGCGCAGCCAGCGGAAGGCCCAGGCGGGGATGCTCTCCTCCGGGCGGAGGGCGCGCATCCGGGCTTCCGTCTCCCCGTCAAAGGAGGCGAGCTTGCCGCCGCGCACGGGCTCCATGACCCAGACGGGCAGGCCGGCCTCCTTCAGGATCTCGCACTTGCGTTTGGCGTCCTGCAGCGTCCAGTCCACATAGTTGAGCTGGATCTGGCAGAACTCCACATCCTTGCCGTAGAGGGCGAGAAACTGCTCCAGTCCCTCCGGCGCAGCGTGGCAGGAGAAGCCCAGATGGCGGATCCGCCCCTTGGCTTTCTGCTCCAGGAAGTAGTCCATAAAGCGGTTCTCCGGATTGCCGTAGTAGCAGGCGAGGGAGTTCTCGTTCACGTTGTGCAGCAGATAGAAATCGAAGTAGTCCACGCCGCAGCGGCGCAGCTGCTCCTCAAAGATCCCCTCGGGCGTCACGGGCCTCACGCCCTTGACGTTCTGGTGGCCGGGAAACTTGTCGGCCAGGTTCCAGCTCTCCCGGGGGTAACGGGCCAGAGATTTGCCGAGACAGACCTCGGATTTGCCGCCGTGGTAGGGGTGGGCGGTGTCGAAGTAATTGACACCGGCGGCCATCGCCGCGTCCACCATCCGGTCCAGATGGGCCTGGTCGATGCTGCCGTCGTCCAGCACCGGAAGGCGCATGGCCCCAAAGCCGAGGGCGGAGAGTGTTTCGTTCTGAAACTCGTTATATAACATGCAAAAGACCCCTTTGTTCTGTAATGGATTCCTTGTCTATTATAAAAGCAGCGCCTCTGCTTGACAAGTGGAATTCGATATGGCCGCTTCCCCTTGCCAAGCCCCGCGGCCCTGTGATAAAGTGGAGAAAAAAGCGAGAGGAGAGGGAGACATGACAGGCAGAGAGTTTCTGGAGATCCTGCATGTGGCGGAGCGCTTGAAGGACGCCGGGCGCCACTGCACCACCTCGCAGGGCCGGAGGGAGAGCGTGGCCGAGCACAGCTGGCGCATCGCCCTGATGGCCATGCTGCTGCGGGAGGAGTTTCCCGCGCTGGACATGGACCGGGTGGTGGATATGTGCCTGATCCACGACCTGGGGGAGTGCTTCACCGGGGACATCCCCACCTTTGTAAAGACCGACGCGGACCGCAAAACGGAGGACGAGCTGCTGGCCGATTGGGTGGCGGGCCTGCCGCCGGCGCTGAGCGCGCGCCTGGGGGATCTGTATCGGGAGATGGACGCGCAGCAGACCCAGGAGGCGAAGCTCTACAAGGCCCTGGACAAGCTGGAGGCCCTCATCCAGCACAACGAATCGCCCCTTTCCACCTGGGCGGAGAACGAATACGAGCTCAATAAGCGCTATGCCTTTGACGTTGTGGCCTTCTCCGACTGGCTCACGGCCCTGCGGCAGGAGATCCTTCAGGACACCCTGGATAAGATCGAGGCGGGCCAATGAGCGATTTGCTTCGAAAGCATCTCGTCTTCTCCGGGGACGTGCAGGGCGTGGGCTTTCGCTGGCGGGCCCGGCATGCGGCCCGAGCCGTGGGCGCCACCGGCTGGGTGCGCAACGAGCGGGACGGCCGCGTCAGCATGGAGCTGCAGGGCACGGAGGAGCAGATCGACCAAGTGCTGGACGCGCTGGAGCGGGGGCTCTATATCCGCATCAGCGATATCGAAGTGCGCAGCCTCCCGGCGGAACCGGAGGAGCGGAGCTTTGTGACGCGGGACGACGGCTGGTGAAAAATCAGCCCGCCCAGTTTCGCGCAAGCACAGACAAAAAGCGGCAGATTCATCCCTTTCAAAACTGCGCTCTCTCCGCTATACTGGAGCGTGGAAAGGGGCGTTGAGAATGCAATACGGCCATTTTGACAACGCAAAGCGAGAATATGTGATCGACCGGGTGGACCTGCCCGTGAGCTGGACCAACTACATCGGCACCGGGGACATGATGGGCGTGTTCAACCATACGGCCGGCGGCTACCTGATCTACAAGAGCCCGGAGTACCACCGCATCACCCGCTTTAGGCCCAACGGCGTGCCCATGGACGGCCCCGGCCACTATCTCTACCTGCGGGATGAGGAGAGTGGGGACTATTGGAGCGTCTCCTGGCAGCCGGTGGGCAAGCCGAAGGAGCATTTCTCCTGCCGCCACGGCCTGGGCTATGTGCGTTATGAGAGCGATTACAGCGGCATCGACGCCAGCCAGACCCTCTTTGTGGCCATGGACGATCCGGTGGAGATCTGGGATCTGCGCCTGCGCAACGCCAGCGGACGGTCCCGCCGCCTGTCCGTCTTTTCCTATCTGGAGTTCAGCTTCCACCAGGTGGACATGGACAACCGGAACTTCCAGATGAGCCTCTACGCCGCGGGCAGCCGCTACGCCGACGGCGTCATCGAGCACGACCTCTATTACGAGGAGGACGGCTATCAGTTCTTTACCGGAGATTTTGAGCCCGACGGCTTTGACTGCCTGCGGGACAGCTTTCTCGGCCCCTATCGGACCGAACGCAATCCCCTGGTGGTGGAGAGCGGGGAGACCACCGGCAGCTTCGAAAAGGGCGGCAACCACTGCGGCTGCCTGAAAAAGACCTTGACCCTGGCCCCCGGGGAGGAGGCGCGGCTTCTCTTCCTGCTGGGCGAGGGCGGCCTTGAGGCCGGCAAGGCCATGAGGAGGAAATACACCCAGTCCCGTGCCGACGAGGACTTCCGCCGCCTGGCCCAGTTCTGGGATCGGAAGCTCCGCTGCCTGCAGGTCTCTACCCCCAACGAGGGCATGAACACCGAACTCAACATCTGGAACCTGTACCAGAGCGAAATCAACGTCATGTTTTCCCGCTTCACCTCCTTCATCGAGGTGGGCGGCCGTGTGGGCCTGGGCTACCGGGATACGGCCCAGGACGCCATGATGGTGCCCCATTCCAACCCGGACAAATGCCGCAGCCGCCTGATCGAGCTGCTGCGCGCCCTGACCAGGGAGGGCTACGGCCTGCATCTCTTCGAGCCCCGCTGGTTCGAGCCGGAGCAGAAGCGGCAGTCCTTTAAGTCTCCCACGGTGATACCGACACCGGACAAGAGCCAGATCGTCCACGGCCTGAAGGACGCCTGCGCGGACGACGCCCTTTGGCTTGTCTCCTCGGTGGTGCAGTTTATCCGGGAGACCGGGGACTTCGCTTTCGCGGATGAGTGCGTCACCTACGCCGACGGCGGGGAGGGCACGGTCTACGAGCATCTCAAACGTATCCTGGACTTCACCGCCCGCCAGGTGGGGCAAAACGGTATCGCCAAGGGCCTCAGGGCCGACTGGAACGACTGCTTGAACCTGGGCGGCGGCGAGAGCGCCATGGTGAGCTTCCTGCACCTCTGGGCGCTGGAGAATTTCATCGCCCTGGCTGAGCGCCTGGGCCGGGAGGCCGACGAAATAACCTACCGGGCCCTGGCCGAGACCGTGCGGGCGCGCTGCCGGGCGGTACTCTGGGACGGCAGATGGTTCATCCGCGGCATCACCGCCGACGGCCGGAAGATCGGCACCCAGGCGGATGCGGAGGGTCGGGTGCACATGGAGTCCAACACCTGGGCGGTGATCTCCGGCGCGGCCAGCCGGGAGCAGGGCCTTGCGGCCATGGACAGCGTGGACGAGTATCTCTTCACCCCCTACGGCCTGATGCTCAACGCCCCCTGCTACACCAAGCCGGACGACGGCATCGGCTTTGTCACCCGGGTGTATCCGGGCCTGAAGGAGAACGGCGCCGTCTTCTCCCACCCCAACCCCTGGGCCTGGGTGGCGGAGGCCAAGCTGGGCCGGGGCGGCCGGGCCATGAAGTTCTATAACGCCCTCTGCCCGGCGCTGCAGAACGACAAGATCGAGATCCGCCAGGCCGAACCCTACAGCTACTGTCAGTTTGTGGTGGGCCGGGATCATACAGCCTTCGGCCGGGCCCGGCACCCCTTTATGACCGGCTCCGCCGGCTGGGCCTATTACGCGGCCACCCAGTATCTCCTGGGGGTGCAGCCGGATTTTGACGGCCTGCGCATTGATCCCTGCGTGCCGGCGGACTGGAAAGAATTCTCCGTCACGCGGCTCTGGCGCGGGGCGCGCTATGAGATCCATGTGATAAATCCCGACGGCGTGGAAAAGGGCGTACGCTCTCTCACGGCGGACGGGCGAGAAGTTGCCATCGTGCCGTGCCTCCCCGCGGGCAGCGTCTGCCGGGTGGAGGTCGTCATGGGAAAGGAGCGGGACAGATGATCCATTTCGGAACCGGCGGCTGGCGCGCCATTATCGCCGATGAATTCACCAAGGCCAATCTCCGCCTGCTGACGGCGGGGCTCTGCCGCCTGATGGACAAAGAGGGCCACGCGGGCGCTCAGCTCTGCGTGGGCTATGACCGGCGTTTTCTGGCCAAGGAGGCGGCCCACTGGGTCGCGGAGGTGCTGGTGGGCTATGGCTACCGGGTGCTGATGATCAACCGCTCCTCGCCCACGCCCCTCATCATGTACACCGTCAAGACCCGGGACATGCCCTACGGCATGATGGTCACGGCCAGCCACAACCCGGCCATCTACAACGGCGTGAAGGTCTTCACCGCCGGCGGCCGGGACGCGGACCGGAGCGTCACGGACCGGATCGAGGCCGAGTGCGCCCTGGTGGACGAGGCGGCGATCCCCAGCCTCGACTATGAGGAGGCGCTGCGCCAGGGCCTGGTGGTGGAGGATAACACCGCCAACGATTACATTGACAGCATTCTCTCTCTGGTGGATGTGGAGGCCATCAAAAAAGCGCGGCTGAAGATCGCCCTGGACCCCATGTACGGGGTGAGCCAGACCAGCCTGCGCACGATCCTCGCCACCTGCCGCTGCGATCTGGAGGTCATCCATGACCGGCATGACACCCTCTTCGGCGGCAAGCTCCCGGCCCCCAACGCCAAGACCCTGACCACCCTCTCCTATGTGGTGACGGACCGGCACTGCGATCTGGGCGTGGCCACCGACGGCGACGCGGACCGTCTGGGCGTCATTGACGAGCAGGGCGGCTTCATCCATCCCAACACCCTGCTGGTGCTGCTCTATTACTACCTGGTCAAATACCGCGGCTGGCAGGGCCCCTGCGTGCGCAACAACTCCACCACCCATCTGCTGGACCGGGTGGCCGAAACCCTGGGCCAGCGCTGCTATGAGGTGCCCGTGGGCTTCAAGTGGATCTCCGCCAAGATGGCCGAGACCGACGCCATCATCGGCGGCGAGAGCTCCGGCGGCCTGGCCGTCAAGGGGCACATCTCCGGCAAGGACGGCATCTACGCCGCCGCCCTGCTGACCGAGATGCTGGCCGTGACGGGCCGCTCCATCACGGAGCTCTATCGGGAGATCACCGAACAGGTGGGGACGCTTATCTACCGGGAGGCGGACTTCCGTATGAGCCCGGCCCGGAAGGAGGAGCTGCGGCACATTCTCTTTGAGGAGGCGCTTGTCCCCGCCTTCGAGGACGTGACGCGGGTGGACCGCTCCGACGGCGTCAAGCTCTGGTTTTCCGACGGCAGCTGGGTCATCTGCCGCTTCTCCGGCACCGAGCCCCTGCTGCGCATGGCGGCCGAGGCCGAGACGGCTGCCGCCGCCGAGGGCTATATCCGGCAATGGCAGGAGTTCCTGTCTCTCTGACAAAACGATCAAGGGCGCGCTGCAAAAGGCAGAACCTTGTCATTCCGAACCAGTGACCGATGTCACTGGTGTGGGAATCCGCTTCCTTTTGTGTGAAAAACGGATTGCCACGACCAGTTTGCGAACTGGTCTCGCAATGACAGTACATTTTGCAGCATGCCCTTTTCCGCGAAAAGAGGTGTGCTCATGAAGAAAACAAAACAGCCGCACTCTTTGCGCGCCCGGCTGCTGGCGACGATCCTGCTCTGCTGGGTGCTGCCGGTGCTGAGTGTGATGGTGCTGGCCGGCGTGCTGGTGGGCCGCAGCTATGAACAGTCGGCCCGGCAGGCACTGGAGAGCCGGGCGGAGAACGCCCTGGAGCAGCTGCAGATCCGCATGGAGACGGTGTTCGAGGCCTCCAAAAGAGTCTCCTACGACGGTGTGGTGCGCAATTCCTATCGCCTCTACCAGCAAAACGGGGACAGCGCCGCCCTCTACCGCACGGTGACGGACTATCTGAACCAGAACTTCACCCGGGATGAGCGCATCCCCGCCGCCTTCCTCAGCTACTGGGAGGCGGGGGAGATCCGCCCCTATGCGGCCAGCCGGGGCGACTTCGGCTACAGCAGCCAGAAGGAGTACCGGGAGAACATCGAAGCGGACGTGCTGGCGCGCATGGCGGAGGTGGACACGGATATCCTGCTGTTGGAATACGGCGGGGAGCTCTATGTGGCCCGGAACCTGCTGGACAGCCACTTCCGGCCCTACGCCACGGTGGTGCTGCTCTGTGACCGGGCGCTGCTGTTCCAGTCGCTCCAGCCGGTGAGAGAGATGGGCGAGGTCTGGCTGAGCCTGGACGGAAGGCTGCTGCTGGACGGCGAGGGAAATCTCGCCACCCGGGAGGAGCCGGGGGAGGAGGGCTGGCATCTCTTCGAGGCACGGAGCGGCGCGCATGTCTTCCGCCTGGCCGCCTCCATTGAGGAGTTTGTCTTCTGGCGGGACGTGCCCCAGATCCAGCAGGCAACGCTCCTGATCCTGCTGCTGGTGCTGCCGCTGCTGGTGGCGATGATCTTCCTTTTCCGCCGCTATGTGACCCGGCCGGTGCTCGCACTGGTGGAGGCCAGCGAGCGTCTGGAGGGCGGCGAGCGGGGCTATGTGATCGACGAGAAGGCCAACAGCCGGGAATTTCAGAGCCTCTATGAGCACTTCAACACCATGTCCGCGGAGCTGAAAAACCAGTTTGAGCGCTCCTATCTGGAGCAGCAGGCCCTGCAGCAGGCCCAGGTCAAGGCCCTGCAGTCCCAAATCAACCCCCATTTTCTCAACAACACCCTGGAGATCATCAACTGGGAGGCCCGCATCGCCGAAAACGATCGGGTCAGCGCCATGATCGAGGCCCTCTCCGTCATGATGGACGGGGCGCTGGGCCGGGACGGCCGCAGCCAGATCCACCTGCGGGAGGAGCTGAGCTATGTGGACGCCTATCTCTATATCATCCGCCAGCGCCTGGGCGAGCGGCTGGAGATATGCAAGGAGATCGACGAGAGCCTGCTGGAGCGGATGGTGCCCCGGCTGATCCTGCAGCCGCTGGTGGAGAACGCCGTCGAGCACGATATCACCGAGCGCCGCGGCGGTGAGCTGACCCTCCGGGTCCGCCGGGAGGGAGAGCAGCTCTGCCTGGAGGTGGAGCACGACGGCACCATGACTCCGGCCGATCGGGAGAGCATCGCCGAGATGCTCTCCTCCCGCGTGGCCGATACGGGCCTCTCCGCCCAGGTGGGCCTGCGCAACGTCAAGCAGCGCCTGGAGCTCATCTACGGCGAAAAG
>CACYOR010000065.1 GCA_902775985.1 Oscillospiraceae bacterium
TGCCTTAGCAGCCAACCGGAATCTGCGGTTGCCACAGCGCCGCAGCGCTGTGAACTTTTCTTTAATTATTTCACTGTCTACTTGACGGGGAGCAGTTCACTTTGTGAACAGCGGAGGCATTTTTGTATGACGAAAACCCCGCGCTAGGCGGGTGGTTCGGAAGCGCTTATAGCTGTGGGACAGGACAAAAAAACTCCTTTTGATGTAGAATAGGGATGCGGTCTGGCAACTGCATCAAGAACATCAAAAGGCGGACAGCCAAATGGCGGAAAGCAATTTGAATGACGCACATAGTTTATCACATACGAAGTGGAATTGTAAGTACCATGTTGTATTCGCACCGAAGTACAGGAGGAAAGCGTTCTATGGGAATCGAAGACTAGAAATAGGAGCAATACTTCGACAGTTGTGCCAATGGAAGGGAGTAGAAATAATAGAGGCAGAAGTATGCCCGGATCATGTACATATGCTGTTGGAGATACCGCCGAACATGTCGGTGTCCAGTTTTATGGGACATTTGAAAGGGAAGAGCAGCCTGATGATATTCGAGAAATGGGGGAATGCGCGATATGCATATAGGAATCGGGAATTCTGGTGCAAAGGCTATTATGTAGATACAGTAGGAAAAGACACAAAGAAGATCGCGGCGTATATCCAGAATCAGCTCAAGGAAGATGAATTAAGTCATCAATTGACGGATGAATCTGGATTATGCCGTAGGGCCCACCGCCTCTGGTCGCACGTCCGGGATAACGGGACGCCGGGGCCGCGTCCCCTACGGTGCGGAACCGGGTTTGGGTGCTCATCTGCGGGCGGCTAATAGCCGGAACTACGCCATCTCCGTCTCCCCTATTGCCTGTTGCCTCTCAATACCTTACCTCCCACAGGATCAGCCCCTTGGCCGGGGCGGTGAAGCCCGCGCGGCTCCGGTCCCGGGAGGCGAGGATGGCCGGCATCTCCCGGGCCTCTCGCTGATGGAGCCCCACCTCCACCAGCGTCCCGGTGAGGATGCGCACCATGTGATAGAGAAAGCCGTCCCCGGTGAAGCGAAGCCGCAGCTCCGGCCCTTCCCGGGTGATGGTGACGCTGTGCAGATTCCGCACGGCGCTTTTTTTCAGGTGTTTGTTGGCGCAAAAGGCGCTGAAGTCGTGCTCTCCGCCCAGGAGCGCCGCCGCCTCCTCCATGGCCCCAATGTCCAGCGCCTCCGGCAGGATCCAGCAGTAATTGCGCGCAAAGACCTGGGGCTCGGTGCTGTTCCAGATGCGGTAGACGTAGCTCTTCTCCCGGCAGCTGAGCCGGGCGTGGAAGCGGGGCTCGGCCTCCTCCAGGGCGAGGGCGCCGATGTCCTCGGGCAGGTACTGCCGCAGCGCGGCCAGCAACTCCTCGCAGGAGAGCGCGGTCTCCGCCCGGAAGGAGCAGACCTGGAGCCGGGCGTGGACGCCCGCGTCGGTGCGCCCGCTGCCGGCGACCTCCACCGGCTGCGCCAGCAGCCGGGAGAGCAGGCCCTCCAGTTTGTCCTGGATGGTGTTGTCGGTGTTGCCCTGCTTCTGCCAGCCCTTGTAGCGGCCGCCGTCGTAGCAGAGGGAGAGTTTAAAATTGCGCATAGCGGACCTCCCTGTGTGGAATAAGGATATTGTAACACAGGCATCAGGCATTAGGCAACAGGACGCCGACCCCTACGGCGGGGGACAGACGCAGGTGCGTGTCTGCGGGCGGGGACAAGCCCCGCCCCTACGTCATAAACGCAGATTCCCGCAATTCCTGGTGCCTTAGCAAAACTGCACAATTTTGGACATGTTTTCCCCGCGGGAGCGGGCGAAAAATCGGGCAGAATTCTTTGTTGAAGAATTGACAAATTCGTGATAAACTTGTATCAGGTCGAAAGTTGGGTCTCCCTCCTCTTCGACCCGCGAACAGATATGACTGTGCATACAGTGTCGATATCGGAATTAACTGAAAGGTGGTCTATTCATGTTCATCGATTCCTTTTTCAACCGCTTCGTTCTGCCGGAAGATCTGAAGGAAGCCGTCTCCAAGTGCCGCTGGCGCTGCTATCCCGAGACCAAGGAACAGCTGCTGGAGCTCTGCTACGGCCCCACCCACAGCTCCGTCTATGACGTGACCTACACCATCCCCGGCAAGGGCGTGGTGAAGGAGGCCGAGGTCGTCCGCTGCAAGAACGGACCCTCCGTCAACTTCATGGAGGACTATATGCGCCGCCGCGATCCCGACTGCATGCGCATCGGCGACGATCTCCCCACCGACAAGCCCCGCTTCAAGGACGTCTACGGCTATGACTTTGCCGATCTGCGCAAGGAGACCATGGCCTGGTTTGAGACCCAGGGCGTGATCCTGCTGCCCTTCCACGCCGGCGGCAAATACTACGGCTATGACGCGCTGATGGTCTGCCCCACCAATGCGGCCTTCTTCGCCCTGTCCCTGGCCAACATGCAGGGCTTTGTCAGCATCCACGACGTGCCCCGGGACTACACCCCCCGCGGCATCATCTACGTGGCGCCTCCCTTCCGCCTGACCCACTTCGAGGGCAAGCAGGTGGTCGTCCACCAGCGCAGCGACTCGCTCCATGAGGTCTTTGCCTACAACCTCTATCCGGGTCCCTCCGCCAAGAAGGGCGTGTTCTCCATGCTCCTGGATATCGGCGAGCATGAGGGCTGGGTCACCAACCACGCCTCCGCGGCCGTGCTGGAGAGCCCCTATGAAAACGAGGTCGTCTTCATGCACGAGGGCGCTTCCGGCGGCGGAAAGAGCGAGATGCTGGAGGAGGTCCACAAGGAGGAGAACGGCCAGATCCTGCTGGGCACCCACACCATCACCGGTGAGAAATATTACCTGAACCTGGGCGAGACCTGTAAGATCAAGCCCATCGCCGACGACATGGTCATGGCCAAGAACACCCTGCAGAACGACTCCGGCCACCTGATGATCGTGGACGCGGAGGACGGCTGGTTCCTGCGCATGGACGGCGACAACTACTACGGCAACAGCCCTATGTACGAGCGCATCTCCATCCACCCGGAGGAGCCGCTGGAGTTCTTCAACATGGAGGGCGTGCCCGGCGCCACCTGCCTGATCTGGGAGCATAAGATCGAGTCCACCGGCAAGCCCTGCTCCAACCCCCGCGTCATCATCCCGCGCGAGATGATCGAGAACATCGTCCCCGGCGGCGAGCCCCAGGAGGTCAACGTCCGCTCCTTCGGCGTGCGCATGCCCCCCTCCACCGAGTCCAATCCCAACTACGGCGTCATGGGTCTGGTGCAGTTCGTGCCCACCTCCATCGCCTGGCTGTGGCGTCTGGTCTCCCCCCGCGGCTTCAAGAACCCCTCCATCGCCGATACCGCCGGCAGCGCCATGAAGGCCGAGGGCGTGGGCTCCTACTGGCCCTTCTCCACCGGCAAGAAGGTCACCTCCGCCAATCTCCTGCTGCATCAGATGCTCAACGCCCCCAACACTCTGAACATCCTGATCCCCAACCAGCACATCGGCGCCTATCAGATCGGCTTCATGGGCGAGTGGCTGACCCGTGAGTATCTGGCCCGCCGCAACGGTACCGTGCGCATGAAGCACCTGGTCCCGGCCCGCTGCCCGATCTTTGGCTACTCCCTGGATGAGATGAAGATCGACGGCCAGTACGTCCGCCGCACCTTCCTGCGGCCCGAGCTCCAGTCCAAGCTGGGCTACGAGGGCTACGACGCCGGCGCCAAGATCCTGACCGACTTCATCAAGGAGCAGGTCCAGCAGTTCATGACCGACGACCTGGATCCCATCGGCCGCCAGATCATCGAGCTCTGCCTGCGCGACGCGCCGCTGGAGGAGTACCTGGCCATCACCCCGATGAACCTGAAGTAATCGACACGCGATATTGTCTTGAGGCTCCCCGATCACCGGGGAGCCTCGTTTTATCATGGCGCCCGCGTCCGCCCCACACCGTAGGGGCGGGGCTTGTCCCCGCCCGTTAAGGTTGGTCATGTGTCCTGGCTAACGGGAGGGCCAAGGCCCTCCCCTACGGATGCAAACCCACATTTCACCGTAGGG
Organism: Oscillospiraceae bacterium; assembly: GCA_902775985.1. Taxonomy (GTDB): domain Bacteria; phylum Bacillota; class Clostridia; order Oscillospirales; family Oscillospiraceae; genus Limivicinus. The sequence continues at coordinate 4,054 of CACYOR010000065.1, forward strand.
GCCGGCGTCCCCGACGGCCCGTTGTTCGAGAACCGGGACGGGACGTCCGGAGGCCGTCCCCTACGGACACAAACGTACATTTCATCGTAGGGGCGGGGCTTGTCCCCGCCCGCCAACCTTGGTCTCGCGACTGGACAAACGGGAGGGCCAAGGCCCTCCCCTACGTCACGAATCCCCCCTCCCGCATTTTTCCCCGCGGTGCACATATTTTGCTTGTGTGCGGCATGGGAACGTGGTATGCTGAACGCAAGCGATTTTTTTAAAAAGGAAGTAAGAACCCTATGAAGATTGTTGTACTGGGCGGAGGACTCAGCAGCGAGCGGCACGTGGCCCTGGTGACGGCCACCTCGGTCTGCAAAGCGCTGCGCAGCCTGGGCCATCAGGCCGTGTTTGTGGACACCTTTTTCGGCCTGGAGAACTTTGACGGCACGCCGGAGGAGGCCTTCGCGGCCCCCGACGGGCTCTGCGGCCAGGTGCGGATCGAGCACCGGGCCCCCGATATCGCCGCGGTGATCGCCGCGCGCAAGGACAAAAGCCCCAGCCGCCTGGGCAAGGGCGTGCTGGAGATCTGCCGCCTGGCGGACTGCGTCTTTCTCGGCCTGCATGGACAGGACGGAGAGGACGGCAAGCTGCAGGCCACGCTGGAGCTGCTGGGCGTGCCCTACACCGGCTCTGGCCCCCTGGGTAGCGCCATGGCCATGGACAAGGCCGTGGCCAAGCGCATCATCGAGAGCGCCGGCGTGCGCACCCCCGCCTGGCGGGAGCTCAGCTATACCGAGGCGGACATCCCGAGCCTCACGGAGAGCCTGCCCGTGCCCTGCGCGGTGAAAGTCGTCAACGGCGGCTCCTCCCTGGGCGTGGCCCTGCCCGATACCCGGGAGGAGCTGCGCGGCGCACTGCAGGATCTGCTGCGCTTTGGCAGCCGCGTGGTGGTGGAGGAGAAGATCCTCGGCCGGGAGATCACCGTCCCCGTCTTTGACGGCAAGGCCCTGAGCCCCATCGAGATCGTGCCCCCCGAGGGCGGCAGCTTCGACTACGTGGCCAAGTACCAGAGCGGCGCGGAGGGCGCGCGGGAGCTCTGCCCCGCCCCCATTGCCGAGCGGGACCGGCAGACGGTCTGCGAGGCCGCGCTCCGGGCCCACGAGGCCCTGGGTCTCGCGGTCTATTCCCGGTCCGACTTCGTGCTGGATAAGGAGGGCCGGGCCTGGTGGCTGGAGGTCAACACCCTCCCGGGCATGACGCCCAACTCCCTCATCCCCAAGGCCGCGGCCGTGGAGGGCATGAGCTATGCCCAGCTCTGCGAGCAGATCGTGGAGCTGTCGTTAAAGGTAAAGCGCTAAGACCCGTGTGTTAACAAATTCTTGATGTTTTCACCCGCGTTTGTGTTAGAATAAACAATAAAGAATCTTTTATCGAACCCAGGTGAAACTATGAGAGAACGTCTTGCAAGATTTATGATCGGCCGTAACGGCAACGACCAGCTCAACCGCTTTCTGCTGCTGGCGGACGTGGTGCTGCTCCTGCTGGCCAGCCTCCTGGGCCGCACCGCGCTGGGCAGTCTCCTGTATCTGCTGGTGCTGGCGCTGCTGGGCCTGACGTATTTCCGCATGCTCTCCCGCAACGTCTATAAGCGCCGCAGCGAGAACGAGGGCTATCTGCGCCGCAAGCAGCAGCTTCTCTCCCGCCTCCGGGTGTTCAAGGAGCGCTGGCGGCAGCGCAAGGACTATAAGTTCTTCACCTGTCCCTCCTGCCGCGCGGTGATGCGCGTGCCCCGCGGACGGGGCAAGATCCGCATCGTCTGCCACAAGTGCGGCAACACCTTCATGGGCAAGAGCTGAGATGTTCGGCTATCTGGTGGCCGAGCCGGGACTGCTGACCGAGGCGGAATACGCCCGCTACCGGGGCTGTTACTGCGGCCTTTGCCGGGCTATTAAGGACCGCTGGGGGCAGCTCGCCCGGCTGAGCCTGACTTACGACATGAGCTTCCTGTGCCTGCTCTTCGGCTCCCTCTACGAGCCGGAGGAGACGGCGGGGGAGGGCAAGTGCCTTCCCCACCCCATCGAGGCGCGCGCCTGGTGGAAGAGCGAATTCACCGACTACGCCGCGGACATGAACGTCGCCCTGGCCTATCTCAAATGCCTGGACGACTGGGAGGACGACGGCAACCCCGCCGCTCTGGCGGAGAGCCGTTTGTTCAAATCCGCCTACGAGCAGATCGAGGCGCGCTGGCCGCGGCAGTGCGGGGCGATCCGCCGCGCGCTCACTCAGCTCCATGAGCTGGAAAAAAACCGCATCGAGGACGCGGACGCCGCAGCCTCCGCCTTTGGGGAGCTGATGGGGGAGATCCTGGTATTGCGGGAGGATCGCTGGCAGGAGCCGCTGCGGCAGCTGGGCCGGGCCCTGGGCCGCTTCATCTACGTGATGGACGCGGTCATGGATCTGAGCGCCGACGCCGCCCGTAACCGCTATAACCCCTTCCGCCGTTACTACGGCCTGCCGGACAACGCCCGGCGCTTTGAGGATATTTTGAAGATGCTGCTGGGGGACTGCCTGTTCTGGTTTGACAAGCTCCCCCTGGTGCAGGATCTGGGCATTTTGCAGAACATTCTGTGCGAAGGCCTCTGGACACAGTTCAAGAAACGCTACAGTAAGGAAGAGAGCGATGGTACAGGACCCGTATAAGGTTCTCGGCGTCTCGCCCGACGCGTCGGACGAGGAGATCAAAAAGGCCTACCGAGAGCTGACAAAAAAATACCATCCCGACCGCAACCCGGACAATCCCGCGGCGGCGGAGAAGATGAACGACATCAACGCCGCCTACGACGCCATCAAGAACGGCACGGCCCAGCAGCAGTACGCCTATCAGAGCGAGGGCGCGGGCTACGATCCCTACGGCTGGGCCCCCTGGGGCAGCTACGGGGCCTACGGCTATCAGCAGTCGGCCCGTCAGCAGACCGAGCGCAGCGAGTACACCGCCGCCCGCAGCTACATCCGCAACGGCATGTACAAGGAGGCGCTGACCGCCCTGGCCGGCGTGCCCATCCCGGAGCGGGACGGGCGCTGGTACTATCTCAGCGCCGTGGCCAACATGTACCAGGGCAACAAGATCGCCGCCCTGGACGCGGCCAAACGGGCGGTGGAGATCGACCCGGACAACGAGGACTATCGCCGTCTGGTGCAGCAGCTCCAGTCCGGCGGGGATTACTACACCAACTATACCCGGACCTATCACAGCGGCCTGGGCGCGGATCGCCTGTGCCTGGCCATGTGCGCGGCCAATATGTGCCTCGGCCCCATGTGCGGCTACCGCGTGTGGTGCTGCTGATTCATCACAAAAGTCCGTTGGACTTTTGCGATGAGAGGGGAGGCAGCCCAGCGCGCGCACTCGCGCCCAAAGGCGCTCGCACACTTCTGGGCTGAGAAGTGTTTTTTCCGAGGCGCATGTCCTCGGAAAAAACGGATTGGATTGCTTTTTCGCGTTGCGACGCGAAAAACTCTGCGAGGCAAAGCTCGATTTAATGAGATCAAAGATTTCGAGGCTAACGTATCTGCGAGGCGAAAAAACGGACGGACATTCGATCGAGTGTCCGTCCGTTTTTGCGTATTCCCGTATCATGTCCGTCTATGACGTAGGGGCGGGGCTTGTCCCCGCCCGTTTAGGTCGGTCTCATGTCCGGGAAAACGGGCGACCGCAAGGGTCGGAACTACGTCATGAACGCAGGTTTCACACCCGTAGGGGCCGGCGTCCAGCCCATGGCCGGGCCCGCAGATTCCGCACCCGCGTCCGTCCCTGCCGTAGGGGCGGGGCTTGTCCCCGCCCGTTTAGGTCGGTCTCATGTCCAGGAAACGGGCGACCGCAAGGGTCGCCCCTACGTCATGAACGCAGGTTCCCGCCGTAGGGGCGGCTGATAGCCGGAACTGCGTTTTTTCTAACCCTCTATGCCTTCGTCTCGCAGTAGAGGCAGCGGTAGACCTTGTTCTTCCGGTCGGCGAGCTTAAAGATATGGGGCAGCTCCTGCTCCACGGAGCTGATGCAGCGGGGGTTGCGGCAGAAGATGACGTTGCGCAGCTCCAGGGGCATTTCGATGCTCCTCTTTTCCACAAGCTCGCCGCCGCGGATGAGGTTCACGCTCACCCCGGGGTCCACGTAGCCGATCACGTCGAAATCCAGGGGGATGTCGGCGTCGATCTTGATGATGTCCTTCTTGCCCATCTTCGCGCTGTAGGCGTTCTTGATGATGGCCACCGAGCAGTCCAGCTTCTCCAGGCCCAGCAGCTCATAGAGCCGCATGCCCTGCCCAGCGGTGATGTGGTCGATGACAATGCCGTTGGCAATCGCGTCGATGTTCATAGTCTGCCCGCCTCCTTCAGCAGTTTCAAAATCAGCGCCATGCGCATGTATTTGCCGTAGAGCACCTGCTTGAAGTAGCAGGCCCGGGGATCTTGGTCGATGGCGACGGAGATCTCGTTGACCCGGGGCAGGGGGTGGAGGATGCTCAGATCGGGCTTGGCGTTTTGGAGCTTGTCCGGCGTGAGGATGTAGCTGTCCTTCAGTCTCAGGTAGTCCTCCTCGTTGAAAAAGCGCTCCCGCTGCACGCGGGTCATATAGAGGATGTCCAGCTCGGGCATCACGGCCTCCAGGTCGGTGGTCTGGAGATAGGGGATGTTCTTCTCACGGAGGACATCCTTTTTGATGTAGCTGGGCAGCTTCAGTTCCTCCGGGGAGATGAGCACTACCTTAATGCCCTCGTAGCGGGACAGGGCCTCGATCAGCGAGTGGACGGTGCGGCCGAACTTGAGGTCGCCGCAAAAGCCCACGGTGAGATGCTCAAAGCCGCCCTTCTCCCGGTAGATGGTCAGCAGATCCGCCAGAGTCTGGGTGGGGTGGTTGTGGCCGCCGTCGCCGGCGTTGATGACCGGGATGGAGGCGTTCATCGCCGCCACCAGGGGCGCGCCCTCCTTGGGGTGGCGCATGGCGATGATGTCCGCGTAGCAGCTGATGACCTTGGCCGTGTCGGCCACGCTCTCGCCCTTGGCGGCGGAGGAGCTCTGGGCCTCGGAGAAGCCCAGCACCTGGCCGCCCAGCTCGTACATGGCGGCCTCAAAGCTCAGCCGGGTGCGGGTGGAGGGCTCGAAGAACAGTGTGGCGAGCTTTTTGCCATGGCAGCGCTCGCTGTATTTCTCGGGGAAGGCGATGATGTCGTTGGCCGTGTCGATGAGCTCCTGCAGCTCCTCCACGGAGAAATCCAGAATGTCGATCAAATGTCTCATAACCTATAGGCACTCTCTTTCATGGTGAATAAAAGCCTCGCAGAGTTTTTCGCGTCGCAACGCGAAAAATCAGTCAAATCTGTTTTTTCCGGGGACATGTGCCTCGGAAAAAACTCTTCTCAGCCTGCAAACGTGCGAGCGCCTTTTGGCGCGAGTGCGCTGCAGCAGGCTGCCATCCTTTTTCAAACAGGAAATTTATTTCCTGTTTGAGGAGATCCAGCTCTCGTCCGAAGGATTATCCCGGAAGGCGAGGAGACGTGCCACATCCTCGGGGCGGATGTAGCCCTCCTCGGCGGCGACGCGGGCGATCACGTCAAAATTCGTGAGGCTGTGGTTCGTGACCTCCGCCGCGGCCAGGCGCTCCAGGCCCTTCTGCATGCCGTAGGTGAAGATGCTCGCCACGCCGAGGACCTCGGCCCCGGCCTCCCGCAGCACGTTCACGACCTCCAGCACACTCCCGCCGGTGGAAATGAGGTCCTCGATGACGACCACCTTCTGTCCCTGCTCCAGCCGACCCTCGATCTGGTTCTTCCGGCCGTGATCCTTGGCCCCCGAGCGGACGTAGCCCATGGGCAGGCCCATCAGATGGGCGGTGATGGCGGCGTGGGCGATGCCAGCGGTGGAGGTGCCCATCAGCACTTCCGCCTCCGGATAGTATTCCCGCACCAGCTCGCTCAGGCCCGTCTCCACGTCCAGGCGCACCTGGGGCGCGGTGAGGGTCAGGCGGTTGTCGCAGTAGACGGGGCTCTTGATGCCGCTGGCCCAGGTGAAGGGCTCGTCGGGCCGGAAGAACACGGCTTGGATTTTCAGCAGGTCGCGGGCGATGATGTCAGCATTCATGGCAAAATTCCTCCACACAGCGTTGATAGGCGGCCACAGGGTCCGCACTCTGGGTGATGGGGCGGCCCACCACGATGTAGTCCGAGCCCAGCTCCCGGGCCCGGGCGGGGGTGGTGACGCGCTTCTGATCGCCCACCTCCCCATCGGCAAAGCGGACGCCGGGGGTCACGGTGAGAAAGCTCTCTCCGCAGCGCGCGTGCACCTTGCCCGCCTCCAGCGGGGAGCAGACCACGCCGTCCAGGCCCGCCGCGGCGGCGTTGGCCGCGTAGGCCATGACCACCTCGTCCAGGGGCCTCTCGATGAGCAGCTCCTCCTCCATGGCCCGCTGGTCGGTACTGGTGAGCTGGGTCACGGCGATCAGCAGGGGGCGGCTGCCGTCCGGCCGGGTCAGACCCTCCAGCGCGGCCTCCATCATGGCGCGGGTGCCCGCGGCGTGGAGGTTCACGATATCCACGTCCAGGGCCGAGAGGGAGCGCATGGCCTTTTTCACGGTGTTGGGAATGTCGTGCAGCTTGAGATCGAGAAAAATCTGATGGCCCCGGGCCTTGATCGCCCGGACGATCTGGGGCCCCTCGGCGTAGAAAAGCTCCATGCCGATCTTGACAAAAGGCTTTTCGCCGGTGAAGCGGTCGAGAAAGCGGAGCGTCTCCTCCCCGGAGGGGAAGTCGCAGGCGATGATCACGTCTTTAGCCATGGTGGGCACCTCCAATACAAGTTTCTATGGTATCGAACCCGTAGCGGTCGAGGGCCGCCGGGAGCGCGTCGATGATTTTTTTGCAGGCGTAGGGGTCGCGGAGATTGGCCGCGCCGACCTGCACGGCGCAGGCCCCGGCCAGCAGCATTTCCAGTACGTCCTCCGCCGAGGACACGCCGCCCAGGCCGACCACCGGGATCTTCACCGCCTGAGACACCTGCCAGACCATGCGCAGGGCTAGGGGGAAGAGGGCCGGGCCGGAGAGGCCGCCGGTGACGTTTGCGAGGACGGGCCGCCGGGTCTTGAGGTCGATGCGCATCGCCATCAGGGTGTTGATGAGGCTCAGGCCGTCGGCCCCGGCCGCCTCGCAGGCGCGGGCGATGGCGACGATGTCCGTCACGTTGGGGGAGAGCTTCACGAGCACCGGCTTGGTCGTCACGGCCTTCACGGCCTTCACCACCTCCGCCGCCGCGGCGGGATCGGTGCCGAAGCTCATGCCGCCGCCGTGGACGTTGGGGCAGCTGATGTTCACCTCCAGCCAGCCCACCTGCTTCTCTTTATCCAGCTTTTCGCAAACCTGGGCGTATTCCTCCACGGAAAAGCCGCTGACGTTGGCGATGACCGGCTTGTGGAACACGGCCTTGAGCTTGGGCAGTTCCTCCCGGATCACCGCGTCCACCCCGGGGTTTTGAAGCCCCACGGCGTTGAGCATCCCGGCGCTGGCCTCCGCGATGCGGGGCGTAGGATTGCCGAAGCGGGGCTCCCGGGTCGTGCCCTTGAAGGAGAAGGTGCCCAGGCAGTTGATGTCGTAGAGTTCGGCGAATTCGTAGCCGTAGCCGAAGGTGCCGGAGGCGGGGATCACGGGGTTATCGAGCGCAATGCCGCAGAGCGCGGTGCTCAGGCGTCCCATATAAATCT
>CACYOR010000066.1 GCA_902775985.1 Oscillospiraceae bacterium
CACGTGCCAGACCGTACTTGCGCCTTCAGGCGCTGCTAGTAAACAAGGGCTATGCCCGAAAATGAAAAACCACCCGCTAGGCGGGTGGATGATTATTGTATATTCAAGGAACCGCATCACACGGAGAATGGAGGTTTTCTGTATGACGATCGTAGAAAAAGCGGCGTATCTGAAGGGCCTGACCGAGGGCTTCGGCATCGAGCCGGATTCCCGGGAGGGAAAACTCTGGGGTGCGCTGACGGATCTGGTGTCCGCCATGGCCCATGAGGTGCAGGAGCTTCAGGAGAAGTTCGAGGAGCACGACGAGGTGCTGGACGATGTGTACGAACAGCTGATCTATCTGCAGGAGATCACCCTGCCGGACGAGGAACTCACCGATTATGACGAGGACGATTATGAGTATGACTTCGCCCACGGCGACGATGAGGAAGAAGACGAGGACGAGGACGAGGATGAGCTCTACAAGCCCTCTCTGCGCCTCTATGACCCGGAGGAGGAAGAGCAGAGCGAGGAGGGCGAGGATGAGGAGCTGGACTACGACGGCGTTCTCTACGATGTGACCTGCCCCGGCTGCGGCGAGACCATCACCTTCGATGAGGAGACGCTGGAGAAGGGCAGCATCCAGTGCCCCAACTGCGGCGAGACGCTGGAGTTCGACCTGGGCGACAACGAATAAAGCTGGCTGAGAGCTGGCGCGCAAAGGTCGGCTCTTGCCGTAGGGGCGGTGGCTTGCCCCGCCCGGCAAATACCAGCTTCCATAGCCATAAAAAGGTGCGGCGAATTCGCAGATTTATACGAATTCGCCGCACCTTTTTTGCTATAATATCCCTTCGTGCCGCCGGGAGGGCGCAAGGCCCTCCCCTACGGCATTGGGTTCCCGGTTCGCTTGGGGGTGCACTTTGGCGCATGTCAACACCTGTTCAAAACTCCCGCTTTTGATAGAGCTTTACCGACAGAACCCAGGAGGCGGCGAAGAGCAGCAGGGCCAGCAGGGGAATGAGCCAGGTCGCGCTGCCCATGCGCATCGCGCCCGCGAGCATCAGCTCCTGGCCGACGATCAGGCCGCCGGCGACCATGACGCCGATCAGCACATAGTAGAGGATGCGCGCCTTTTCCACGCCCCAGCGGAAGCAGATGGGGAGCATGACGGCGGGCGGGAGCAGCCCGATCAGGCACAGCATGCCGACCAGATCCCCCAGCTCTCCGCCGCGTCCCTGCGGCAGCAGCACAACGGCCTGGCTGAGCATGGTGAGCGCCAGGAAAACCAGGAAGCAGAGAAAGCCCAGGAGATAGCGCTCGTTGACCACCGTTTTTCGGGAGAGGGGCAGGGTCGAGCAATAGAGATCCCAGTGGGAGCGCTCGTCATAGCTCATGAGCGTGATGGGCATAATGCTGCCCAGCAGCACCGGATAGACCAGGAAAAAGAAGTTCCCGCTGCCGTCCTCCTCGGTGGAAAAGCCGCTCATCACGGCAAAAACCAGGCACATCAGCACCAGAAAGCGGCAGTATTTGACGATCATCAGAAGGTCTTTCTTGAGCAGTCCTTTCATTCTGCATCCCCCTTTATCATCAGCACAAACAGATCCTCGATGCTCACCGGCTCCACGGGCAGCGCGGCCGGTACCGCGTCCCGCCGGATGACGGCGGAGACCCCGTAGGGGCTGCGGCGGCTGCCGATCACGGCGGCGCTGTCCAGTGCGGCAAAGTCGGCCCGGGACAGGTGCACAAGACCGTATTCCTCCAGCAGGCGGTCTTTCTCCTCGCAGAGCAGAAGCCGCCCCTGGTGGAGAAAGGCGATGTAATCGCAGAGCTTTTCCAGGTCGCTCACAATATGGGAGGAGATCAGGATGGCGTGCTGTTCGTCCCGGGTGAACTCGGAGAAGAGCTCCACCACCTCGTCCCGCACCACCGGATCCAGACCGGAGGTGGGTTCGTCCAGGATCAGCAGTTCCGCCCCGTGGGACAGGGCCACGGCGATGGAGAGCTTCATCTTCATGCCGCGGGAGAGGTCCTTGAAGGCCTTGCCCTCGGGGATGGCCAGCTGCTTCAGCAGCGCGGCGAAGCTAGCCTTATCCCAGTTCCGGAACACCCCGGCCATGATGCCGCCCAGCTGCCGGGCCGTGACGCACTCGGGATAGCCCGGATCGTCCAGCACCACGCCGAGGCGCTCCCGCAAGGCGGCGTTTTCCTCCTTGACGGGCTGGCCCAGCACGGACAGGCTCCCGGCGTCGGGCCGGATCGCCCCCAGGAGGGCCTTGATGGTGGTGGTCTTGCCGGCGCCGTTTTCCCCGACCAGACCCAGAATGCAGCCCCGCGGCAGGCTCAGGTCCAGCTGCAGGTCAAAGCCCGGATAGTGTTTTTCCAGGCCGCGAATCTCAATGGCGTTCATGTGTCCTCCTCCTCAATGATGGCCAGCATCCCGTTGAGCTCCTCCCGGGTCAGGCCGCAGCGCACGGCCAGGCGCCGGATCTCCTCCAGATGCTCCTCGATCTTGCGCAGGTTTTCCTCCCGCAGCAGCTCCGGGTTTTTCTCCGCCACGAAGCAGCCCTTTCCGGCCACGGTGTAGAGGAAGCCGGCCTGCTCCAGCTCCTCGTAGGCCCGCTTGGTCGTGATCACGCTGATGCGCAGATCCTTGGCCAGCGAGCGGATGGAGGGCAGGGCCTCGTCCGGCCGCAGCTCCCCCGCGAGGATCTGGTCGCGGATCTGATCCACGATCTGCTCGTAGATCGGCTGTCCGCTCCGGTTATCGATCAAAATCGTCATGACATCATCTCCGTCAACTGTGTATCTATAATATACACAGTATATACAGGCGTGTCAAGGCCTTTTGCAAAATTCTTTTTTCGGGCCAAATCCGATGAAAAAGGGGCAAGGAATTTCTTGACAAGGGCGAAAAGACTGATATAATGTCAGCGTAACAAGTGAACACCTTATCAAGAGCGGTGGAGGGAACGGCCCTGTGAAGCCCGGCAACCTGAGTGACATCAAGGTGCCAAATCCGGCGGTGAGACGAAAGATGAGGCTTGATTTCTGCGTCCTGCTGTCGGCAGGGCGTTTTTCTTTTCCCTCTTGATGCGGAGAATCGAAAGGAGTACACCCATGAAAAAATCCCCTGTGAGAACCATCGTCGCCATCGGTATCGGCGCCGCGCTGTTCTTTGTTCTCGGCCGCTTCGTGGCCATCCCCAGCCCCGTGCCCAACACCAACATCTCCCTGCAGTACGGCCTGCTGGCCTTCATGGCCGCCATCTACGGCCCCATTGCCGGCTGCCTCATCGGCCTGATCGGCCACGCCCTCATTGACTTCAGCTACGGCTGGGGCATCTGGTGGAGCTGGGTCATCGCCTCCGCCTGCTTCGGTTTCCTGATCGGTCTGGTCGCCAAGCGCGTCAATCTGGCCGACGGCGAGTTTGGCAAGAAGGACATCCTGCGCTTCAATCTTTTCCAGCTGGTCTCCCATGTGATCGCCTGGGGCCTGATCGCGCCTGTGCTGGACATCGTCATCTATGCCGAGCCGGCCAACAAGGTCTTTGTTCAGGGCCTGGTCGGCGGCATCGCCAACATCGTCACCACCGCCATCGTCGGCACGCTGCTCTGCGTGGCCTATGCCGCGGCGAAGCCCAAGAAGGGCTCCCTGAAAGAGGAAAAATAAGATGGATCGAGGGGCGAAGGAAGCTTCGCCCCTCTTTTAAGAAAACGATGAGCGATCCGATTATCCAATTTGAACACTTCGGCTTCCAGTACAACGCCCAGTCCGAGCCCACGCTCTACGATATCAACCTGACGGTGCACAAGGGGGAAAAGCTGCTGATTGCCGGGCCCTCCGGCTGCGGCAAGTCCACCCTGGCCCACTGCATCAACGGCCTTATTCCCTTTTCCTACCTGGGCGAGAGCAGCGGCACGCTGAAAATCAAGGGGAAAGAGACCGGGGAGCTGGGCATTTTCGGCATCTCCCACACCGTGGGCACGGTGCTCCAGGACCCGGACGGCCAGTTCATCGGCCTGACGGTGGCCGAGGACATCGCCTTCGCCCTGGAAAACGACTGCGTCGCCGAGCCGGAGCTCCACGAGCGGGTGCAGCGAGCGTCCCGGATGGTGAATATCCAGGACCACCTGGGCCACGCCCCCAACGAGCTCTCCGGCGGGCAGAAGCAGCGGGTCTCCCTGGCAGGGGTGATGGTGGACGACGTGGAAGTGCTGCTCTTTGATGAGCCACTGGCCAATCTGGACCCGGCGACGGGCAAGACGGCCATGGAGCTTATCGACGAGATCCAGCGGCAGACCGGCGCGGCGGTCATCATCATTGAGCACCGGCTGGAGGATGTGCTGCACCGGCATGTGGATCGGATCGTGCTGATGGGCAAGGGCCGCATCCTGGCCGACACCAGCCCGGCGGAGCTGCTGAGCGGGAGCTGGCTGGCCGACAGCGGCATCCGCGAGCCCCTGTATCTCACGGCGCTCAAATACGCCGGGGTGACAATCCGGCCGGAGATGCACCCGGAGAGCATCGAGGCGCTTACGCTCGATGAGGAGGACCAAAAAAAGCTGCGGGACTGGTTTCACGCCGTTCCGCCGGCCCCGGAAAAACCGGCGCGGCCGGTGCAGCTGCGGGCGGAGGGCCTGGGCTTTACCTACCCCGGCAAGAAGCGGCAGACCATCCGGGATCTGAGCACGCAGATCCGGCAGGGCGAGCTGCTGGCCATCGTGGGCACCAACGGCGCGGGAAAATCCACCTTCTCCAAGCTGATCTGCGGCTTTGAGACGCAGCAGGAGGGATCCCTGCACTTTGAAGGCGAGGATCTGGCCGCGCTGTCCATCAAGGAGCGGGCGGACCGCATCGGCTATGTGATGCAAAACCCCAACCAGATGATCTCCAAGGTGATGATCTTCGACGAGGTGGCCCTCGGCCTGCGCACCCGGAAGGTGCCGGAGGACGAGGTCAGGGAGCGGGTGGAGGAGACACTGAAGATCTGCGGGCTCTGGCCTTTCCGGAGCTGGCCGATCTCGGCCCTGAGCTTCGGACAGAAAAAGCGCGTCACCATCGCCTCCATCCTGGTCCTGCGGCCCAAGATGATCATCCTGGACGAGCCCACCGCCGGGCAGGATTACCGGCACTATACCGACATCATGGAGTTTCTCACGGCGTTGAACCGGCGAGGCATCACCGTGGTGATGATCACCCACGATATGCACCTGATGCTGGAGTACGCCGAGCGTGCGCTGGTCTTCTCTCAGGGGCGCATCATCGCGGATATGGACTGCGCCGCGGTTCTGACCGACCCGGCGATCATCCGGGAGGCGAGCCTCAAGGAGACCTCTCTCTACGCACTGGGACAGCGCTGCGGCCTGGAGGACAGCCGGGCCTTTGTCCGGCGCTTCATCGACTATGAGCGGGAGGTGTTCCGCTCATGACCAACATTTTTAACTACATCGACCGCCCCTCGCCCATTCACCGCCTCACCGGCGCGACCAAGCTGGTCTGCCTGCTGCTGTGGAGCTTTGCGGCCATGGCCACCTATGACACCCGTCTGCTGGTGTCCCTGGCCCTGCTGAGCCTGGTGCTCTTTCGCGTCTCCCGCATCGGCATCCGGGATGTGTCCTTCATGCTGGGCTTTACGGCGGTGTTCATGGTGCTGAATAACCTCCTGGTATTTGTTTTCTCGCCCCAGCACGGTGTGGAGCTCTATGGGAGCAGCCATGTGCTCCTCCGGCTGGGCGGGCGCTGGATCATCACGAAGGAGCAGCTGTTCTATCATCTGAATCTGGTGCTCAAATATCTGGCCACGATCCCGATCGTGCTGCTCTTTGTCTGCACCACTAACCCCAGCGAGTTTGCCGCCTCCCTCAACCGCATCGGCGTGAAATATACCATCGCCTATTCCGTGGCTCTGGCCCTGCGCTACATCCCCGATATCCAGCGGGAGTATCACGAGATCTCCCAGGCCCAGCAGGCCCGAGGCATCGAGATGAGCAAGAAGGAGAGCCTGGTCAAGCGCCTGAAAAGCGCCAGCGCCATTCTGATCCCCCTGATCCTCTCCAGCATGGACCGAATCGAGGTCATCTCCAATGCCATGGAGCTGCGCGGCTTCGGCAAGAACAAAAAGCGCAGCTGGTACATGGCCCGGCGCTTCACAAAATGGGACATCCTCGCCATGCTTGGCAGCGCCCTGCTGCTGGCGGCGGCGATCCTGTTAAATATTAAAAACGGCGGAAGGTTTTGGAATCCGTTTATTTAAGCAAAGGAGTTTTCTATGCACACGTTTTTTACCTCTGAATCCGTGACCGAGGGTCATCCCGACAAAATCTGCGACCAGATCTCCGACGCGGTGCTGGACGCCATTCTGGCCGAGGATCCCAACGGCCGCGTGGCCTGCGAGACGACCGTCTCCACGGGCCTTGTCCACATCATGGGCGAGATCAGCACCAGCTGCTATGTGGACATCCAAAAGATCGCCCGACAGGTCATCCGGGACATCGGCTATGACCGGGCCAAGTACGGCTTCGACTGTGACACCTGCGGCATCATCGTGAACATCGACGAGCAGTCCGACGATATCGCGCTGGGCACCAACGACGAGGTGGGCGGCGCCGGCGACCAGGGCATGATGTTCGGCTACGCCTGCGACGAGACGCCGGAATTGATGCCCCTGGCCATCTCCCTGAGCCACAAGCTGGCCAAGCGCCTGACCCAGATCCGCAAGGAGGGTCTGGTGAACTATCTGCGCCCCGACGGCAAGACCCAGGTCACCGTCGAGTATGATGAGCAGCACCGCCCTGTGCGCATCGACACCATCGTCATCTCCACCCAGCACGCCCCCGAGGCGACCTTGGAACAGATCCGGCGGGATATGCTGGAGCTGGTGGTGAAGCCCACGATCCCGGCGGAACTGCTGGACGAGAACACCCGCTATTTCATCAACCCCACCGGCCGCTTTGTCATCGGCGGCCCACAGGGCGACTCGGGCCTGACCGGACGCAAGATCATCGTCGACACCTATGGCGGCTCAGCGCCCCATGGCGGCGGCGCCTTCTCCGGCAAGGACCCCACCAAAGTGGATCGCTCCGCGGCCTATGCGGCCCGCTGGGCGGCCAAGAACGTGGTGGCGGCCGGCCTGGCCAAGCGCTGCCAGATCGAGCTGGCCTATGCCATCGGCGTGGCCGAGCCCGTCTCCGTCCTGGTGGAGACCTTCGGCACCGGCACGGTCTCCGAGGAGGCCCTGTCCCAGGCTGTGCGCCAGGTCTTTGATTTCACGCCCGCCGGCATTATCCGGGAGCTGGATCTGCGCCGCCCCATCTACCGCCCTCTGGCCGCCTACGGCCACATGGGCCGGGAGGATCTGGGCGTCCGCTGGGAGGACACCGACAAAGCCGAGGCCCTGCGCCGGGCCGTGAACGCCTGATACGATAAGCCGCGGTGCCCGCGAAAAAACAGCTCATGAGTCACGCTCATGAGCTGTTTTTATATCCGTTTTGCTATGCGGCAAGGCCCAGATCCAGCAGAACGCCGGAGGTCTCTGCCGACGGGAGGTACAGCGTGGCTGCGGCGCAAAGCCGCCCCTCCGCGCCCAGGTAGGGCTGCGCGGCGTTGAGGTTCTCGTCCGCGAGGCACTTTTCCAGCGCATCCTGTGCGCCGGGCTCGTCTGCCGTCCGCTGCTGGTGCCACTGGCTCTCCAGGGCCAGCTTCACAAGGGCGTGATAGGCAGCCTCGCTCAAGCCCAATGCCGCAGGCAGATCCCCACTGCCGAGGCGGCTGCCGGTCGTGACGGAGAGATTGTACACCCGGTACTCGTGTCCGGCGCTTTCGCCGCCTTGCTCACTGTCGACGAGCAGAGAGAGCACATCGCCGTTACGAAAGACACGGTAATCGAGACCTCCGACCGCTGCGGCGCTGCCCTGCTCCGCCTCGGCGATCCGACTCTCTGCCAGGGGGTAGAGGCTGTCATAGAGCTCGCGGTTGATTTGATCGGCGTCCACGGAGTTCAGGTTGATCTGGGGAATGTGGAAGCCGGTGCTTTTCCCGTCCACCCGGCAGCTGGCCGTATAGGCGTCCGTGACCAGGGAGAGACTGCTGCTTGGCATAGCCTGCGGCGCCGGGGGATCTGCGGCGAGGATCAGTTCCACCGACTCCACAAACCAGACGTATTTGTCGTCACCGAAGTAATAGGCGGTCGTGGTCCCGTACTGGTAACCCTCGTAATGCTCCAGCACCCCTCTCACCACCGTGCCGGGCTCGAAGCGCTTGGCCTGCTCCAGCTCCTCGGCCGTCACGATGCGGGTGAGATGCTTTTCCCCGTAACTGGGACGGGCCTTGAATTTCTTGTAGTTTCCGTAGATGCTGTAATCCCGGAACATGCGGTTGTGGGGCTCTTCCGCCTCCTGGGTCCCGTAGTGCACCATGTGATAAAGCACCACCGCGCCGTCGCCTTCCTCGGCGGCGAGCTTTTGCCCGCAGTAAGGGCAAAAGCGGCTGTCCGCGGGGATCTGCCGGCCGCAGGCGGGACAGGCAGGCCCATCGCCGGCCTGCGCGAGAGGCGCGGCCAGGGCAAACACAAAGATCAGGGCGAGCAGAAGGCAAAGGATCTGTTTTTTCATGACTACCTCCTCGATCGTAGATGGCATGAAGTCTATGTCGAAACTTCTGATAGAATTATAAAAAACACAGGGCCCGAGCGCAAGTCTTTTCTTGCACGCGGGCCGCTGCGTTTTCCAACACGGAAACGAAAAGAATACCCGGTGGGGGGATCCCACCGGGTATTGAGGTTTATGCGCTTGTGCTTTCGGCTTATTCGTAGAGAGCCTTCAGCTTCATCAGGTGCTCGTAGCGCTCCTTGGCGTTGGCCTCGTTGGCCTCGAAGAGGCGGCTGGCACGCTCCGGGAACTCGCGGGTCAGACGGCTGTAGCGGGCCTCGTTCATCAGGAACTCCTGATAGCCGCCGGCCGGCTCCTTGCTGTCGAGGGAGAAGGGCTTCTCGGCGTCGGGGTTGAAGCGGAACAGGTTCCAGTAACCGCACTTGACAGCCTTGTCCATTTCCTTCTGGCAGTTGGTCATGCCGCCCTTGATGCTGTGCATCTCGCAGGGAGCATAGGCGATGATGAGGGAGGGACCCTTGTGGGCCTCGGCCTCGGCGATGGCCTTCATGGTCTGCATCTGGTTGGCGCCCATGGCGATCTGAGCCACGTACACGTAGCCGTAGGTCATGGCCATCTCAGCCAGAGACTTGGACTTGATCTCCTTACCGGCAGCCGCGAACTGAGCGACCTGGCCGATGTTGGAGGCCTTGGAGGCCTGTCCGCCGGTGTTGGAGTACACCTCGGTGTTGAACACGAAGATGTTGACGTCCTCGCCGGAAGCCAGCACGTGGTCGACGCCGCCGTAGCCGATATCGAAGGCCCAGCCGTCGCCGCCGAAGATCCACACGGACTTCTTGTTCAGGTAATCCTTCTTCTCCAGGATCTCAGCGCCCAGCGTGCAGGCAGCGCAGGTGCAGTGCTTCTGGCCGGCAGCCTTGGCGGCCTCAGCGGCGGCCAGAGCGGCGGGCTGAGCCTCACCGTAGATCTGCTTGCCCATGTCGGAGCCCAGGAAGCCGATGCAGCTGTCGATGCTGCTGATGTCCTCTTCCAGCTCCTTGATCAGGGCCTTGGTGGGCTCCTGGTTGGCGTTGCCGTCGTCATAGGTGTCGAGCCAGGCCTGCGCAGCGGCCTTCAGCTCTTCGCAGCAGGAGGGAGCCGCGATCATGGCCTCAACCTTGGCCTTCAGATCGTCGCGGATCTTCTTCTGGCCCAGGTACATGCCGAGGCCGTGCTCCGCGTTATCCTCAAACAGGGAGTTGGCCCAGGCGGGACCCTTGCCTTCCTTGTTGACGGTGTAGGGAGAGGTGGCAGCCGGTCCGCCCCAGATGGAGGAGCAGCCGGTGGCGTTGGAGATGAGCATGTGGTCGCCGAAGAGCTGGGTGACGAGACGGGCATAGCTGGTCTCGGCGCAGCCGGCGCAGGAGCCGGAGAACTCCAGATAGGGCTGGGTGAACTGGCTGAACTTCGGATCGCCCGCGACCATGTCGGCCTTGGGGGCAACCTTCTCGACCATGTAGTCGAAGACTTCCTGCTGCGGCAGCTGGCTCTCCATGGGAACCATGGTGATGGCCTTGGTCGGGCACTCGCCCACGCAGACGGCGCAGCCCATGCAATCCAGAGGAGACACGGCCATGGCGAACTTGTACACGCCCTTGCCCTTGCCGGCCTTGATGTCGGCGGACTTGGTCTGGGCGGGAGCGGCGGCCAGCTCTTCCTCGGTCAGAGCGAAGGGACGGATCGTGGCGTGCGGGCAGACGAAAGCGCACTTGTTGCACTGGATGCACTTGGTGTTGTCCCACTCGGGCACGGAGACGGCGGTGCCGCGCTTCTCATAGGCGGCGGCGCCCAGCTCGAAGGTGCCGTCGGCATGATCGACGAAGGCGGAGACGGGCAGGCTGTCGCCGTCCATCTTGTCCACCGGGATGAGGATGTTCTCGACCATCTTGACGGTCTTCTCGCGGCCGTGGATGGCAGCGGCCTCCGCGGTGTCGACCGCGTCGGCCCAAGAGGCGGGAACCTCGACCTTGACGTAGGCGGTGGCGCCGGCGTCGATGGCCTTGTAGTTCATGTCGACCACGTCCTGGCCCTTCTTCAGGTAGGAGTGGAGGGCGGCGTCCTTCATGTACTGGATCGCCTCAGCTTCGGGCATGACCTTGGCCAGGGAGAAGAAGGCGGACTGCAGGATGGTGTTGGTGCGCTTGCCCATGCCGATCTGCTTGGCCAGGTCGATGGCGTTGATCATGTACAGCTGGATGTTGTTCTTGGCGATGTAGCGCTTGGAAGCGGCATCCAGATGATGCTCCAGCTCGGCGAAATCCCACTGGCAGTTGACCAGGAACACGCCGCCGGGCTTGACGTCGCGGACGATGGGGAAGCCCTTGGTGATGTAAGAGGGAACGTGGCAGGCGACGAAGTCGGCCTTGTTGATGTAGTACGGGCTCTTGATGGGCTTATCGCCGAAGCGCAGGTGGCTGATGGTCACGCCGCCGGTCTTCTTGGAGTCGTACTGGAAGTAGGCCTGCACGAACTTGTCGGTGTGGTCGCCGATGATCTTGATGGAGTTCTTGTTGGCGCCGACGGTGCCGTCACCGCCCAGACCCCAGAACTTGCACTCGATGGTGCCTT
>CACYOR010000067.1 GCA_902775985.1 Oscillospiraceae bacterium
TTCTACCGCTATCTTTTGCTTTTGTGGCATGACGATGCTCCCCCTATGTTTGACAGTGCTTCTTTATTTCACTGTCTCTCATAGAGGGAGCATATCAAAAAGGATTCAGAGGCTCTTTCCTTATATAACGGAAGTGTTTTCTCGCCCGGCCCCGTTTCAAGCCTCGCTTCCGTCCTCGATCAGTACCTTCATGGTGCCGCCGCAGACCATGCCGTCCGATTCCGCCACATCGCCGGTCAGGTCGATATCCACGGTCCGATAGCGCCCGGTCCCGATGATCTTTACCGCGTCGCGGATCACCGCTCCCTCGCTGCAGCCGCCGCCGATGGAGCCGGTGACCTTCCCCAGCGGGCTCACCGCCATTTTGGCGCCCGCCTCCCGCGGCGTCGAGCCCTTGGTCTCGATCACGGTGACGATCGCCTTAGGCTCGTGATTCTCCGCCAGGTAGCGCAGGGTGGACAGCTCCATATCCGAATCGCAGCAGCAGCGCCCGGACCCGCGGCTATGCTCCGGCAGGCGTTTGTAGGCGATCAGCTCCGCCAGAATGGAGACGGCGATCTCCTGCGGCGTGATGGCGCCGATGGGCAAGCCGATGGGCGTGCAGATTTCCTCCATCCGTTCGGTGGAGTAGCCCTCCTCGGCCAGCATCTCCATCAGGCCTTTGACGCGGCGCCGGGAGCCGATCAGCCCCAGATAGGCCGTACGCACGCCGGGGAGCAGCACGCGCAGGCAGTCCGCGTCATGCCGGTGCCCGCGGGTGATGATCACCACATAGTCGTAGGGCGTGAGCTTCACGCTCCGAATGGCGTTTTCAAAGCTGTCGCAGATCACCTGCTCCGCCAGCGGGAAACGGGCCCGGTTGGCAAAGTCCGGCCTGTCGTCCGCAACGATGACGGAAAAACCACACTTGGCCGCAAACTCCGCCACATGCAGCGCGATATGTCCGCCGCCGAGAATCAGCAGGCGCTCCTGGGGCAGCATCGGTTCCTTTACCGTCGTCCACTCCCCTTCGCTCTCCGCCGTGACCGCCGCGCAGAGGCGCCCTTTCCGATCCTCCTTGGGCTGTACCGCGGCAAGCCGCCGCTTCATATTGTCCCGCATGGCGCCGCTCTGCCCCTGAAACTCCGTCTCCAGAGAGACAGGCTCTCCGGCTTCCAGCTTTCTCAGGATCTCTTCATAAAGGTTCATGCATACTCCTCCCCTGCCGCACTCTTGCACTTTTCTTTATCATACCGCTTGTTTTTCTTCTGTGCAAGAATTTCTTCCTGCCCTTTCCAATTCTTTCCTCCCCTTTCTTGATTTCCCCCGCTAATACTGATATAGTAATGATACTATATCAGACAGGAGATGGGAGACGATGAAGAAATTCGCCGTATTCAGCGGCTTTCTTGGCTCGGGGAAAACCACGACCATGATGGCCCTGACCCGGTATTACAGCGCGCACTACGCCAAAGCGGCCATGATCTCCAACGACCTGGGCCATGGCGTCAGTCTGGCCGACAACCGCTTTGCCCAGCTCAGCGGCTGCAAGGCCTCGGAAATCACCGACGATTGCATCTGCTATGTAAACGAGCAGCTGGCCGAGCGGCTCAACGCCTATTACGACGAGGGCTGCGAGCTGGTGGTCTCCGATATTCCCGGTTTTGGCGTCGGCGCCCTGGAGCACGTGTATCACGGCCTGACGGAGAAATTCCCCGGCCAGTTTGAGCTGGCGCCTTTCACCGTACTGGTGGAGCCAAGGACGGTCGAGCTGCTGCGCAGCGGACAGGGCGGTGATCAGGAGTATCTCTATGATACCCAGCTTGTGGAGGCCGACCTCATCGTTCTGAACAAATGCGACCTGCTCAGCGAGCAACAGCGGGACGCCGATCTGGCCTGGCTTTTGGAGCGCTATCCTCTGGCACAGGTGATTGCCATCAGTGCCTTAAAGGGAGAGGGACTGGACCTTCTTTCTCAGGCGCTGCGCAGTGGGCAGGCGTCCATGCGCCGTCCGGAGATCGGCTACGGCGGCGAGGCTTTCTGCCACGCCATGGGCAAAATCAGCGAATTCTATCTGCAATATCACGCGGTGGTCTGCTGCAATACGTTTGACGGAAACGCCTATCTGATGGATATGGCCCGTCAGGTCCAGGAGGAAATCCACGCCGCCGCCTGTCTCATCCCCCACCTCAAGCTTCTGGCCTGGGAGCCGGAGGGGGATTTCGGCAAAGTCGATCTCATCGGCACCGATCGGCCCATTGAAGAGACACACCGCTTCGAGCGCCCCTGCACGGAGCTGGCTGTCATCCTCAACGCCAGCGCGGCCTGCCCCGTGGACAAGCTGGAGGAGATCGTGGTGGCTGCGGTGGAGGACGTCTCCCGTCGCTATCAGCTGGAATGGATGGTCTTCAAGCAGGAAGGCCTCGCCATGGGCTGACGATGGCAGGTCAGCTGATACGGGAGACCCGTTCCGTCTGCCCCGTGTGTTTAAAAAACATCCCCGCGCTTCTCTCTCGCCGGGAGAGCGGACAGATTTTTCTGGAAAAGAGCTGTCCGGAGCACGGCTTCTTCCAGGTTCCCGTCTGGCAGGGCTGCATGGATTTTGAGCAGTGGCTGCTGGAGACGCCGCCGCTGGAAAAAGGCGTGGGACTCTCCTGCCCGGCCAACTGCGGGCTCTGCGCCGAGCACGAGAGTGACACTTGCTGCACGCTGCTGGAGGTCACGCAGCGCTGCAATCTCCGCTGCCGCTATTGTTTTGCCAAGGGCGGCGGTACTCACGACGACCCGTCTCTTGAAAACTGCCAAGCAGCCATCCGGGACATTGTGCGGCAGTGCGGGCAGCCCCTGCTGCAATTCTCCGGCGGGGAACCGACGCTCCGCAACGATCTGCCGGAGCTCATCCGATACGCCCGGGAGGCCGGATGCAGCTATACCCAGGTGAACACCAACGGAATCCGCCTGGCCGAGGATCCCGCCTACGCCCGCAGGCTCGCCGAGGCAGGGCTCGATATCGTGTTTCTCCAGTTCGACGGGACGCGGGATGAGATCTACCGCGCCCTGCGCGGCCGGGATCTGCTGGATACCAAGCGGGAGGCCATCCGCGTCTGCGCGGAGCTCGCCATCGGCGTCACGCTGGTGCCGACGGTGGTCAAGGGCGTGAATGACGACAATCTGGGCGAGATCATCGCCCTGGCCCGCGAGCTCTCCCCCGCCGTGCGGGGTATCCATTTTCAACCCGTCTCCTATTTCGGGCGCTATCCCGGCGTTCCCGCGGAATCCGATCGCTATACTCTGGACCAACTGATGGCCGACATCTGCGATCAGGCGCAGATCCCACCGGAGAGCTTTATGCCCTCCCGCTGCGATCATCCGCTCTGCGGCTTTCACGCCAGCTTCCTGATCGATCCCAAAGGCGGGCTGAAGCCCCTCAGCTCCATCACCCACTCCTCCCACAGCCGTGGGCAGGCGCGGGACAACCGGGAGTACGTGGCCCGACATTGGCGGCGCTTCCCGGAGGAAGCGAAGCCGGCGGAGAGCTTCTCCGAAGAGATGGACTTCGACACGTTCCTGTATCGGCTACGCCACAACAGCCTCACCCTGTCGGCCATGGCCTTTCAGGACGCCATGAACCTGAACATCGAGCGGCTGCACCGCTGCAGTCTCCACGTGTACGACAAGGGCAGCATCAAGCCCTTCTGCGCCAAGTATCTCTCCCCCATGGAGGAGATTGCAAGAAGCGATGAGACAAGATAGAATCATACTATATTTCAGGAGGCGGTACCTGTCATGGAGGAACTGAACAAGAAGGAACTGGAAAAGGCCGCCGGCGGCGTGAGCGAGGAGCTTCCCCACTGCCCCAAGTGCCAGGGCAAGGATCTGGAGCTGGTCGGTCCGGTCGATATCGGCACATTGCCGACCTATCGCTGCAAAACCTGCGGCTACGAGTGGATGCTGGCTCTGTAACAAGTAAAACAGAAACGAAGAAAGAGCAGTCTGTTCATAGGTTCAGGCTGCTCTTCCTTTCTTAGTAAAGCTCACTTGTCTTATTCTTTTACCGGCTTCAGCACGATCGCCGTTCTGGGCGGAAGGCCGATTTTCAGTGTCGGGGATTGGCAGCCCGGCACATAGGCCGAACGCTTTTCGTGCCCGACGCGGCCGAAGCCGCCGTAGCATTCATCGTCGCTGGACAAAAGCACTTCGTGGTCGCAGGGCGCGGAGACCGGAATGCAGTAATCCTCGTGCGCCCGCTGCGGATCGAAATTGAAGAGAAACACCAGCCCGCCGCGCTCAAAGGCCAGCATATGATCCCGCTGATGGATCAGCCGCAGGCTCGGATAGGGCTCCGAGAGGATCTTATTTTCCCGGGCCATATGGATCATGTCCGCGTCGAAAGCGTTCAGCAGGCTGTATTTCAGATAGCCGTTGGCCAGCAGGCTCCACTGCCGGCGGCAGTACTGATAGCTCCAGTTGTTGCCCTCCCGCGGGAAATCGATCCATTCCGGATGGCCAAACTCGTTGCCCATGAAGTTCAGATAGCCATCGCCGCCCGCGCCCAGGGTCAGCAAGCGCATAAGCTTATGCAGCGCCACGCCCCGGTCGATCGTCGGATTATGGCAGATGCGGTCCATATCGGTATACATCGCGGCGCCCACCAGGCGGAACATGACCGTCTGATCCCCGACCAGCGCCTGGTCATGGCTCTCTACATAGGCGATCGTGGGGGCCACGCGCGCCGTCATCTCATGCCAGATTGCGTCCAGATTCCAGTCCTCGTCCCGCTTCTCCTTGATGAGGCGGATCCACATGTCCGGCAGGCCCATGCCCAGGCGATAGTCAAAGCCCAGGCCGCCCTCCCCCACAGGGACGCACATACCCGGCATGCCGGACATGTCCTCCGCGATCGTGATCGCCTCGGCCTTGATCTCCCGGATCAGACTGTTGGCCAACTGCAGATAGCACAGCGCTTCGGTATCGGTATTGGCCGAATAATACATGCGGAGGTTGGTAAAGGCGGAGCCCAGGGCGTGATCGTGGTACAGCATGCTGGTCACGCCGTCGAAGCGGAAGCCATCGAAGTGATACTCCGTCATCCAGTATTTCAGGTTGGAGAGCAGGAAGTGGAGCACCTCCACCTTGCCGTAGTCAAAGCATTTGGTCCCCCAGGCCGGATGATCCCCCTGCGCTCCCGCATGAAAGAACTGATACTCCGTGCCGTCGAAGGCGTTGATGCCCTCTACGGTGTTTTTCACCGCGTGGGAATGCACCAGATCCAGCAGCACGGCGATCCCCATGCTGTGAGCCTTGTCCACCAGGTATTTGAGCTCCTGGGGATAGCCGAAGCGGCTGGACGCGGCAAAGAAATTGGAGACCTGGTAGCCGAAGGAGCCGTAGTAGGGATGCTCCATGATTGCCATGAGCTGTATGGTGTTGTAGCCGAGCTCCTTGACATGGGGCAGCACCTGATCGGCAAATTCCCGGTAGCTGCCGATCCGGTATTCCTCCGTCGCCATGCCCACATGGGCCTCATAGATCAGCAGCGGCCGCTGGGGCACAAAGCCCTCGTCCGTCCAGGGGTAGGCCTCCAGCGGGTCCCAGACCTCACAGAGCCAGTCAAAGCTGACCGGGTCCTGCACCACACGGTGAGCATAGAGGGGAATGTGGACCGAAAGGCTATTGTCGTTTCGCACGACGGTTCGCACGCGGCTCCCGTCATGGAGCGCCCCCTCCGGCAGCCTAAGTTCCCAGTTCCCGTTCTCCAGGCGCGTGAGGGGATGAGAGGTCTCGTTCCAGTCGTTAAAGTCCCCCATCAGGTAGACCGCGTCCGCCGCGGGCGCCCATTCCCGATAGACCCAGCCCTCCAGGCTGTGATGGAAGCCATAGTATTCATGGGCGTTGGCAAAGTCGGAGAGACTGCCGCCTCCCGTGAGCCTCTCGCGCAGCTGGTAATACCGCTCCATCTGGCGCTCGATATTCTTTTGGTAGGGAAGCAAAGCCCGATCCCGCTCCAACAAGCCGTACAAACGAAGCGCTCCCTTCTGTCTCTTTTCTTCGTGTAACTGCAGCGCCTTTCCCAATGAAAAGCGCTGCAGTTTCTTTTTCTCGTATTACATCTCCGGCCGCAGCTGGAGATAGAGCTCCCGATACTGCTTGGCCGAATTCGCCCAGGAGACGTCCTTCTCCATATCGCGTACCACGATCTCGTCCCAGCGCTCCCGCTCGGTGAAGAAGACCGTCTTGGCACGGATCACCGCGTCCAGCAGCAATCCCGCCTCATAGCGGTCGAAGGTGAAGCCGTTTCCGTCGTCGGTGTATTCGTTGTAGGGCTGTACAGTGTCTTTCAGGCCGCCGGTCTCCCGGACGATGGGCACCGTGCCGTAGCGCATGGCGATCAGCTGGGTCAGGCCACAGGGCTCAAACAGGCTCGGCACCAGCAGGGCGTCCGCGCCGGCATAGATCTGATGGGCCAGACTCTCATCGTAGGCGATATAGGAGCAGACCGTGCCCTTGTTCGCCCCCTCATAGTAGCGGAAGGCGTCCTCATAGCGGGCGTCGCCCGTGCCGAGAATCACCACCTGGGTATTGCCGTCCAGAAGCTCCGGGAAAATGGCGTTCACCAGATCCAGGCCCTTCTGATCTGTCAGGCGGGAGATCAGGCCGAGAACGATTTTCCCATCGTCCTGCTCCAGGCCCAGGCGCTCCTGCAGGGCGCGTTTGTTCGCCTTTTTCTTTTCAATGACGTCGGTCTTGTCATAGGTCTCGGCCAGCAGCTTATCGGTCTTGCTGTTCCAGATATCCACGTCAATGCCGTTGACAATGCCGCGCAGCTTCCAGGCGTGATGGCGCAGATGGGCGTCCAGCCCCTCGCCGTAGAAGGCCGTCTGGATCTCACCGGCGTAGGTCCCGCTGACGGTGGTGATGCTGTCGGCATAGGCCAGGCCGCCCTTGAACATGTTGGCGTCCTCATAGCCCTGCTTCAGCAGGCCGTAGTCGAAGGCATAGCCGGGCAGACCAGACCAATACTGGATGGTAGGGATGTTGTAAATGCCCTGGAAGCGCAGGTTGTGGATCGTGATCATGGACTTGGCCCGGCCAACCGGCGTCCCGGCAAAGAGCGTGCGCAGATACACCGGCACCAGACCCGCCTGCCAGTCGTGGCAGTGGATCACATCCGGGATCCAGTCCAGATAATTGAGCGCGGCCAGCGCCGCTTTTCCAAAGAAGCAGTACTTGGGGATATCCCGCACCAGATCGGTATAGGGATTGCCCCAGCTGAAAAATTCCTCGTTGTCGATGAAGTCATAGACGACGCCGTCCATCTCCATCTCCATGATGCCAACGTAGAAGCTTCTTCCGTCCGCGCACAGGTCCATCATAAAATCCCCGCGGTAAACCATCTTTTCCTGGTACTTCTGGGGAATGCATTTATAGCGGGGCAGGATCACCTTGACGTCGCAGTTAAGTTTCGTCAGGGCGCGGGGCAGCGCGTACATCACGTCGCCCAGGCCGCCGGTCTTCACAAAGGGATAGCATTCCGAGCCGATAAAGGCCACGCTTCTGCGCGGGCTGGGCAGGGATTCGGTCGCGGTTTCCGGCGCGGCGGGCGCGGTCTCGACGGCTTCAGCCGCCACCGCAGTCGCTGCTTCCGCAACGACCGGCGTTTCCACCACCGCTTCCACCGCCACGTCCGGTTCTTTCACAACCGGCTCTTCCACGACGGCCGGCGCCTTGCGCTTCGCTGTCTTTTTGGGGGCCGCTTTTTTGGCGGTATCGCTTGCTTTGCTCGTTTCCGTTTTCTTCGTGGGCATAGAAATCCTCCTCTTCTTCCTATGGTATATGTGGTATATGTTCGTTTTCTTCCGCGCTCTTTCCTCGGTCTCCGTCAGAGCGTGAAGGGAATTTTGCCTTTTATAACAAAACCGAGGATTTTCTACGGAAAGTCCTCGGTTTTGGTACGGCTGACGGGATTCGAACCCACGACCTCCAGAGTCGGAGTCTGGCACTCTATCCAGCTGAGCTACAGCCGCATATTTACATGGCCCGGAAAATTTGCTATAATGCAATCATCCAAGCGCCTGAGTATTATAGCAAATTTGTCTTCAAAAGTAAATAGTTGTTTTCATTTTTCTTTTGCTGTGTTAAAATCAACCTAAATTCCACGATAAACGGTGAATCGTATGAAGAAAGCTTCTTTTTATAAATCCCTGCTGTGCATTCTGCTCTGCCTGACCATGCTGATCCCGCTGGCCGGCTGCGGAGAATCCCGCATGGAGCAGAGCCAGATCTTTGCCATGAACACAACCATGACCCTGACCGCCTTCGGCAAGAAGGCGACGGCGGGGCTCCGGGCCGCCGAGGGCGTCATCCAGTCCATGCACAACATGCTGGACCCTAATCTGCCCACCAGCACCGCCTACGCCATCAACAACGCGGTGGGTGAGAACGTCGTGGTGCCCGCCCAGGTCGCCAAGATGCTGACCACGGCCGCCACGGTCTATAAGCAGAGCGGCGGCGCTTTGGATCTGAGCATCTATCCTTTGGTCAAGCGCTGGGGCTTTGAGGACGCAAAGTACTATCTCCCCTCCGATGAGGAGATCTATTCCGACAAGCTCCGGCTCGCCTACGACCAGATGACCCTGACCAGTTTCCCCAGCACGGGCGGCTACGCTGTCTCCTTCCCCGCCGGCACGGAGATCAGCTTTGCCGCTGTCGCGAAGGGCTGCGCCTCGGAAAACGCCATTGACGCCATGCGCCAGGTCGGCGTGGAGAGTGGAATCATCTCCCTCGGCGGCAACATCCAAACCCTGGGCACCAAGCCGGACGGCAGTCTCTGGACCGTGGGCATCCAGGATCCCAACAACCTGGCCTCTTACCTCGGGGTGATCAGCGTGGGAGAAACAGCGGTCGTCACCAGCGCCGCCTATCAGTGCAGCTTCACCCAGAAGGGGCGGACCTACCACCATCTGCTCAGCCCCGTGACCGGCTATCCGGTCAACAATACCCTGCTCTCCGCCACCGTGATCTGTGAGGACGGCACCATGGCGGATGCCCTCTCCACAGCGCTGTATATCCTCGGCGAGAACCGCGCCATCAACTATTGGCGCACTTACGGCGGCTTTGAAATGATCCTGGTGACAAACGACAATCGTATCGTCTGCACCAAGGGTCTGATCGATAATTTCACGCAGACAGTCGACAGCTATAAGCTCAGCTTTACGGAATAAGACCATGGCCGATTTACAGACGGACGTCCGTTACATCAAAGGAATCGGGGAGAAAAAGGCGCAGGCGCTCAACAAGCTCGGCGTCTTTACTCTCTATGACCTCATCTCCTTTTTTCCCCGGCGCTATGAAGATCGAAGCCAATACAAGCCCATCGCTCTCACCCAGGACGGTGAGAGCGTATGCATATCGGTGCTGATTGCCGACACTCCCCAGCTCTCCCGGATCCGCCGCGGGCTGGATCTCGTCCGCTTCCGGGCCGTTGATGAGAGCGGCGAAGTTAACATCACATATTTCAATCAGGCCTATATGAAAGATGCGCTTCACCGCGGTGACAGCTGTGTCTTTTATGGGAAGATTGAGATGAAAGGTTCCCGCCGCAGCCTGGTCAATCCCGTCTATGAACGGGAGGGCATGGAGAACCGCATCACCGGGCGCATCGTGCCGATTTACCGCCTGAGCGCCGGGCTGAATCAGCGCGTTCTGATGCAGAGTATCCGGCAGGGCCTTGACGGCTGCGCCGGGTTGCTGCCGGAGATTCTGCCCGAAGCGGTGCGGGAGCGCAATCAGCTGGTTCAGGCTCGCTATGCCTATGAGAACATCCACTTCCCCGCCGACTTCGGCTCGCTGGAACTGGCGCGCCGGCGCCTGATTTTCGAGGAACTCTTCGTCCTCGCCTGCGCGTTGGGTCGGATCCGCGGTCAGCGGGTACGGGACGGCGGCATCCGCCTGGCCCCGGTGGAACTGGAGGAATTCTGGTCTTGTCTTCCCTTCTCCCCCACCGGTGCCCAGCGGCGTGCCGTTCAGCAGGCCGCGGCAGATATGCAATCCGGGATCGTGATGAATCGTCTGGTACAGGGCGATGTGGGCAGCGGCAAAACTCTGGTCGCCGCCGCGCTCATCTGGTATGTATGGAAGAACGGCCTGGGCAGCGCATTTATGGCTCCCACCGAGATTCTGGCAGAGCAGCACTTTGAGACTCTGTCCCGTATGCTCTCCCCCTTCGGCATGCACATCGGAAAGCTTACCGGTGCCTCCACTGCGAAGGAGAAACGGGAGATCAAAGCGGCGCTGAAGGCCGGCGAACTTGATTTGATCATCGGCACCCACGCCCTTTTCAGCGCCGATGTGGAGTACAGCAATCTCGGCCTGGTCGTCACGGACGAACAGCACCGTTTCGGCGTCGAGCAGCGCGCCGCTCTCATCGGGAAAGCCGGGCGGCCCCACGTGCTGGTCATGTCCGCGACCCCGATCCCCCGCACACTGGCCCTGATCATTTACGGTGACCTGGACGTCTCCGTCATGGATGAGCTCCCGCCGGGACGGCAGAAGGTGGATACCTTCGCCGTGGACGAGAGCTATCGGGCGCGGCTCAACGGCTTCATCCGCAAACTCTGCGACGGGGGGCGTCAGGTCTTTGTCGTCTGCCCCATGGTGGAGGAAAATGAGGAGCTGCCGGTCAAGCTCAAATCTGCCGAGGAACACGCGAAGGACTTGCAAAAGAGCTTTCCTGAGCTCCACGTCGCCTGCGTGCACGGGAAGATGAAGCCGCGGGACAAGGACGCCGTGATGGCCTCCTTTGTGTCCGGGGAGACGCAGATCTTGGTCGCCACAACGGTGATCGAGGTCGGTGTGGACGTCCCCAACGCGGCGCTGATGATCATTGAAAACGCCGATCGTTTCGGCCTCAGCCAGCTGCATCAGCTCCGTGGCCGTGTGGGTCGCGGCCAGCACAAGAGCTACTGTATCCTCGTCTCCGATTCGGACACCGACGAAGCCAAAGCGCGGCTCTCCATTCTCTGCAAGACCAACGACGGCTTCAAAATTTCGGAAGAAGATCTGCGTCTCCGCGGCCCCGGCGATTTCTTCGGTTCCCGGCAGCACGGCCTTCCCGCCATGCACATCGCAGATCTGGGCGGCGATGTG
>CACYOR010000068.1 GCA_902775985.1 Oscillospiraceae bacterium
AGCGGCAGCCCAAACGGGCTGCCGCTTTACTGTATTGGATACGGATTGCCACAGCCCTTGACGGGGCTTCGCGATGACAAGCTGACAGAGCAAAACGCGGCGGGGAGGGCCCCGCCGCGTTGTTGCGTCGGTATTACTGGTGTTACATGAACTCGCGGATGGTCTCGGCCAGGCGGTGCACGCCCACGAGCAGCTGCTCATCGGTGGCGTTGGAGTAGTTCATGCGGAAGCAGTGCTTGTTCTCGCCGTTGGGGAAGAAGCCGTCGCCGGGCACGACCGCCACGCCCTTGGCCAGGGCGGCCTCGGCCAGCTTGCGGCTGTTGATGTGCTCGGGCAGCTCGACCCAGGTGAAGAGGCCGCCGTCGGGGTCGGTGAACTTCACACCCTCGGGGAAGGTCTCCCGCATGGTCTGGATCATCAGCTCGCAGCGGTGCTTGTAGACCGGCAGGATCTTGGCCACATGCTCGTCAATGTCGAACATGTCCAGATACTTGGCGATGGCCATGGCGTTGATGGTGGAGGTCTGCAGCACGGCCGCCTGGGCGATCAGGTTCAGCTTCTCGGTGATGAGCGCGTTGGCCACGGTCCAGCCGATGCGCAGGCCGGGGGCCAGGATCTTGGAGAAGGTGCCGAAGTAGACGATGTTCTCCTCCGGGTCCATGCTCTTGAGCGCGGGTAGATACTCGCCCTTGAAGCGCAGGTCGCCGTAGGGATTGTCCTCAATGGCGGTGATGTGGTACTTGTTGATGATGTCGATGAATTGATGGCGGCGCTCCAGCGGCCAGGTGCGCCCGCTGGGATTCTGGAAATCAGGGATGACGTAGATGAGCTTGACCCGCTCGGTGGTGGCGAGGATCCGGTCCAGTTCGGCCATGATCATGCCGTTTTCATCCGTGGGGACCTCGACAAACTTGCACTCGTACTGCTTGAAGGCGTTGATGGCGCCCAGATAGCTGGGGCTCTCGACCACGACCACGTCGCCCGGATCCAGGTAGAGCTTGCCCAGAAAGTCCAGGCCCTGCTGGCTGCCGGCGGTGAGAAGCACATGGTCGGCGTCGGTGTGGATGTTGTTGCGGGCCGCCAGGCGCTTGACGATATGATCGCGCAGGGGCTTCCAGCCCTCGGTGGCGCCATACTGCAGCGCGACGCGGCCGTTTTCATCCATGACGGCGTCCAGCGCGGCCTTGAAGTCCTCCACCGGGAACAGCTCCGGTGCGGGCAGGCCGCCGGCAAAGGAGATAATACCCGGCTGGCCGATGATCTTTAACAGCTGGCGGATATCGGACGCCTTGATGTTGTCCATGCGTTTTGCGAATTCTGCCATAAGATCCTCCTCTTTCATCGTAGTTTTGTTTTTTCAGGCGATTGCAAAAATGCTTTTGCAATCGCCCCGGTTTCCTTTTGGGTTTACTTGATCATGTCTGCGCAGACCTCGCCGAGGATGCGGATGCCCTTTTCGATGATCTCATCGCTGCTGTTGGAGTAGTTGATGCGGAAGGTGCGCACGTTGCGTTCCGTCTCATAGAAGGGGTCGCCCGGGCAGATGGCCACGCCCCGCTCCAGGCCGCGGCGGTAGAGATCCACAGCGGTGAGACCCTCGGGCAGGGTGGCCCAGAGGAACATGCCGCCCTCGGTGGGGGTGAAGCTCACGCCCGCGGGGAGATAGCGGCGCATGCAGTCCATCATCCACTCGGCCTTCTGCTTGTAGAGCTGCCTGGTCTTCTCAATGTGGGCGTCGACGTCGTTGTCCTCCAGGTACTGGGCCAGCACCATCTGGCTGAAGATGTTGGTGTGCAGGTCGGCGGTGGCCTTGTAGCTCATGAGCTTGGCGCGCAGCTCCTGATTGCGCACGCAGATCCAGCCGATGCGCATGCCCGGGGTCACGATTTTGGAGAAGGTGCCCAGCATGCAGCACTGCTCGCCCAGGTCGGCGCCGAAGCTGTCGGTGGCGGTGCCGGCGAAGCGGAGCTCCCGATAGGGATTGTCCTCCAGCAGGAGGATGTCGGTCCCCTTGAGGATCTCCACCACCTTGTCGTGCACCTGCTGAGAATAGCTCAGCCCGGTGGGGTTCTGGAAATTGGGGATCACGTAGATGAACTTGGCGTCGGGATGGGCCTTGACCGCCGCGGCCAGCTTCTCGCAGTCGATGCCGTCGGCGTTCATGGTCACGGGGATCACGTTGGGGTTAAACATGTGGAAGGACTGCAGCGCCACCAGATAGGTGGGATCCTCCACCAGAACGGGGTCACCCGGGTCGATCATGGCCATGCCGAACATGGCCAGGGCCTGCTGGGAGCCGTTGGTGACGATGATGTCGTCCGCCTCCACGCCGTAGACGCCCATGGTCTCATAGCGCTTGGCGATCCAGCGGCGCAGCGCGGGCCAGCCGGCGGTGGAGCTGTACTGCAGCGCGGTGACGCCGTTCTGCTCCAGCACCTTTTTGGTGGCAGCTTCCATCTCGGGGATGGGGAAGGAAACGGGGTTGGGCAGTCCGCCCGCGAAAGAAATGATGTCCGGCGAGGCGGCGGCGGCCAGAATGCTGGCGGTGAACTCACCCTGAAAATCGGGCTTAAGGATGGCCTGGGATAATCTGAGCTGCATAAGTATTCCTCCTGATTCAAGTTGCCGCCCGCCTGGTATCGCCTGTGGAATGCCGGATCGCGCGGATGACTGGGTAAAAGTGCCATTGACCTATCTTGATTATACCGCAAGTCTTTTCCCATGTAAAGCAATGATGTGGAGAAATTCTTTCTTATTTTTTATGGAGCAGTTTGGAGAGAAAGCCGCGCTTTTCGGCGGAGGGGGGCGCGGGGATCAGATCGGCGTAGCCGGCCGGGCCGAGGTATTTGAGCACTGCCACCTGCGGCTCCATCCCGGCCGTGACGGTCAGGGTGTCGCTGTCGTAGTAGTGGATCAGCTCCGGGGATTCAAACTGGTTGGCAAAATCCTCCACGGTTTCCAGCCGGTGCCCGCCCATGCCGTCGTGCCGGTAGTGCATGGGGATGATGACATTGGCCAGGATCTCGTCCATGGCGCGCTTGGCCTCCTGGGAGGGCAGGGCCGTGCAGGAGCCCGCACAGACCATCGCCACGTCGGCCCCGTAGAGCTGGGTGATCTGCCCGCCGTCCAGCTGGGTGCCCAGATCGCCCATATGTACGATCTTCAGCCCGTCCGCCTTGAGGATGTGGATCAGGGTGAAGCCGCGCCAGTTGCCCATTTTGAACTCGTGGGGCGCCTTGAGCGTCGTGATTTCGAAGGGGCAGTCGGCCTCCGGGCGGCCGGAGAGCTCCACGCCCTCCCGGTAGTTGTGGCCGAAATGCTCGTGACTGACGAGGACCTTGTCCGCTTTCACGTGCAGCTTGGGATAGCCGTTGATGTAATCGCTGTTGTAGGGGTCGATGACGAGGGTATAGTCATCCCGGCGGATGGCAAAGCAGGCGTGGCCCAGCCATTGGATCGTAAGAGACATGAGGGAAACATTTCCTTTCCAAACACGGCAAAACCGTATATAATATAATCAAATGCGAAACTCGTTTCGCATTTGAGGACTCATGCTTATCGCAACGGGCTAAGGCCCGTTTTGGTCGGCATGAGGCCTCGCAGCAGAGCTTGGATCGTCGCACGCTTTCCGCGCGTCGTTATGCTCGGCTTAAAGTGTTTTTGAGGCGGCAAAGCTGCCTCAAAAACGGATTTCAATTCCCTTCGGGGCAATCATCCAAGCTTGTTTGAAATATCCAAGTGTAACCTAAGTATACCCGAAAACGAGGCGTCTGTAAACGGACAGGCGCACAAAGGAGTACAAACTATGAGCAATCATCTGCAGGGTCAGCCATCGCCCTATCTCCGCCAGCACGCGGAAAACCCCGTGGACTGGTATCCCTGGGGCGAGGAGGCCTTTGCCAAAGCCCGCCGTGAGGACAAGCCCGTTTTCCTCTCCATCGGCTATTCCACTTGCCACTGGTGCCATGTGATGGCGGAGGAATCTTTCGAGAGCGAGGCGGTGGCCGAGATCCTCAACCGGGACTTCGTGGCGGTGAAGGTGGACCGGGAGGAGCGCCCGGACGTGGACGCGGTGTATATGGCGGTCTGCACGGCCCTCAACGGCAGCGGAGGCTGGCCGCTGACGATCCTGATGACGCCGGAGCAGAAGCCCTTCTTCGCCGGCACCTATCTCCCGCGGGAGAACCGGGGCCGACAGATGGGCCTGCGCGCCCTTTTGCAGGCCGTGGCGGCAAAATGGAAAACGGATCGGGCCTCCTTCCTGAAAACCGGGGAGGAGCTCACGGCCTGGCTGCGCCAGGAGAGCGCGGGGACGGCCGCGGCGGCGGATCAGAGCCTGCTGGAGAGCGCCATGGGGCAGCTGGAGGATTCCTACGACGCGGAGTACGGCGGCTTCGGCACGGCGCCCAAGTTCCCCATGCCGCACCAGCTTCTCTTCCTGCTGCGCGCCGCCAAGCTCAGCGGGGACAAAAAAGCCCGGCAGCTCGTGGAACACACGCTGCGGCAGATGTACCGCGGCGGCATCTACGACCACCTGGGCGGCGGCTTTGCCCGCTACTCCACGGACCGGGAGTGGCTGGCCCCGCATTTTGAAAAGACCCTGTACGACAACGCCCTGCTGGCCCTCTGCTATACCGAGGCCTGGCAGGAGGGGCGTCTGCCCCTCTACCGGCAGGTGGCCGAGGCCACGCTGGACTACTGCCTGCGGGAGCTGCGCGCGCCGAACGGCGGCTTTTACAGCGGCCAGGACGCGGACAGCGAGGGCGTGGAGGGGAAGTACTATCTCTTTACACCGGAGGAGGTGAAGTCCGTCCTGGGCGAGGACGCGGGGCGGCACTTTTGCGAGTGCTACGACATCACCGCCGAGGGCAACTTCCACGGCGCGAGCATCCCCAACCTGCTGCTCAACCAGCGCTGGAACCTGCTGCCCGAGGGCTATGAGGAGTTCCGGGAGCGGCTGCGCCTCTATCGGGCGGAGCGCCGCCCCCTGGGCACGGATACCAAGCTGCTCACCGGCTGGAACGGCCTGATGCTGATGGCCCTGGCCAAGGCGGCCTGGGTCTTTGACGATCGGCGCTACCGGAGCTACGCGGAGGATCTGGCCGCCTTTCTGCGGACGGAGGCCGGGGCCGCCGAGGCGGAGAGCCTGCGGGCCGTCGTATATGAGGAAGCTTCGGCCTTCCTCCCGGCCCAGCTGAGCGACACTGTGTTTACGGCGCTGGGCTTTCTGGAGCTCTATCGGGCGGACTATGACCCGGCGCATCTGGCCACGGCGATCGCCCTGGCCGATCAGGCGCTGGCGCATTTTGCCGATCCCCGGGGCGGTTTCTATTCCCCCTCCGACCGGGCGGAGACCCTGATCACCCGGCCCAAGGAGATCTTCGACGGGGCCCTGCCCTCCGGCAACACCGCCGCGGCGCTCCTCTTCGATCAGCTGGACCGCCTGACAGGGGAGAGCAGATGGCGGGAGGCGGCGGATGCGCAGCTGAGCTTCCTGGCCTCCCACGCGGCGCGCTATCCGGCCGGGATCGCTTTCGGCTGTATCGCCCTGCTCAGCCGCCTGTACCCGACGCGGGAACTGGTCTGTGTGGCGGAGGAGCCGCCGGCTACTCTGCGGGCGGTGCTCGGCACCTACGCGCCGGAGCTCACGGTGCTGCTCAAGCGCCCCTCGGACGCGCGGCTGGGAGAGCTCTGTCCCTTCACGGCGCAAATGACCCAGACGGAGGGCAAGCCCACCTTCTATCTCTGTCAAAACGGAAGCTGCGGCTTGCCGTTTACGGAGGAATAAAGGCATTAGGCATCAGGCAATAGGGGACAGAATGTAGGGGCCGGCGTCCTCGACGGCCCGCAGACACGGTACCGCCTCACTGAGTGTCATTGCGAGCCAGTGCACACACTGGCGCGGCAATCCGTTCTCCGGTAAAAATGTCGGTAAACATGCAGTTTTCGGGGAATACAGATTGCCACACCAACGCGACGCGCGGAAAGCGTGCGACGCGATCCTTGCTTGTCAGTGACTTCAGTCACTGGTTCGCAATGACAAAACCGACATTGTCGACAGAGTAAACGGCCCCGGTCGGATGACCGGGGCCGTTTGCTATGGCGCTTAGCCTCTTTTGAATTTGTTCAGGGCCTCGCTGGCGGTGTCGCTGGCCCGTGTGACCACCTGCTGAAGGATATTCGGCATGCTCTCGCCGTTGTAGCTGCGCACGCCCTCCTGGCTGAGGAAGAAGAGGGCCAGGGCCCCGGGCCCCACATGGGAGCCGGTCACCGGTTCGTACTCCACGGTCAGGATCTCTTTCGGCGGGCGGTTCTGCTTCAGGAGGGAGATGAGCATCTCCGCGTCCTCCCGGCAGCCGGCCTGGGCGATGCCGATGGTCTGCTTCTCCGGCTCCACGACCAGCTTGTCGTACATCTGGGCCAGGGTCTTGATGGACTGCTTGCGGCCGCGCACCTTGGCGAAGGCCACGATCTTGCCTTCCTCGTTGCCCTTGAGGATGGGCTTGATCTGCAGCACGGTGCCCAGCATGGCGGAGAGATTGGACAGGCGTCCGCCCCGCTTGAGGTGCATCAGATCATCCACGGTGAAGACATTGAACATGCGCTCGGAGGCGATGCGCAAGCGGGCGGCGGCCAGTTCCGTGTTGATGCCCTCGTCCCGGAGATCGGCGGCCAGCAGGGCGATCAGTCCCTCGCCCAGGGAGGCGCCCCGGGTGTCGACGATTTCGATGCGCCGCCCGGGATAGTCCTCCAGGATCTCCCTGGCGCCGATGTGGGCGGAGTTGCAGGAGCCGGAGATGCCCGAGGACATGGAGACAAAGATGATGTCCTTGCCCTCCTTGAGGAAGGGTTCGTAAAAGTCCATATAGTGCTGGGGCGTGATCTGGGAGGTGGTCACCCCGACGCCGCCCCGGATGCTGGCATAGAACTCGTCCCCGTTGAAGGTGGTCGTGTCAAGACAGTTGTAGCTCTGCCCATTGATGTAGTAGTTGAAGGCGATCTCCTTCAAATCGCGCTGGCGGACCAGCGGGGTGGGCAGGTTGGACGAGGTATCGGTCATCACAACGAAACTCATGAATGTTTACCTCCTTGAA
The DNA here is from genome assembly GCA_902775985.1 of Oscillospiraceae bacterium. Classification (GTDB taxonomy): domain Bacteria; phylum Bacillota; class Clostridia; order Oscillospirales; family Oscillospiraceae; genus Limivicinus. The sequence goes on from CACYOR010000068.1 coordinate 7,095, forward strand.
TCGGTACGCCTTTATCATAGACGGTGAACCGCAAAGCTTCAAGCTATCCCTGGAAAACGGCGTTCCACACCTGCGTTCCCGGGCGGTAGAGCGGCGAAAAGGCCACTCTACGGGGAGTAGAATCCGTCAAAAAAGGGCGCTTTTTCGCCTTTAATCCCGCATCAGGGCGTCCATCTCGTCAATGAGCTGGCCAAACAGGGAGAGGGCGGCGTTCACGGGCGCGGGGCTGCTCATATCCACGCCGGCGATCTTCAGCAGGCTGATGGGGTCGGTGCTGCTGCCGGAGGAGAGGAAGCGCTTGTAGTCTTTTACGGCGCTCTCTCCCTCGCTCAGGATCCGCTGGGCGATGGCCACGGCGGCGGAGAAGCCGGTGGCATACTGGAAGACATAGTAGTTGTAGAAGAAATGGGGGATGCGGGTCCACTCCAGGCTGATCTCCTCATCGGAGACCATGTCCGGCCCGAAGTACAGCCGGTTGAGTGCGGCGTATTTCTCGCTCAGCGCCTCGGCGGTGAGGGCCTCGCCGTTCTCGGCCATCTTTCCCATCTGCAGCTCAAACTCGGCAAACATGGTCTGGCGGTAGACCGTGCCCTTGAACTGATCCAGGAAGTGGTTGATGAGGTAGGCGCGCTCCTTCTTGTCCGTGGTCTTGGACAGCAGGTGGCGCATCAGCAGCACCTCGTTGCAGGTGGAGGCCACCTCGGCCACGAAGATTACGTAGTCGCTGGTGCAGACCGGCTGGTACTTGCAGCTGTGATAGCTGTGCAGCGCGTGGCCCATCTCGTGGGCCAGGGTGAACATGCTGTCCAGGGTGTCCTTGTGGTTAAGGAGCACATAGGGGTGGGGCCGGGCCACGCCGGAGGAATAGGCGCCGCCCCGCTTGCCGACGTTTTCATACACGTCGATCCAGCGATTGGCAAAGCCCTCCCGGAGCAGATCAGTGTAGTCCTCGCCCAGGACGGACAGGGCCTCCAGCACGGTCTCCTTGGCCTCCTCGAAGGAGATCTTCACCGCCGTGTCGGGCACCACCGGGGTGTAGACGTCGTACATGTGCAGCTCCTCCACACCCAGGAGCTTTTTGCGCAGGGCTACATAGGCGTACATCTTGTCCAGGTTCGCGTGCACGGCCTCGATCAGATTGTGATAGACGGCGGTGGGCACCTCGGTGCGGTCGAGGGAGGCGGCCAGGGTGCTCTCATAGCCCCGGGCCTCGGAGAAGAAGCGCAGCTGCTTGAACTGCCCATCCAGGGTGGCGGCCACGGTGTTTTTTACCTCGCCCAGGCGGCCATAATAGGCCTTGAAGGCGTTCTCGCGCAGGACGCGGTCCGGGCTCTCCTGCAGGGGGACGAAGCTGCCGTTGGTGAGGCTGTGGGTCTCGCCCTGGCTGTCGGTCACATCGGGGAAGCGGAGATCGGCGTTGCGCAGCACGCTGCCCACGTTCTCCGGGCTCTCGGCCATCTCGCCCGCGGCGGCCAGAAGCCGCTCCTCGGCGGGAGAGAGGATGTGGGCCGCGCGGCGGCGGATCTGATACAGGCTGCGGCGGTAGACCTCCAGCTCCGGCTGGGCCACGTAGAAGAGGTTCAGCCGATCCTCCTCGATGGCCATGATCTCCGGCGCGGAGAAGGCGGCGGCCGAGGAGATGGCCACCATGACACTCATGGCCTTGCCGCGCATATCCTGATAGAAAGCGTTGCCCGTGTCCTGGTCGCCCTTGCAGCTGGCATAGCCATAGAGCATGCTCAAGCGCAGCTCGGCCTCATCCTGGAAGCGGAAGAAGTCCAGCAGGGTCTCGGCGCTCTCGCCCAGTCGGCCCCGATAGGCCGCGATCTTCTCGGGAAAGGCCTTCAGCGCCTCATACTCGCGCAGCCAGGCCTCGTCGCTTTCAAACATGTCTTTCAGATTCCAGGTGAATTCCTCGGGCACCTGGTCCCGGGTGGGCAGTGCGTTAGCCATGATGTTCCTCCTGTACGGTATTGGGTTTCTTCCTTTCAGTATACCACAGGATACCCGACTTCGCAACGATTCCAAACCGCGGCGATCCCTGGAAACGACATCCACGTTGACGGACAGAAGAAAATCGGCTATACTGTGGGTTAGAACGACTTAACAGAAAGGGGAGACGGCGATGAGCAGCGGCGACGAGGGCGGCATCCGGCTGCTGAAAAAGCATAAGAAAACCCTGCTGCGGGCGGTGTTCAGCCGCGCGGGCTTGATCGTCATCTTCCTGCTGATCCAGGTCGCGCTGGTCGTGATGGCCTTCGACTGGCTCAGCGACTATCTGCCCCATTTCGTGACGCTGATGACGGTGCTGAGCACCGTCATGGCCTTCTATCTGCTCAACTCCAGCCACGACCCCAGCGCCAAGCTGACCTGGATCGTGGTGATCCTGATCCTGCCCATCTTCGGCGCCATGCTCTATGCCTATACGGTGAGCGACCTGGGCCACCGTCTTCTCAAGCGCCGCTTTGCCGAGCGGATCGACGAGACGCGCCAGGCCCTGCCCCAGGAGGCGGAGGTTTTGGCGGCGGTGGATCGGGAGGCGCCGGAGATCCGGGGCTTGAGCACCTATGTGGGCCGTACCGGCTGCTACCCCTTGTATCGGGGGAGCCGCGTGCGCTATTTCCCCCTGGGGGACGAGGCCTTTCCCGCCATCTTAGAAGAGCTGGAGAAGGCGGAGCGCTTCATCTTCCTGGAGTTTTTCATCGTGGACGAGGGCGTGTTCTGGGGCCGCGTGCTGGAGATCCTGGCCCGCAAGGCTAAGGAGGGCGTGGACGTGCGCCTGCTCTACGACGGCACCAACGAGTTTTTCAACCTCCCCCGGAACTATCCGCACCGCCTGGAGGAGCTGGGCATCCGCTGCCGCAGCTTTGCCCCGGTGCGCCCCCTGGTCTCCACCCACTATAACTACCGGGATCACCGAAAGATCCTGGTGGTGGACGGCCGCGTGGCCCTGACAGGCGGGATCAACCTGGCCGATGAGTACATCAATCTCCACTCCCGTTTCGGCCACTGGAAGGACTCGGCCGTCATGGTCTACGGCCCGGCGGTGCAGAGCTTCAGCCTCATGTTTCTGCAGACCTGGAACGTGACGGAGAAGACGCCGGAGTACCCCTATCTGGATATTCAGCCCGAGCCGCAGGAGGACGCGGCGGGCTTCGTGCTGCCCTATGCCGACTGCCCCCTGGACGATGAGCGGGTGGGCGAGTGGGTGTATATGGACATCCTCAACCGGGCCAGGAACTATGTGCATATCTTCACGCCCTATCTGATCCTGGACGGGGAGATGGAGACGGCACTGAAATTTGCCGCCGAGCGAGGCGTGGACGTGCGGCTGATCCTGCCGGGCATCCCGGACAAGAAAATGGCCTACGCCCTGGCCAAGACCCACTATCCGGCCCTGCTGAAATCGGGCGTGAAGATCTACGAGTACAGCCCCGGCTTCGTCCACGCCAAGAGCTTTGTCTCCGACGACCGGGAGGCCGTGGTGGGCACCATCAATCTGGATTACCGCAGCCTCTATCACCATTTTGAGTGCGCGCTGTATATGAACGGCTGTGAGGCCGTGGCGGACGTGGAGCGGGATTTTCTCGAGACGCAGAAGCTCTGCCGCGCTGTGAGCCTCGAGACCGTCAAGCAGGAGAGCTGGTGGATGAAGCTCATGGGCATCGTGATGAAGGTGGTCGCCCCGCTGTTTTGAATTAGGCATTAGGGATTAGGCAATAGGCATTAGGGGACGTAGGGGCGGGCTTGTCCCCGCCCGCCAACCTTGGTTATGCGACCGGGCTAACGGGCGACCGCAAGGGTCGCCCCTACGGCATAAACGTGGGTTCCCCTCGTCCCCT
>CACYOR010000069.1 GCA_902775985.1 Oscillospiraceae bacterium
ATAAATGGTATTCTCATCGGCCACGGTGCGGACCTTCACTTCGCTGAAGATGCCCTGGGCGGAGGTCTCATAGACCTGACCGGCCTCGGGCACTTCCGCAGCGCTCTCCACCGCCGCAGCTTCTTCCACAGCGGATTCCTCCGCAGCCGGCTCCTCCACAACAGGGGCTTCCATAAAGCCGGCCTGCACCAGAGCCTCGGTCACGGCAGTCTTGATGGCGTTGGAGGTCATGGTCGCGCCGGCCACGCCGTCCACGTCCACGCTCTGGGCCTCAAGAATCTTCGCGGGCAGTTCTTCCGCCGCCACACCGCCGAGCTCCGGCGTCTCGCCGTGCTCCACGACCTTGACGGAATAGATGCCGTCCGCATCGGCAACCGTCTCCAGCTTGACCTCGCTGAAAATGCCCTGGGCAGAGGTCGCATAGGTCTGCGCACCCGCCGGGATTTTCGGCTCATTGGCCCGCGCGTTGGCATTGCCCGCCACAATGTTCAGCAGCAGGACAAGCACCAGGAACACGCCGGCGGCAATGCCGATGATATCCAGTTTCTTGTTTTTCATCGTCTTTCCTCCAAAGAAAGATTTTTCCGTCCCCTGTGACGCCAGTCGCAAGGAGCTAAAAAGATGTATATAAGCTTTTATATTTTATCGGAAAGGGCTACAAAAAGCAAGTAGCTCTCAGGCTTTTTTCATAAAAAACCTGAGAGCTGCTTGTGCCGCTCGTTATTTGTTATTCCTGTAGTCCCGTTTTACCGGGCTTTACGGGCCTTAGGCAGGCTGATCAGCAGCTGAAGCAGGCCGAAACCGGCGGCGGCCAGCGCGGAATAGCTGCTGCCGCGTCCCATCGTGACGAAGAGATACTCCGCCCCAGCCGCGCAGGCCACGCAGCCCAGCACCGGGACAAGCAGCATAAAGCGGCTGCGGATTTGTTCGAAGGCCGCCGGGATGCCGATCAGGCCGCAGAGCGCGCCCGCCAGCATCAGGAGGCAGGCCTGCCTCCGCTGACGGTAGTTCTCCTCGGCGCCGCTCTCCCGCTCCTCAGCCCAATCCAGGGCCGCCGTATCCGCCTCCTCCCCAGCGTCATAGCGTTGGCGGATCTCCTCCCGATCCAAGATCTGCGCACGCAGGGAGCGCTGCCGATCCTCCAGGCTTTTTCGATCCTCTGCCGAGCGCTTCATATCTTTCAGCTCCACGCTGCTTTTGCCCAGCGCTTCCTTCTGCCGGCGCAGCTCTTCTTCCTTCTCCCGCTGTTGACCCATCTGCCACCAGATCAGGGCCCGGGCCTCGTAGAGCGCGTTGGCACCGTCCGCCAGTGCTTTTCGGACCGAAGCAAGCATGCCTTCCACCGCGTCCATCTGCGTCTGAACCGTCCCCAGCATGGTACCGGCGCTCTCCATTGTCCCGTTGACCTCCTGGAGCTTGGCGCCGCTCTCGGCCAGGAAAGCATGGATCGACTCGCTGCTGGCCGCATAGGTACTGCGCACCCGCTCGTTCTGCTCCTCGGCCAAGGGCACGTCCCCCTGATACGCCAGAGCATTCCGGGCCTCCTGCGCCGCAGCGCGGATATCCGCCAGGCTCATGCCCGTGGCTTGCTGGATCTGATCGTCGATCAGCGGGACTTCCTCATCCATACGGGCGAGGAGCAGCTTTACCAGCGTCCAGGCCTCTTTATATTGCTGCTGCATCTCCAGCAGTTCATCGGTCGTGAAGGGGAGATCCAGATCCGTCGGCAGTTCAGCGGCCGAGGTGCCGGCTCCGGTATCCAGACTGCCGAGCATATTCAGCATCTCCGGACTCATATCGTCCAGGCTCTCGACAAAGCTGATAAGGCCGGCCAGATCAAACTCCGCCAGCGCATCCAGCGTCGGTGTCAGCTGTCGAACCGTGTCCGCCAGGCCCGCCGTCTCATCCGCGGCGAGCAGCACCTCATCCAGCATGGCCGCCACCTGCCCATAGGTCAGGGGGGCGCCGCTGTCGAGAAGCCCGACGAAATCGTTGGCCGCACCCCAGTGGGCGTTGACCCGGTTCAGGATACCGGAGCCCGTGTTATAGATCTCCCAGAGATAGCCCAGCAATTCGCTGATCTGAGCTATGCCGCCATCAAACTTGGCAAGAGCCTCTTCCGCCATCGCTTTATAATAGGCAAACTGCTCATCGGCCATATCCAGCGCGTCGGTGCCCATCTTGAGACCGTACTGCGTGAGGGTATAGGTGCTCAGTTCCGTGCGGTGCTCAGCGGAGTCCTTGTCGTGGGCGGCCTGCTTATTGTCGATCTTCTCGGTCTGCTTGTTATAGCTTTTGTTGCCCTCGAGTCTCGTCAGCAGCGTCTGATATTCCTCCACGCGGCCGCGCAGACGTTCCGCCTCATCCAGGGCCGACTGCCGATCCCGCTCCGCCCGGCGCAAGCCAAGCCACCCGGCCATACCCATGGTCAGGCAGAGAATCGCCAGCACGATCGCCAGCACGCGCGTCAATGCCGGATGCTTCAAACGGCAGTCCCCCTTTCTTTCCGTATTAAACTTATTGTACCAGACAAATGTGAAAAAATCTTGTCCTGTTCAGGAATTCCCTGTCTTGACATCTTTATACAATTAAGATACTTTCATTCTATCAAGCTGTCAAGGAGCATACCATGAAATTTTCTTTCGCCCCGATGGAGGGCGTCACCTCATGCCTGTTTCGGCAGACCCATGCCGTCTGTTTTCCCGGTGTTGACCGCTATTACGCTCCCTTTCTGGCCCCGGACGGCTCCGGCGTCTGCAAGCAGGGCGCCTGGCGGGATCTCCGTCCGGAGAACAATCCCGCTCAGCTCCCGGTGCCGCAGGTGCTGTGCAATAAGGCCGAGGCCTTCCTCGCCGTGGCGCGGGAACTGCAGGCCATGGGCTATACGGAACTCAATCTGAACGCCGGCTGCCCCTCCTCCACCGTCGTGCCCAAGCACAAGGGAGCTGGCATGCTGCAGGATCTGCGCTCGTTGGACGACTTTCTGGCGGACGTCTTTTCCCGCTGTGAGCTGAAGATCTCCGTAAAGACCCGTCTGGGTCTGGAGAGCAGCGAGGAGTTTCCGGCCATTCTGGAGATTTACCGGAAGTATCCCCTCGCTGAGCTTATCATTCACGCCCGGGATCGAAAAGGCATGTATAAAAGTGAGCCGGATCTTGAAGCTTTTGCCGCCGCGTTTCCGCACTGTCCCTTCCCTGTCTGCTACAACGGGAACATCGTGGATGCTGTGTCACTGGGCACCGTCACCGCCCGGGTGCCGGAGCTGGAGCGGGTTATGATCGGACGCGGCGCGGCGGCCAATCCCGCGCTGATCCGGCAGCTGCAGGGCGGGCCCGCGTTGGACAAGGCTGAATTGGAGGCCTTCCTGCGGCGCTATGACGAGGCCCTCAGTCAATCCGGGATCGGCGAGCACTACACCCTGGGCCGCCTCAAAGAACTGTGGTTCTATCTCTCCTCGCTGTTCCCCGGGGAATTAAAGGCATATAAGCGTATCCGCAAGGCACAGAATATGGCGGATTACCGCAGCGGAGTTTCCGCTCTCCTGAGCGGTGACGGATTTCGTTCCGACGCCGTCTTTATTGGTTGACATAATTTTATTTACCGAACTTTCTTGTCATAACATAATTTACATAATTCAGTTTTCATAACATTATTCTTTTGCGTTTTTCAGAAGATCCCCTTGACAAGTTCCGGTTAGTTGCGTATAATTCAATTGTAAGCAATCAAACAAATTAACGATATGGAGGTATCACCATGAACGTTTATGATTTCACCGTAAAGACCCGCAAGGGAGAGGAAGTCAATCTGGCCGACTACAAGGGCAAGGTCCTGCTGATCGTCAACACCGCCACAGGCTGCGGCTTTACCCCCCAGTACAAGGAGCTGCAGGAGATCTATGACGCCCACAAGGCCGACGGTCTGGAGATTCTGGACTTTCCCTGCAACCAGTTCGCCGACCAGGCCCCCGGCACCGACGAGGAGATCCACACCTTCTGCACCGGCCGCTTTGGCATCACCTTCCCCCAGTTTGCCAAGTGCGACGTCAACGGCGAGAACGCCATCCCCCTCTACAAGTATCTGACCGGCAGCACCAGCTTTGAGGGTTTCTCCGGCCCTGCCGGCCTGATGCTCTCCGGCGTCGTCAAGAAAATGGACAAGGACTACAAGAATAACGGCAACATCAAGTGGAACTTCACCAAGTTCCTGATCGACCGCGAGGGCAACATCGTCGAGCGCATCGAGCCGACCACCTCTATGGACAAGGTCAAGGCCAAGGTCGAGGCTGTTCTGTAAGTTGCTTAATAGCTGCAAAAGAGGGAGAGGTTATGTTAACCTCTCCCTCTTTTTAGCGTTTCTCTGTGTGAAGCCATTCCTCCGGATCCGACAAGATATAGAAATCGGTGCCGTTTTCCTTGTATTCCACATAGAGTTTGCTCCTTATTATCTCCGTCTCGTCCGCGATTGTCTGCAGATCGGAAACATCAAATCGAGCGGCGTCCGCACTCAAGTGGAGCAAATACTGTTCTTCCGGATGAAAGAGGAACAGATGAATGCTTGTCATCTCTCCCGTAAATCGTATCGCCAGGCACTCATATTCGTCCTCCATCCAGTGAGAAACGATCTCCGCCTCGCCGCCAAATTCACCGAGAATCAGATCATCCTGGTAGAGCATCGGGGCATCCAGCAATTCCATCATCAAGAGCGGAGTCGTCTCCCCTTCTTCTGCAATCCAGTATTTCGTGTAATAGCTTGCTGCCTGCTCCACGCTCAATCTGGCGGTAGCTAATGCCTCCTCGCCGGACATGCCCACATCCAAGTAACGAACCAGAAAAGTTCCCGGTTTCAGCGCCGGAGGCGGCTGAATCGCGGCATAAAAGGTCATCACACCGACCCGCTTGTTCGTGACATCGAGCTTTGGCCGAAAGCCATGCAGCTCGTTTCCCTTTCCTGTATCACAGTGCAGAATCATCGCCGCACGCTGAAAGCTGATCTCCGCCCTTTGCTCCGCCCCGCTGGTCCAATCCACGGCATTGACCTGGTATACGCTTTTCTCATTCGGCTCCTTCAGTTGAATCCGATAGGCGATCCAACCGCAGGCGGCGAGAAGCAAGGTGAGCAAGGCCGCGGCAATCCACAACACATGCCGCTTCGGGCGGACAGGCCGCGCCGGTGACTGGGCCATTGCCGCAGCCGTCTCCTCGAGGAGGCCTTCGTCCAAATCCCCGATGGCTGCAAAAAGCTGTCCCTTGTTCATTGAAGTTCCTCCTTTTCCAAGTCCTCCCGCAGTTTTTTCCGGGTGCGATGGAGCACCGTTCTGACCGTGGCCGCTTTCATACCCAGATGCTTTGCAATCTCTTCGATCGGATAGACATAGAAGTAGCGGGCCGTGAAGATCACGCGTTCCCGTTTGGGGCAGCCTTCCAGAAAACGCTGGATGGAAGCCGTCAGTTCCCGCAGCTCAAGCTGACTTTCCGGCGTCTCCGGGGCTGGCAGGCACTCGCTCAATTCATCCAGAGCAACTGTGATTTCGCCGCCGCCTCGTTTCTGGCTCGCCCTTGCCCGAAAACGCGACACCGAGATGCTCCGACATAGCTTTCCCAAATATGCACGCAGATACTGAGGCCGTGTCGGCGGAATCCTGTTCCATGCCGCGAGCCAGGTGTCGTTCACGCTCTCCTCCGCATCCTGTAAGTCCGCAAGCATGTGACTGGCAATCGTCAGGCAGTAGCTTCCATATTTTTCTTCTGTCGCTTGAATCGCCGTTTCCGAGCGCTGCCAATAGAGATCGACTATCTCTTCATCCGTCATATATCTTCCCTCCTCTATCCTAATAGTCGCAAAAAGCACATCCCTTGTTTCACACAAAAGCGCCCACGGCGATTTTTTCTGCCGTAGGCGCTGTCTTTGTTGGGATCAGTCCAGACTGTACTTTTCGCTGTAGTGCTGGTACATGGTGTCGAAGTTGTGGGAATGGCGGGCTTTCAGATCGAGGATATAGCCGTGGGTGTCAAACTCGTCGGACTGCAGCTCGATCAGTGCGAGGGCGATGTTGGAGCAGTGGTCGGCCACACGCTCAAAATCACCCAGAAGATCGTTGAACACAAAGCCCTGGGTCAGGGAGCACTCCCCTCTCTGCAGGCGCTCCACGTGGTTGAGCTTCATCGTGTCGCACAGGACGTCGATGCGCTCCTCCAGCGGCTCCACCTGATAGGCCAGAGCCACGTCCTCCTCCACGAAGCAGCGGATCGCCAGATGCAAAATCTCATCCACCGCCCCCGTGAGTACATCGAGTTCTTTTCCCGCGGTGCCGGAGAAACTGATCTTCTTGTCGTGTTTCTCTCTGGCGGTCTGCGCGATGTTCATGGCGTGGTCGCTGATACGCTCAAAGTCTGTCAGCGTATGCAGATACTTGGATACCGCCTCGTTTTGCTGCTGATTCAGCTCGTTGGTGTTCAGCCGGACCAGATAGGTGCCCAGCTTGTCCTCGTAGAGGTCGACCAGATCCTCGGTCTGCTCCAGGCGGCGCATGCGCTCCTCGGAAAACTCGTCCAGCAGCTTCATGGCCCGGAGCAGGTTGTCCCGCGCGGTGGTCGCCATGGAGTTGATGGTCAGGCGGCTCTGCTCAATGGCCAGCGGCGGGTGCATCAGGAAGCGCTCGTCCAGGCGATCCAGCTCGCCGTTCAGTTCCTTTTCGTCCTCCCGCTCCTTCACAAAGAGGGCTGTCAGCTTCTTCATAAAGCCCGGGAAGGGCGCCAGCACACAGGCCGTCGCGGCGCGGAACAGGGTGTTGACCAGAGCAACGTTGAAGGCGTCCATCCGCCAATGGTTCAGGCCCAGGCCGATCAGAGCGTCCAGCGCATAATACAGCACGCCGAAAATCAAAGCGCCCAAAACCTCGATCAAAAGATAGGACATCGCCGCGCGGCGGCCGTCCACCTTGGCGCCGAGGGCCGAGAACAGCACCGGCACCGCCGAGCCGATGGCGATACCCAGGATGATGGGATAGGCCGTGGCAAAGGTCACCGCGCCGGTCAGGGCGATGGCCTGCAGGATACCGACGGCGGCCGAGGCGCTCTGCAGTACGGCCGTAAAGGCCGCGCCGACCAGAACACCGAGGATCGGGTTGGAGAAGGTCGTCAACAGGGAGAGGAAGCCCTCGCTCTCCCGCAGCGGCTCCACCGCGCCGCTCATGCTCTGCATGCCGAACATCAGCACCGCAAAGCCCAGCAGGATATCCCCCACGTGGTGGTGGCTCTGCTTCTTGGAAAACATGCGCAGGAAAATCCCGATCACCGCCACCAGCGCGGACAGCGTCGAGGTGGACAGGAGCGATACCCAGCCACCCGTCCCCTGAATGCTGCTCAGGGCGATGATCCAGCCCGTGACGCTGGTGCCGATCAAGGCGCCGTGAATGACGCTGATCGCCTGCCCCAGCTTCATCATGCCGGAGTTGACAAAACCGACCACCATCACCGAGGTGGCAGAAGAGGACTGGATCACAGCGGTGACAGCCGCGCCAAGCAGCACACCCTTCAGCGGTGTGCCCGCCAGGCGATAGAGTATCAGCTCCATCTTACTGCCGGCCACCCGTTTCAGTCCGTCGCCCATCAGGCTCATGCCGAACAAAAACAGGGCCACACCGCCCAACAAACTGATCACATTAGTAAGGCTCAAAACCTTCCCTCCCGGAAAGCAGAATGAAAGCCCGATTTCTCGGATGATATCATAGTATCACATTTTCTCGGTATAGGCAAGGAAAACAACATGTTTAGAATTGCCAAGGATCTGTAAATACTTTATAATGTGGTCATCCGACAGAAATGAGGAGACAAGATGATCATCTGGGAAGATAAGGAGCTTATCGTCTGCCGAAAGCCGGCCGGTGTGATCTCGGAAGCCGGAGGCATGCCGGAGCTTCTTAAAGAGCAGACCGGTGCGAAGGAGGTCTTCTGTGTCCACCGTCTGGACCGGGAGACCGCCGGCCTCATGGTCTACGCCAAGACAAAGCGCGCCGCGGCCGGGCTCTCCGCCGCCATTGAGGCCGGGAAGCTGGAAAAGCGCTATTTGGCCGTGGTTCAAGGTGCAACGCCCGAAGCGGGAGACATGTGGGATCTGCTGTTCCGGGACAAGGCAAAAAACAAATCCTATGTGGTCAAGCGCATGCGCAAAGGCGTGCGGGAGGCGCAGCTTAGTTATGAGACGCTGCAGCAGGCCCAGGGCTTCAGCCTTGTCAAGGTCTCGCTGATTACCGGGCGCAGCCATCAGATCCGCGTGCAGTTTGCCTCCCGGGGCTTTCCCCTTTTGGGGGACGGCCGCTACGGCGGTTCCCACCGTGAGCTGCCCCTGGCCCTCTATTCCGCCGAGCTGCGTTTTCCCCATCCGCTCAGCGGTGAGATTCTCTCCTTCTCCTCTGCCCCGCCGGAGGAGGAACCCTGGACCTGGTTTTCCCGATAAGATTCAAGGCTCCGCATGGACGAATCCATGCGGAGCCTTTTTCAGAAAGAAAGGGAAAGAGAGAAAAAGCAAAAAATCAGGCGGAGACCTGCTCCATCCAGGAGCTGATCTGCTCCTCGGGCAGGCCCAGGCCTTCGGCCAGGAAAGCAGCGGTCTCGTTCAGGTTCAGCTTCAGCAGATGCTCATAATTGGAGCGCTGCTTTGCCGTCGGCTCAATGCGGCGGCCTTCGATGTAACCGCAGTTATAGCACATATTCAAATCGATCTTACGGTGACCGTCCATCACCATTTCATGACCGCAGCAAGGGCACTTCATCGTATTACCTCCTATAGAGACGCAGCTCAAAGCCGCCGAACTTTGTTTGTTATTTAACTTGCAGGTAGAGTATAGCGTTTTGTCGCAAAAATGTCAATCGGCGTCTTCCACAAATTGTGAAAGAAATGACAGCTTTTCTCCCCTCCCCGATCCGACATTTTGACGGGAGCAAGCAAGCCGCCTCTGGACTTTTCCCCATGCCTGGGGTAAAATGAGAAAAAACGTCCAAGGAGATGGAATATGCGATACATTGAAGTCATCGTCGATACCCCGGAGGAGCTTCTGGATCAGCGCTGTGAAGAGATGAGCGCCATGGGAGTGGGCGGTTTTGTGATCGAAAACGAGGCCGATTTTCAGGACTTTCTGGAGAATAATCACCAGTACTGGGATTACGTGGATCGGGAGCTGGAGCAGCAGTATGCCGGTGTCAGCCGCATCAAATGCTATCTGACCGACGATGAGGCCGGGCAGGACTCCCTGCGGCAGATCCGCGCCGCCTACGGCCAGGTCGAGGTCAGCTTTGTGGAGGACAGCGACTGGGAGAACAACTGGCGCGAATACTACAAACCCATTCCCGTCGGGGAGAAGCTGGTGGTCGTGCCGGAATGGGAGGAGATCCCGCAGGATGGCCGGACGCCGCTGCGCCTGGATCCGGGCCTCATCTTTGGCACCGGCAGCCACGCCACCACCCGCATGTGTCTGGCGGAACTTGAACAGTATGTAAACCAAGATACCCGGGTACTCGACCTGGGCTGCGGCAGCGGCATCCTCGGCATCGGCGCGCTGGTTCTGGGTGCCAAGAGCTGCCTGGGCTGTGATATCGACCCGAAGGCCCCCGACGTGGTGCGCTCCAATGCCGCCCTCAACGGCATCGGGGCGGATCGTCTCACGGCCTGTGCCGGGGACATTCTTGCCGACGCCTCTCTGCGCCGGAGCTTCGGCGGCGGCTATCAGCTGGTGCTGGCCAACATCGTCTCCGATGTGATCATCCCCCTCTCCCGCTTTGTCCGGGATTTTCTCAGTGAGGACGGCGTGTTCATCACCTCCGGCATCATCGAGGGGCGGCAGGACGAGGTGCGCGCCGCGCTGGAGGGCGCCGGGCTGACCATCGTAAAGCACCGCTGTGAAGAGGAGTGGCACTGCTACACCTGCGTCGCGGCACAGGAGACGTGAGCATGACGCACAGCGATGCACAATACAAAAAAATGACGGAGACCCCGGTGGCCGCCCTGGTGGTCACGCTGGGGATCCCCACCACCATCAGCATGCTGGTGACCAACATCTACAACATGGCGGACACCGCCTTTGTCGGCACCCTGGGGACCTCCGCCTCCGGCGCGATCGGTGTGGTGTTCGGTTACATGGCCATCCTGCAGGCGGTGGGCTTCATGTTCGGCCAGGGCTCCGGCATTCAGATCGCCCGTCTGCTGGGGCAGCGGAATCAGGAGGCCGCCAACCGCGTCGCCTCCACCGGCTTTTTCTCGGCGCTGTTTCTGGGCCTGCTGGTGGCGATCGGCAGCTTTCTTACGCTGGATCCGCTCCTGCGCTTTCTGGGCAGCTCCGAGACGATCCTCCCCTTTGCCCGGGAATACTGCTTCTATATTCTCTTAGGCGCGCCCTTCATTGTGGGCAGCTTTGTCCTCAACAATATATTGCGCTATGAGGGCCTTGCCATGAAGGCCATGATCGGCCTGGTGGCCGGCGCTGTGCTGAACATCGCGGGCGACGCGCTGCTGATTTTTGTCTTTCACATGGGCACCGCCGGCGCGGGTCTCTCCACGGCCTTATCCCAGATTGCAAGTTTTTTCATTCTGCTCCACATGTTTCTCAGCGGTGTAACCCAGAGTAAGCTGAGCCTGCACTTTGTCTCCCGGGACCTCCGGATCCTGCTGCGCATTCTCGCCATGGGCTTCCCCAGTCTGCTCCGCCAGGCCATGGGCAGCCTGGGCACGATCCTGCT
>CACYOR010000070.1 GCA_902775985.1 Oscillospiraceae bacterium
TTCTCCGCTGATTTCATATTTCTCTGCCATAATCGTCACCCTAGACTATTATAGCATATCCATTCTCCTATGTCAGCTTTTTATTAAGGAATAGTATGATACGGGATTTCACGATAATAGGCATTTTCCTTGATCATGCAGCAGGCATCCTGCATGACAACACGTCCAGTCTTATTACCAAGCATCGTACCGACATTAATGGTTTCTTTTGTACCGTCGGCCTTCTGCACGGTAATCTCTTTACCTCGATATAGCTCTGTGGTCGGCTTATCAGCTTTAGAAACAGAAACATCAAAGCCATAAGATTCATAATTCTCATCGTCCATAGAGGTAATCAGATAAAGCTTCTTAACCGCCATGAAGTCATTTCCATCTTTCGTTGTCACATCATGAGTGTCATAGACAACATAGGTTGCGGGAGTCAGATAAATGTCGGGTACTTCCTTGAGATAGTAGACCGTGCCAGCAACAGGCGTAATAGCAAGACCAATTTCCTCGGTGTATGCATCTTTACCAACCCAGACGCTATCCTTCGTTCCATCATAAGGAATTCCGCTGGTATCAGACACCCAATCGCCTTCTGTAGGATGACTAGAGGTATAAGTATAATTACCAGAAGGCTTAGCAGTATATTGGGCTTCAAATATTTCCTTTTCACTCAAAGAAGCATCGCTGTATGCCTTGTAATAACCACCATAGATAAAGCTCTCTTTCGTCTCGCAAGCAATATTAAAGGAACCACCCGCAAGACGGCTGTCAGTCAAAGCAATACGTTCAATGCTGTTGTCACTGGAGTGATAGACAAAGATATACTCGGACTTATTTGTATACTCAACATAAATGGTCGAGTTACCACGATCGACTGTGCCCTCAATCTTGTTATCCTCAAGAACAACCTCAGCAGAATAATCCGTTGCTGCCTCTCCACGGGAAACAAGAGAGTAATCAATGGCCGTTAAATCGTAGCCAGGAGTAGTGCCCTCAATGAACGAGTAAGTAGTACCACCGGGCAAGTTCGTAAAACGGACATTCCATCCTGCGCCTAAGCTAAGACTAAAGGTTGTAGAGAGATTCGCGTCAACGCTTGAATAGTAATAGCCAGTTTTTTCGCCTGTTGTTTCACTTATTTCCGGAGTGGCAGACGTGACAACGTCGTTACGAGTAACGCCTTCAGCATCTCTCACAGAGAACCAAACCGCATTATCTGTGGTATTGCCTTCAGGATAAGTTACGACAACGGTGTAGGAGAAAAGCGTACCCTCCGGCGCAGAACCATCAACGACTTTCTTGAGATCCAAAGAACTGCGGCGGTCATTGACAGCCGTTAAGCGGTTCTCGCCCTCATTAATCGTTCGATAATAATTTTCGCCGATTTTATAATACGTATTACCGCCGGACACATAATAGTCTCCAGTCATACCACTGGGCTTCTCATCCTTCTTCAGAAGTGTAGAGACATTGTTGATGAGCATCGGGTGGAATGTATCCGCCGAAAGATCCCAATAGTAGGAATATCCGGCAGGCTCCTCAACGGTATAGTCATAACCATTCTCGCGGATCTTAATATTATTGGAAGAATCAACAACCATCACACCGCAGGAAATAAACAGATCGTCGTATTCCCAATCCATATCCGAACGCAGGCGCAAAGGATCATAGAAAACCTCGGAACTTCCATTGACCTCACGCATGACTTTGAGATCAATATACAAAACCGGATTACCCTCTTCGTCAAGAACCGGATTACCGCTCTCGTCTAACAACGGATTTGCTGCACGTTGATCCAATTCATTGTTCCAGATTTTCAAGAAATCAATTGTGGACGCCTTTAAGCTCAGATTTTCAAGTGTGCCGGGATTATAAGTAGCATCAATGGGAGAATCATCCGCTACTGTTACAGTTCCACCGGTTTCAGAGGTTTTCTTATACGTGGCACTTACTTCATCCGTATTGGTTTTCAGAGAATAGGACTTCGTGCCATCCGCGTTGTTAATTTCAACGATCTGGTTCTTTTCACTCTCGCTCAAGGTAGCATACTGCTTTGTACCGTTATTCAATTCAGCAACCAGGTTAAGTGCATCCTGGCTTGCCCAAACAAGGAACTTCACGACATAAGTGACGCCATCTTCCAACTGGAAAGAATCACCCATATTCCACTGCACAGCGCCTGTTGCCTTATCGTAACTGGCAGGAGCACATCCGTCGGCTTCGCGGCTTGTCCAAGGAATCGGATTCTGAGCGTTACCACCATAGCTGCCGCCGTAGCGGTAATAGGTAAAGCTGGAAGGATCAACTTCGGTCATCACCTTCATCTCCATGTTGGAAAGACTGGTTACGCCGTCATTGATTTCGACACCACCGAAACCAAGCATAGTACTAATGGAACTAGCAATCTGTCCGAGCTTATCAGCCACTGCGCTTGCGGTCGTAGCTAAGAACGCATGGCTTGCATCCACTCCGGCGGAAGTAACCAAGTTCTGTACTTTGGTTACACTATCGGAAATACCAACCGCATAGAAACTCTTATTCTTGCCATTAATTGCGCTGACTTCGTTTACAGCAAAAGAGAAGTTGCGTCCAAAGTTGTCATGAGTACCTGTTCCATAAATACCGTCTTTAACATAGTACGCCGTGCCATCATCGACGTCACGATAATCCCAGCTGTTTGCCTGAGAATTCAAATCCTGATCAGTAATATTGCCACGACTGATTCGAACAGTAGGATCACCGTCAGTCATAAAGACAACAAAGGTTGCGGCGTCGGAATCAACGGCAATCCCATTAGCAATACTTAAAGCCTGTTCCCAGTTGGTGCCGCCGTCAGCCGTCAAAGCATTAACAGCAGACTTAAAAGAACTTGCAGTAGTATACCAACCGCCAACCTGTTGAGCTGTATCAGAGAAGGTTACCAAAGCCATCTTGGCAATGGTTTTGGAACTGGTATTCTTCCCAAGCAGGGTATCCGCCATGTTGTTGATCGCATTTGCTGCAATCGACAGACGCGCGTTAGTGTTAATCCGATCCGCTCTCGTAGAGGCGTTACCGTATCCAGTGCCGCCATCCATCGAATAGCGCATACTACCGGACAGGTCAAACACAACGATCACATTGGCCTTGGTATCCGCCGTGCTTTCCTTTTCTCCAGCCGCAATACTCAGTGCAATTGTGTTTGTGCCGTTGCCGTTGGAAGTGGAATCCTTGGAAAAGGCAGGGAGATCATTACCCTCCGGCCAGGTCTGATCCGTAGAAGGATTGACCGTTCCACCGGTCGTAACTGCCTTAGCCTTATAAATCACATAGATATGAGAATTGTTGCTAATACCTGTCCAGTCATCGCCAGTATAATCCTTATATTCCCAACCATAATTATAACGGAGAAGCGGCCCGATCCGTGTTGCGCTCAACGGATTGCTTGCTGCGCCACCGCTCTGGGTCGTGTAACGAGTCTGATAATACTCATAGCCCGTAAAATCATACACCAAGTGAGCGCGGTAGTTGGTATTGGTGTAGGGAGTCGGCGCAGGCTGAGCATCAAACTCCTCAAAGCTTCCCGTAGTACCGTTGCTCAAATAGCCGTAATGGACAGTAACAGATCTGTTACTCCAATTCTGACTCCACGAAATGGTAAAGGTGGAAAACTTATCAGTACTAAACTCAGGCTCCCCAACAGATTCCTCTGCAGGCGCTTCCGCCGGGGCGGACACGATCTCAGCGCCGCCGTTATCGAAGATGTGGGCAATGGTGAGAGCGCCCAGGGCCTCCTCGGGCACGCCGGCCGCAAGAGCATCGGTGATCTCGATCTTCACGTCGACAGGCTTGTTCGGCTCGACCTCGGCGCCGGTGGCCTGGCTGGTGAAGTGGATATCAAAGGCGACCATGCCCTCGTAACCGACACCGATCTTGGCGAGCTCTTCCTCCGCGGTGGCATAGGCGTCGGAAGCGGCGTCAATGGCAGCAACGCTCAGGACAACGGGCTCGTCAAAGGTGCCGTCCTCGGTGACAACGGAGACAGCAATACCGCTCTCTGTCTTGCTGTACTCGCCAGCCTCAGGAGCAACGGGGACCTCAATAATCTGGACTGCGCACTATGTAAGCCTGAATAATTATATATAATTAAAAATAATCCTATAGATTCAAGAAAAATCGCCTCACAGGCGAGAATAAAGGATGACAGGGAGAATCAGGAAGCTCTATTGCAGGGCAGGGGAGGAGGAAAGCTCATCCAGCGTGATGGTAAAGACCGGGCCGATCTGAAACTGCACGAGGTAGCCCTCATCCATCACCCGGACCTGCTTGAGCAGAGGAAGGATCCTTTCCTCGTCATAGCGAAGTATATTCTGCCTGGGGGATGAGTCGGTACAGAGATCGTAATACTCCAGCAGTTGGCGGAGCACAAGCTCGCGGTAGGCAAGGCGGGCACGTTGCTCGGTGATCCGAATCCGCTGACGGCGGTTTTTCTCCACTTCCGCTTCTATCTGTGCGCGCTCTTCGTCGGTGAGGCCGGAGCCGCGGGCCAGCTTCTCCTGGAGCCGGGCGAGCTGCAGGAAGACCTGTTCAAGCTCCAGACTGTTGGTCTTGTACGGTCCGGTCAGGATCTGCTCCCTCTGGATGCGGTAGGCGTCTTTTCTGGTGGAGAGGCGCTCCAAAGCCAGCAGAACCGCGGCCTGCGCCTCCGCTTCCGGAACCGGGCGGCCGCCGCAGCTGTCCGCCTGCTGCAGATGCTGCTTGCAGCGCCAGAAAGTGCTGTGCCGGTCGTCCCGGGCTTTCATGCGTCGGTAAGAGGAGCCGCAGTGGGAACAGACCAGGCGGCCGCTCAGGGCATATTTGCAGCTGTGCTGCCCGGCGCTGCCGTTCTCCTCCCGGACATGGGCGCGGCGCTGCAGTTCCCCCTGGGCGCGCTGGAAAATCTCCCGGGAGAGGATCGGTTCGTGGTTGTTCTCCACATAATAGCGGGGAAGCTCGCCATAGTTGGCGCGTTTCTTCTTGGTGAGGAAATCCACGGTGTAGGTCTTTTGCAGCAGCGCGTCGCCCATGTATTTTTCATTGCGCAGGATCGAGCGGATGGAGGAGTCATACCAGCGCTGCCCGCCGGAGCCGGTCCGGATCCCGTCTGCTTGCAGTCCCATTGCGATGCGGCGCAGGCTTTTCCCGTCCAAAAACTCCCGGTAGATCCTCCGGACAACCTCCGCTTGTTCCGGCACGATGACAAGGTTGCCTCTATCATCCTTTGTGTAACCGAGAAAACGGCAGTGGTTGACGCGCACCTTGCCTTGCTGGAACTGATACTGAATCCCCATGCGCACGTTCTCGCTGATGGACTGGGATTCCTGCTGGGCCAGCGAGGCCATGATCGTGATCAGGATCTCGCCCTTGGCGTCCAGGGTGTTGATGTTTTCCTTTTCAAAATAGATGGCGATCCGTTTCTCCTTGAGCTGGCGGATGTATTGGAGACAGTCGAGGGTGTTGCGGGCAAAGCGGCTGATGGACTTGGTGAGGATCATGTCGATCTCGCCTTTTCTGCAGTCATCGATCATGCGGTTGAATTCCTCCCGTTTCCGGGTGCCCGTGCCGGAGATTCCCTCGTCGGCGTAGATACCCGCCAGCTCCCAGCCAGGTTGGGATTCAATATAAGAGCGGTAATGGGAGACCTGGGCCTCATAGGAGCCCTCCTGTTCCTCCAACAGCGTGGATACCCGACAGTAGGCGGCAACCCGCAGGCTGCGCGCCGCGACAGCGTCCTGCCTAGCTGCCGTGCGGTGGGCGGGAATGATGCGTACTTCCATGATGGTAACTCCTTTTTATGTTTTGTTGTCATCGAGGGGAATAATGCAGGTGTAGAGCATCTGGGCGCGGAGCCGGGGATCCTCCGGCAGATCGGAGAAGGGGAGAAAGCAAAAGCGGGTTTCGATCGGGGCAATGCATGGTGGCGAGCGGTGAGCGCCGGGTGGGGGAGCGCGTCGCTGCCGTTCTTCCTGGACATGGTCGAACAGCGCTCGGTCGATCAGCGGCGGATAGACCTTGTCCCCCAGATAGATGCGGTTGCCCAGGAGCGCTCCGAGAGCCGAGGGACTCAGCACAATGCCGGCGGCCTTTCCCGCCGCGGGGATGGAATCGCCGGAGAGGTAGAGGGTCATCATGCGGCGGATCGCCTCGGCCTGCTCCGGGTCCACAAGAGCGGTTCCGTTTTCAATACGATAGCCATAGGGAATACGTGACATATCAGCGGCCCTCCTGTTCTTCCCGGGAGACAAGGGATTCGATTAGATCCAGACCGCAGGCGAGATGAAAACAGAGCTGCCGGGGACTGTCCACGGTGACGGAATCCACAAAGCGCGTGAAGTCCTCGGAATAAAACCGGGTGACCGGCGAGCGAAAGAGCAGCGCCCGGCGGAGATCGTCCAGTGCTATGTAGGAACTCGCGGCCATAAATTGTTCTTCTGCGCGGAGATTCTGGGCCTTTTTCAGAAGCTCGGCCCGACGGGTGTGATAGGCAGAGGGCTCCAATCCTCCCGCACTGAAGCAGCGGACCAGCTCTTCCAGCGCGGCGCCGATGGACGCGAGACGGCAGTTGGTGCTGCGCTGATTCTGTGCTGCATCCCAAAAGGGATGCAGAAGTTCCTTATAACTGAAGAGTAACTTGTTGAAGAGCGAGGCAAAGCGGTTTTCCACTTCCTCCTCCCAGACCTTTTCGGCAGGGCAGGAGGCAGCGCTTTTCAGGTGCCGTCTGCAGATCCAATAGGGATGGGGACCATCCAGACGCCGAGTGATTTGCCGCTTTAAAGGCTCGCCGCAGGAGGCGCAGAACAGCTTCCCACTGAAACAGTGGCGTGCCCGGTCTTCCGTAGCCTCCTGCGTTTCGACACCTTTAGCAGCACGCTGGGCCAGCGCCCGGTTGGCATCGGCAAACAGTTCCCGGCTGACCAGCGCCTCATGGTGATCGGAGATCAAGAAGCGGTCGCGTTCGCCCCGGTTGGGCCGGGCGCGGTAGTCTTCGTCCCGATAAGTCTTTTGCATCAGCAGATCCCCGACAAAGAGCACATTTTTGATCATGGCCAGGAGCGTGCCGGCCTGCCATTGACCGCCGCGCTTGGTGGGGACGCCGCGTTCGTTCAGGCTTTGGGCGATGGTCGGTGTGCCGTCACCGTCCACAACGCGGGAGAAAATATGGCGCACGATCTCCGCCTCCTGCGGATTGACAATGAGCTGACCGCCCCGCAGATCGTAGCCGTATGGCGGGCGGGAGAGCTTGAAGCTGCCGCTGCGAAAGCGCTTCTGTACGGCCCATTGGCAGTTGAGAGAGATTGAGCGGGACTCCGACTCGGCCAGAGAGGCGAGAATGCTGAGCAGCAGCTCGCCCTCACCCCGGTCGGTGCGCAGGTCCTCTTTTTCAAATATGAGTTCGACGCCAAGCCCGTTCAACTCCCGTACAAGCATCAGGCATTCGGCGGCGTTGCGGGCAAAACGACTGATGGATTTGACCAGGATCAAGTCGATCCGGCCGCGGCGGCAGTCGCCCAGCAGCCGCTGCAGCTCGGGGCGAGTGGCCTGGTGCGTGCCGGAGACACCGGCCTCGCAGTAGATCTCCACCAGCTCCCAGTCTGGTTCCTCGGCGGCACGGCGGGCAAAATAGGCCCTTTGGTTTTCCAGCGAGCGGAGCTGTTCGTCCCGATCACTGGAGACGCGGCAATAGGCGGCCACGCGCCGCTGCGGGGCAGAGGACGCGGCACTCAGGCGGTTTACAAGGCGGGACACAGGCCTCATCCTTTCTTGAAGAATTCGGAAACATTACCAACTTTAGTATAGCGGAAAAAAGAAAGATTGCAATTCGGTTACAAAAAGTTTATAATTATGATCGAGCAAACGGCTCACCGTGGGGCTTCTTGGCTGTTTTGACAAAATTATGTAAATCTCCGGGTTCCCTCTTGCAATACAAAAAGACTAATGATACAATAGAATGAATGATTATGGGGTATGTCGTCCATTGGCGGCAGGGTGAATGCATGGATCAGAGGACTGATGAAAACCGGGCGTTTTTCAACTCCCTGCATACGCTCCACCAGCGCTGGCAGGACGGAAGCTTCCATGAGATTCTGGAGGATTGGCGCTGGATCTTTGGCTATACAAAGCGCTATAAGCTGGCGGTTCTGTTCTATACGCTGCTCGGCATCGTCAGCACCACGTTCGGCCTCGTGGCCAGTGTGGCCAGCAAATACGCCATCGATATCATCACCGGCTATCAGACCAGCAAGCTGGGGCTGATGATTGCCGTCATGCTGGGCAGTGCTGCCTTCAGCCTGCTCTTCTCTAGCCTGATCAGCCGTCTGTCCACAAAAATCAGCCTGGACATCAACAATGACATTCAGGCTGATATCTTCGATCAGATCATGGATGTGGACTGGAAAGCGATCAACGCGTACCGCAGCGGCGATCTGCTCAACCGCTTCAACAGCGACGTGAGCACGGTCAGCAAAAATGCGATCAGCTGGCTGCCCTCCATTGTGATCGCGCTCTATAACTTCGTGGTGACCTTTGCGCTCATCTGGCATTACAACAAGGTGATGAGCCTGCTGGCCTTCGCCAGCGCGCCGATCATGCTGCTGATGAGCAAGTATCTGATGCGCAAGCAGCGGGAATACGCCCGCAAAGTCAAAGAGACCGGCAGCGAGATGATGGCCTTCGAGGTTGACACTTTTACCAACTTCGACACCATCAAGTCCTTTGGCGTGATGAAAGCCTATGGGCGCAAGCTGCGTGACTGGCAGAAGAAACTAAAGTCCATCAGTCTGGACTACAATCTCTTTACCATTCAGACGAATATCTTTATGTCTGTGCTGGGACTGCTGGTTCAGTACGCCGCCTTCGGCTATTGTCTGTATCTGCTCTGGGGCCATCAGATCACCTATGGCACCATGACGCTCTTCCTGGAGCAGCGCTCCCGCCTTTCCGCAGCTTTCAACAACGTGGTGGGCATCATCCCGTCTTTCCTGAACAGTTCCGTGTCAGCCCACCGTATTCGTGAGCTGATCGAGTTGCCGCGGGAGAAGCACATCCCCGAGAGCAAGGAACTGGCGGCACTGGCCGACCAGGGCTTTGAGCTGCGGATGGAGGATATGAGCTTTGCCTATCAGGAGGATAAGCCGGTCATCGTCGACTCGGCTTTCCGCGCTTCCCCCGGCGAGATCGTGGCGATCGTGGGCCCTTCGGGGGAGGGAAAGACCACGATGATCCGCCTGCTCCTCGGCCTAATCCATCCGGAAGAAGGGCGTGTTTTCCTGCGCGCCGCAGATGGTATGGAATTGGACATGAACGCGGACAGCCGTTTCCTTTTCTCCTATGTGCCGCAGGGAAACACCATCCTGTCCGGAACGATTGCGGAGAATATGCGCCTGGTGAAAGAGGATGCCACGGATGAGGAAATCATCGAGGCGCTGAAAATCGCCTGCGCCTGGGATTTCGTGTCCAAGCTGCCGGAGACGATCGACAGCCGACTCGGCGAGCGGGGACGCGGCGTCTCCGAAGGGCAGGCTCAGCGCATTGCCATCGCCAGAGCGGTACTGCGCGACGCCCCGATCCTGCTGCTGGACGAGGCCACTTCGGCCCTGGACGTGGCGACGGAGCGGCAAGTGCTGCGCAACATCATCCAGCAGCGCCCGAACAAGACCTGCATCGTCACGACCCATCGGCCCACGGTGCTCAACATGTGCCAGCGCGTATACCGGGTGATGGATACCCGGGTCACAGAACTGAGCGAGGAAGAGTCCAGCCGGATGGCGATGGATTTCTGATAGAAATCGGAAGGAGAAGAGCCAGTGATCGACATTCATACCCATGTGCTCCCCGGCGTGGACGACGGGTCGGAGAGCATGGAGATGTCCCTCAGTATGCTGGCTCTGGCAGCGGAGAGCGGGGTGGATACCCTCGTGACCACGCCCCACTGCAACATCCCGGACGAGATCGACAATTACCTCGATGCCGAATTGGAAGAGCGCTGGGAAGAACTGAACGCGGAAAAAGAGCGGGCGGAGATCCCGATCCGCCTCTGCCATGGAATGGAGATTTTTGCCACGCCGGAGCTGCCCGAACTTCTGCGGGAAGGTCGGGTATGGACCCTCAACGGCACGGACTATTTCCTGATGGAGTTTGCCTTTAATGAGGATCCGGATTTTTGCTTTCAGATCCTGGAGGATTGTGTAAGTGAGGGCTTTCATCCCATCATCGCCCATCCCGAACGCTATTTCTTCCTGCAGGACGATCCGCAGATCGCCTTTGCGTGGTGCACGGCCGGCTATGGCCTTCAGGTTAACAAGGGCAGTCTGCTGGGACGCTTTGGCCATGGCCCGATGCACACGGCCGAGCTTTTGATGGAACATGGACTGGTCGCCTGCGTGGCCAGCGATGCGCACCGACCCTATCAGCGCAGCACCTATATGGGAGAAATCCGGCGTCTGCTGGAGGGACGGTACGGCGAAGAGTATATGCGGCTTCTCCTGGAGGAGAACCCGGCACGAATCCTCTCAGGTGAGGAACTGCTGGGCTATGAGCCGATTTCGTTTGAATAAACAGGAAGGACAACAGGGGGATACGACGGAGTGAGAAAACTTAGAATTCTGATTCTG
>CACYOR010000071.1 GCA_902775985.1 Oscillospiraceae bacterium
ACATCTCGCCGCGCGTCTTTTTTCCATTCGTCCATGACAACACCCCCGCTCCTATTTTACCAGAAGCGAGGGCATTTGGGTAGTTTTTTGACAGACTGACCGGGAGGCGAAAGCGTGCTTTCGCCTCCCGGTTTTTGACGTATTGGGTCAGGCAGTCAGAGAATAGACTGGATTCTGAGGTGAGGAAATGCTGGAATCCGCGTTTATTCTGCTGATGAAAAGCTTCGTACTGATGCTGCGTATCGCGCCGGGGGATTCCTTCCCGCGGCCGCTGAGCAAGGCGGAAGAGGAGGAATGCCTTGCCCGCTGGGCGGAAGGGGATTGGGAAGCGCGCAACACACTGGTGGAGCACAATCTCCGCCTGGTGGCCCATATTCTGAAAAAGTATTACGCCCAGACTGACGACGTGGACGATCTGATCTCCATCGGCACCATCGGGCTCATAAAAGGGATCAATACCTTCAAGCCGGAACGGAACATCAAGCTCACCACCTACTGTGCCAAGTGCGTGGAAAACGAAGTGCTCATGTACTTTCGCAGCCAGAAAAAGCGCAGCGGCGATGTGAGCCTCTCCGATGAGCTGGACACGGACGGGGAGGGAAACGGCCTTGCCCTGCTGGATATGCTGGCCCAGGAGGACGACATGGCCGAGCGCGTCGGCAGCGAGGAGATCGGCCGCCAGCTCCGCGAGGCGGTGGAGACCGTGCTTGACGAGCGGGAAAAGCAGATCATTCGTCTGCGCTACGGGCTGGGCGGCGGCGCCCCCTTGACGCAGCGGGAGACGGCCCAGCGCTGTAAGATCAGCCGCAGCTATGTCTCACGCCTGGAGAAACGGGCGCTGGAGAAGCTGCGGGAGGCGATGGGCGAGGAGGCCGCGCCGGGCTGAAAGCGGGCAGGCTTGAATTACCGGGAGAAAGGTGCTATAATACCTTTATCTTTGCGTCAGGAAGGTGAGAGCGTGTTTAAAAAGAAAACCATCTGGCTCCTGTGCATGGCAGCGCTCTGCCTTGCTCTCTATACGATCGTCATTTCCCGCATCGAGGGCCGGACCGACGTTATTTTCGGCGGCTCCGACAACGGCTTTATCCGCAGCGACAGCGCGACCTTCGGCGATCCCAATGAGTACAACACCCCGGAGCCGACCGAGGATATCTGGCCGGATATCGATATTGACCTGCCCCAGTATTCCATGGTGAACGATCAGGTGGCCCATCTGCTCACGTCTCAGTTCGAGCCGGATGTGGACTATATCGAAGGCACAACCCAGCTCTTTTCCGTGGCGGCCATGCCATATCTGGACGCCATGCTGCAGGATCTGCGGGATGCGGGCTTTGGCATCTATGTGGCCGGCGCCTACCGTACCTATTCCTATCAGAAGATGCTCTTTGACGGCAAGGCCAGCCAGATCGCCATGGGCTTTGATCCCCCGGTGACCGACTATCTGGATCCCAAGTACCAGGAAGCGGTGGAGGAGGCTAAAAAGATCACGGCCTATCCCGGCGCCAGCGAGCATCAGCTCGGCCTGGCCATCGACCTCATGGATAAGCGCTACTATACGCCCTATGTCTATGAGAACATGAACCAGAAGTTCTATGAGTATCTGGACTCCATCTGCGCCAACTACGGCTTCATCAAGCGCTATCCCACCCGGAAGCTGCTGCTGACCGGTTGGGATGAGCCCTGGCATTATCGCTATGTGGGCGTGGAAGCCGCGACCTTTATCATGGAACAGGGCATCTGCTATGAGGAGTTCTATGCCCATTACAATCCGGACTTCCAATATTGACCGGGTTTTGACCGGGTTTTGTGAAAAAAAGGCTTGCAAACCGCCAGATATGGTGTTATAGTATTAGCGTTAGGATTAAGGTTTCAATTAGAGTGGGTCTCGACCCACTCTTTTTTGTGAGACTTTTTCCCGAGACAGGTATAGAAGAAAGCGTGGAGAAGCATGAGTAAGATTACCGAAAAAGTGGGAGCGCTCGCTGAACCGGTGGTGCGGGAGGAGGGCTGCTCGCTCTGGGATGTGGAATACATCCGCGAGGCGGGAAGCTGGTATCTGCGCCTGTATATCGATAAAGAGGGCGGCGTCTCCATCGACGACTGTGAGCGCATCAGCCGCCGGATGGATCCCATTTTAGACGAGGCCGATCCGATCCCGGACAGCTATGTGTTTGAGGTGGGCTCCGCGGGGGCGGAGCGGCAGCTCAAGCGTCCGGAGGACTTTGAGCAGTTTATGGGCTCGGAGGTGGAGCTGAAGCTCTATCAGCCCCGGGACGGGAAAAAGCTCTATGTGGGCAGCCTCGCCGCTTACGATAACGGCGATGTGAGCCTTAAGGTCGGAAAAGAAGAGATTCGCTTTGCCAAGGCGCAGATTGCGCAGGTGAAGCTTCATGTCACGTTTTAATACAGAGGAGAGGTTAGCCAAACATGAACGCAGAATTTTTTGAAGCCATTGAGGATATCGAGAAGGAAAAGGGCATTCCCCGTACCTATATGTACAGTAAGATCGAGCAGGCCATGCTGACGGCCTTCCGCCGCGACAATCCCGAGTGCGAGGATAACGTGCAGGTCCTGCTGGACGAGGATAAAAAGCAGATCGAGATGGTCGTCAATAAGACCGTGGTCGAGTCTGTGGAGGATCCCAGCCATGAGATCATCCTCGAGGCCGCTAAGAAGATCAGCCGCCGGGCCAAGCTGGGCGACGTGGTCGCTGTTCCCGTGGAGACCAAGAAGTTCGGCCGCATCGCCGCTCAGGCTGCCAAGCAGGTCATCATCCAGGGCATTCGTGAGGCCGAGCGCGGCATCATCTATGAGGAGTTTACCTCCAAGGAGCATGAGATCCTAACCGGCGTGGTCTCCCACATCGAGCCGCGCAACGGCGCCGTCTCCATCCGTATCTCCTCCAACAGCGAGTTTACCGAGGCCATGCTCTCTCCCAACGAGCGCATCAAGACCGAGAACCTGGTGGAGGGCGACCGCATCAAGGTCTACGTGGTGGAGGTTCGCAATTCCGCCCGCGGTCCCCAGGTGCTGATCAGCCGGACGCATCCGGGCCTGGTGAAGCGTCTGTTCGAGCTGGAAGTGCCCGAAATCTACGACGGCACGGTGGAGATCAAGTCCATCGCCCGCGAGGCCGGCAGCCGTACCAAGATGGCCGTCTGGTCCGAGGATCCCAACGTGGATCCCATCGGCGCCTGTGTCGGTCCCAAGGGCGGGCGCGTGGCCAGTATTGTCAACGAGCTGGGCGGCGAGAAGATCGACATTGTCAATTACAGCGAAAACCCCGAGGAGTATATCGCCGCGGCGCTGTCCCCCTCCGAGGTGCTGAGCGTCACCATGCTGGAAGACGGCAAGAGCTGCCGTGTCGTGGTGCCCGATTCTCAGCTGTCCCTGGCCATCGGCAAGGAGGGCCAGAACGCCCGTCTGGCTGCCAAGCTGACCGGCTATAAGATCGACATCAAACCCCAGAGCGAGGCGGACAACGCCTGAAACAACTGACGAAAGGCGGTGGCCGGGATGCCCAAGAAAATCCCCATGCGGCAGTGTCTCGGCTGCCGTGAAATGAAGCCCAAAAAGGAATTGATCCGTGTGGTGCGTTCCCCGGAGGGCGAGATCAGCCTGGATTTCAAAGGAAAAGCGAACGGACGCGGGGCCTATCTCTGCCCCGATCCGGCCTGCCTGAAAAAGGCGCTCAAGGCCAAAGCGCTGGAGCATGCTTTTTCTGCCCCGATCCCGGCGGAGGTCTACGAGAGATTACAACAGGAAATGGAGGCCGGCGAGTGAAGGATAAACTGCTTCATCTGCTGGGCCTGATGCGCAGGGCAAACGCGATCGCGGTGGGCGAGGTGAACACCGGCGCGGCGGCGCGCGGCGGCAAGGCCAAGCTGCTGCTGCTGGCGTCGGATGCGTCCGAGAACGCCCGACACCGGGCGGAGGGCTTCTCCGCCGGACGAAATCTCCCGCTGGCGGAGCTGCCCTTTACCAAGGAGGAGTTCTCCTCCGCGGTGGGGGTAAACGGCGGTTCCATGGCGGCGATCACGGATTTGGGTTTTGCAAACGCCCTGCTGAAAGCGCTTGCTGCCGAAGAGCCGGAGCGCTATGCCGCACTTGCTTTAGAGACGCAGGCGCGGTATGAGCGGGAACGGAAACAGCAGCAGACGCGCAACAAGAGGATTGGAAAAAGGAGGACCAACGTATGAGCATGATTAAGTACCGAGTACACGAGGTGGCCAAGGATTTCAACGTCGCCAGTAAGGTGATTTCCCAGATCCTTACCGACTACATCGCCCCTCCCAAGAACCACATGCAGGTCCTGGAGAATCATGAGCTGGACGTTATCTTCGAGTATATGACGCAGCACAATCAGGCGGCCAGCCTGGAGGATATCTTCAAGGTGACCGCGCCCGCCCCCACCAAGGCCGAGACCAAGACGGCCGAGGCAAAGCAGGAGAGCAAGGCGACGGAGAAGGCCGCGCCCAAAGCCGAGGGCAAAACCGCCGAGAAGGCGCCCCCTGCACCCGCTGCCGCCGCTCCCGCGCCGCGTCAGGAAAAGAAGGAGAACAAACCCCATGTGCCCCGTCAGGTGGCGGAGAAGCGCGTGGTGGACACCCGCGGCGGCGCGGCCGTCAATATCGAGAAGTACAACGAAAAGTTCGAGGATATGGCCGGCGCAAAGGTCAATAATAACAACATGCGCCGCGGCAACAAGGAGAAGATCACCAGCAAGTCCAAGCAGCGCCAGAATCAGCAGAGCCCCTCTGCCAAGCGCCGTCAGGAGGAGCGGGACAAGATGAACCGCCTCCAGCTGGAGATCGCCCGCAAGCAGCAGCTCAAGGTCGAGATCCCCGACGAGATCAGCGTGGGCGATCTGGCCTCCCGCATGAAGAAGACCGCCTCCGAGGTCATCAAGCAGCTCTTCAAGATGGGCGTGTTTGCCTCTGTCTCGGAGATCATCGACTACGATACCGCGGCCCTGGTCGCCATGGAGCTGGGCTGCAAGGTGGAGAAGGAAGTCATCGTCACCGTCGAGGAGAAGCTTATCGACGACAGCGAAGACAAGGCCGAAGATCTGAAGCCCCGCGCCCCCGTTGTGGTGGTCATGGGCCACGTCGACCACGGCAAGACCTCTCTGCTGGACTACATCCGCCATGCCAACGTGGTCTCCGGCGAGGCCGGCGGCATCACGCAGCACATCGGCGCCTATACCGTTGAGATCAACGGCAGCCCCATCACCTTCCTGGATACCCCGGGCCATGAGGCCTTTACTTCCATGCGCGCCCGCGGCGCCATGGTCACCGATATTGCGATCCTGGTCGTGGCGGCGGACGACGGCATCATGCCCCAGACCATTGAGAGCATCAACCACGCCAAGGCCGCCAACATCCCGGTGGTC
Source organism: Oscillospiraceae bacterium (assembly GCA_902775985.1). Taxonomy (GTDB): domain Bacteria; phylum Bacillota; class Clostridia; order Oscillospirales; family Oscillospiraceae; genus Limivicinus. The sequence continues at coordinate 5,393 of CACYOR010000071.1, forward strand.
GTGGCCATCAACAAGATGGATACCGTCGGCGCCAACCCCGATCGCATCAAGCAGCAGCTGACCGAGTACGATCTGGTCAGTGAGGAGTGGGGCGGCGATACGATCATCTGCCCGATCTCGGCCAAGACCGGTATGGGCATCGACAACCTGCTGGAGAACCTGGTCATCCTGGCCGAGGTTCAGGAGCTGAAGGCCAACCCCAACCGCGCCGCCAAGGGCACCGTGATCGAGGCCCGTCTGGACAAGGGCCGCGGGCCCATCATGACCGTCCTGGTGCAAAACGGCACCCTGAAGCTGGGCGATATCATCATCGCCGGTACCGCGGTGGGCCGTGTGCGCACCATGATCAACGACAAGGGCCAGCGCGTGACCGAGGCCGGTCCCTCTACGCCGGTGGAGATCTCCGGTCTCTCCGAAGTTCCCAGCGCGGGCGATGTGTTCAACGCCGTGGCGGATGAGCGCATGGCCAGAGAGCTGGCCGAGGAGCGCCGTATCAGTCAGGCCAATAACAACGGCCTGGCCGGCACCAAGAAGGTTAGCCTCGAGGATCTGTTCAGCCAGATCCAGGCCGGCGAGATGAAGACCCTCAACATCATCGTCAAGGCCGACGTTCAGGGCTCGGCCGAGGCGGTCAAGACCTCGCTGGAGAAGATCTCCAACGACGAGGTGCGCGTCAAGGTTATCCACAGCGCTGTCGGCGCCATCAACGAGTCCGATGTGATGCTGGCCGCCACCTCCGGCGCCATCATCGTGGGCTTCAATGTCCGTCCGGACAACGCCGCCCGGGACAGCGCCGCCCGCAGCAAGGTGGATATGCGCATGTACCGTGTCATCTACGACTGCATCAACGAGATCGAAGCGGCCATGAAGGGCATGCTGGCGCCGAAGTTCCAGGAGAACATCATCGGCCACGCCGAAGTGCGCGAGACCTACAAGGTCTCCAAGATCGGCACCGTCTGCGGCTGCTACTGCACCGACGGCAAGATCCAGCGCGGCTGCGAGGTTCGCGTCCTGCGTGACAACATCGTCATCCACGAGGGCAGCCTGGCCTCCCTACGCCGCTTCAAAGACGACGTCAAGGAAGTGGCCAACGGCTACGAATGCGGCATGCAGGTGGAGAAATTCAACGACATCAAGGTGGGCGACATTATCGAGTGCTTCGTCATGGAGCAGATCAACGCCTGAGAACAGTATAAACGATCCGTAGGGGCCGGCCGGAAGGCCAGCCCCTACATGGCTGTAAGGAGGATACCATGCCATCCAATAAGCTTGCGAGAACCAACGACGATATCCAGTTTGTCCTGTCCAAACTGATCCCCCAGGTGAAGGATCCCCGGGTGCAGCAGGGCATGATCAGCGTGACGCGCGTGGAGACCACGGGCGATCTGCGCTATGCCAAGGTCTGGCTCAGCGTGCTGGGACTGGAGAACGAAAAGGAATTCAAGAAGGGCCTGAAATCCGCCGCCGGCTGGCTGCGCCGGGAGTTGGGGAATACCATGAGCCTGCGCTACACACCGGAGCTGGTATTTGAGGTCGACCATAGCATCGAATACGGGGCCCATATCAACGAGGTCATCAATTCTCTGGACATCAAACACGACGAAGACGAGGATTCTGAGGAGTGATTCCATGAACTATCGGGAGTGTGCCAAGCTCCTGCGGGAGCATGACGACTATCGCATCCTGACCCATAAGAACCCGGACGGGGACACCCTGGCCAGCGCGGGGGCGCTCTGCCTTGCGCTGCGCCGGTTGGGAAAACAGGCTGTGCTGATTCCCAACCCCGGCCTGACGAAAAAAATGCGCCCCTATGTGGGGGCGCTTGTCGCCGAAGAGGAGAGCGGAACCTCTCTGGTGATCGCTGTGGATGTGGCGACGCCGGGGCTCTTCGCCGAGGGCTTTGAGGGAGACGTCTGGCTCTGCGTCGACCACCATCCCACCAATGCCCACTACGCGGAAAATGAACTGATACGGGATGAAAAATCCTCCTGTGGGGAGATCGTCCTGGAGCTGATCGAGTGCCTCTGCGGAGACGTGACCGAAGAGGAGGCGACGCTCCTCTATATCGCCGTCACCACCGATACCGGCTGCTTTCAATATGCCAATACCGATTACCACACGCTGGCCTCAGCTTCGGAACTGCTGCGCCTTGGCGCGGCGGGCCACGTTGTGGCGCGGGACTTTTTCCGTAAGGTCTCGCCGGCGCGCATCCGCCTTGAAGGGCTGATCTATTCCTCCATGGAGTTCTATCGGGACGGACGATTGGTAATCGCCACGATCACCCGGGACATGCTGCGCCGCAGCGGTGCCACGGCGGACGACTTTGACGATCTGGCCGGCCTCTCCGGGCGCGCTGAGGGCAGCGAGATCAATGTGACGATCCGGGAACTGGAGAGCGGAGAGAGCAAGATATCCATCCGCAGCGTGCCCGGTGTCAGCAGCAATGCCATCGCCGCGGCCTTTGGCGGCGGCGGGCACGACATGGCGGCGGGCTGCACTATCGCCGCGGAGCCGGAAAAAGCCAAAACCATGCTGCTGGCGGTGATCGACGAGGTCTGCCCATGACGGGCATTCTGCTGATCGACAAGCCCTCCGGCTGGACCAGCAGCGATGTGGTGGCCAAGCTTCGGGGCGTCCTCCGGGAGCGGCGCATCGGCCACTCCGGAACCCTGGATCCCAAGGCCACGGGATTACTGGTGGTCTTCGTGGGCCGCGCGACCCGCGCGGTGGAATTTGCCGAGAGCCAGGAGAAGCGCTACCGGGCCGGGCTGCGGCTGGGACTGGAGACCGACACCCAGGATATCACCGGCCATCCCATCGGCGGGGAGAAGCGAGATGTCAGTGTTGAGGAACTGGAAAATGTTCTGGCTTCTTTCCGGGGCGAGATCGAGCAGATTCCTCCGATGTATTCTGCCATCAAGGTCAAGGGGCAGAAGCTCTATGAGATCGCTCGACGCGGCGGGGAAGTGGAGCGTCGGCCTCGCCGGATCACCATCCATGAGCTCAAAGTGGCCGGGAGAGATGGGGAGGATTTTCTGCTGGACGTCCGCTGCTCCAAGGGCACCTATGTGCGGACGCTCTGCCACGATATCGGCCGCGCTTTGGGCTGCGGCGGCTGCATGAGTTCCCTGCGGCGGACCCGGGCGGGGGCGTTCCGATTGGAAGACGCCCATACGTTGGATGAGGTGCAGAAAGCGGCGGACGCCGGACAGCCTGAGAGCCTGCTTCTCCCGGTGGACACGCTGTTTGACGAGGAGAAGGCGACAATCACCGGAAAGGCGGAGGCGATTCTCCGGGTCGGCGGTCAGCCCGGTATAAAGCTACCGGAAGGCCGCTATCGCATCTACAGCGATAAAGGAGAGTTCCTGGCTCTGTGCAAGGCCGAGCAGGGGAAACTCCTAACGATAAAAAGCTTTTTCGAGGTTTAAGCAATGGCAGAGATACAGAGAGCAATTGCCCTTGGTTTTTTTGACGGCGTCCACATCGGCCATGCCGCCCTTCTCAACCGCACCAAGGAGCGCGCGGCGGAGATTGGAGCGGTACCGTCTGTTTTGAGTTTTGACGTCCATCCGGACACTTTGGTATTCGGGAAAAGCGTTCCGCTGATCAACAGTGCCATCGGGCGGGAGGACATCATTCGACGTCAGTTCGGCATCGACAACGTGGTGTTCCTCCACTTTAACCGGAGCATGATGCAGATGGACTGGGTCGTGTTCATCGAATCCCTGATCCGGGAGCTGAACATCGGCTGGATCGTGGTGGGACACGATTTTTGCTTTGGCTATAAGGGCCTGGGCACGGCTGAGCGCCTGAAGGAGTACTGTGAAGATCATGGCCTCGGCTGTGATATCATCCCGCCGGTCATGCTGGACGGGCAGATCGTCAGTTCCACCCGCATCCGGCAGCTCATCGAAAACGGAGAGATGGAGGAGGCCAACCGCTGGCTCGGCCATCCCCATATGCTCTCCGACACGGTGCACTCCGGCTATCATCTGGGACACAAGATGGGGACGCCCACGATCAACATGTATTTCCCGGAGGGGGTGCTTGTCCCGCGCCACGGCGTCTATGCCACCAAGGTCTATCTGGAAGACGGCAACTCCTATGTGGCGGTCACCAATGTGGGCGTGCGCCCGACCGTCAGCGCCGGGGAGCGGGTCAGCGTGGAGAGTCATCTGCTGGACTACAGCGGGAATCTCTACGGGCGGCAGGCCCGGGTGGAGTTTTATTCCTTCCTGCGCCCGGAGACGAAGTTTGACGATGTAGAGAAATTGAGCGAACAGATCCGCCGGGATATGGAGACGGCAAAAGCTTATTTTGACGCGTCCAAGGAGGCATAACATGAAGCTTCGCAAACTGATCTGCTGCCTTCTGCTGGCTGCTTTGGTCTTTGCATCTCTCGGTGCGACCATGCCGGTGGAAAAGCCGGCGGTCTTGCGGGAAGAGGAGAGAATCCCACTGGACTTTTTTGCGGATGCGGTGATCCTGGGGGATTCCATCTCTCACATTCTGGAGACCTATTGCTATGATTCCGGAGATCTGGGAGAGGTCATGTTCCTCTGCCCCAATTCCTATTCGGTTCATAACGCTGTTTCCGGACAGCTTCAGGTCTGGATCCAGGGCCAGGCGCATTCCGTGGAGGATGCGGTCGCGCTGACCGGAGCCAGGAAGGTGTTCATCATGCTGGGCGTCAACGACGTGGCCCGCGAGGGCGGCGTACCCGGCACCATGGAACTGTGGCAGATCATGCTGGATCGGATCCGGGAGAAAAACCCGGATTTGACGTTTTACATTGAGTCCTGCTTCCCGGTTTACCGTTATGCGGAGTATCTCCCCGACGGCAACGGCGTGATCGACGGCTACAACGAAGAACTCAAACAGTTCTGCGAGGATAACGACTGTGTGTATGTGGACATTGCTCATTTCTTCAAGGATGAGTTCAATGCCCTGGCGGACGTCTACTGTTCGGATCAGTATGTCCATATCACCAACGAAGCGGCGGCACTTTGGGCTTCACTTCTGCGGGATCCCTATCGCTATTCCGTCAATCCTCTTGATACTGACAACTGATAGGAATCTCGGATTCTTTCCGGCCAGAATTGTGCCATACTGCGTTGGCCTCCTTGACCATATATCTCCATTATGCTCTGCGGAGTCCGCCTTGTCTGGCGCA